>JBIIUB010000019.1:0-34998 GCA_044340205.1 Terrimicrobiaceae bacterium
AAAATCGGGAGCTGGATTTGCGGCATACCGAAGTATCGCCAAACCAGAGGAAGTCCTTCAACCCGGTTCATTGAGGTTCCTCAACAGCGGTTCACGCCGCCCAGAGGTCAGGATGTCTGAACCTTCACTGGCCCCGTGACCCTGAGCGGTGCCACACGCACGCTCAATGTCGCCATCGGTTCAACGGTAAACACCGAAAAGCTCACCTTCTCCGGAGCCATCGGCGATGGCGGTAGCGGATTCGGCATCACAAAGACAGGAGCAGGCACACTCGCCCTCTCCGCAGCGAATACCTACACCGGCACTACCACCGTGAGCGCCGGAACTCTCGAAATCGGCCATGTCAACGCCCTCCAAAACACCACGCTCAACACCGGCACCAGTGGCGCTCAAACAGTCAATTTCACCGTGACCGGAGCGAATACCTACAACATCGGTGGACTCCAAGGCGCCGATGCCCTCTCCATCGGAAACAACACCATCAGCATTGGTGCAAACAACGTCAACACCACCTACAGCGGCGGCATCTCCGGCACCGGCAACCTCGTGAAAAACGGCAGCGGCACCCAAACCCTCGCCGGAGCGACAACATTCAACGGCACCACCACGGTCAACAGCGGAACCCTCCAAGCCGCCACTGCCAACGCACTCGCCAACACCTCAAGCATAGACCTCAACGGCGGTTCCCTCCTCGTTGCCGCCGCCAACGCCGTCAACGACAACGCAAACATTACCCTCCGTAATGGCGGCAAACTGGCTGTGAATGGAAACTTCGATGAAACCGTCGGTGCCCTCACCCTCAGTGCCAACTCGACCATCGACTTCTCAGGCTTCGTCGGCACCCTCCGCTTCGGCAGCATCGCTTCTTGGGCACCTGGAGCCACCCTGTCCATCTGGAACTGGAGCGGACAAACCCAACACGGAACAAACTACGGCACTTACCCGAACTCCAGCAACCTGGTCTTTACCAATAATGCCACCCTTACTAACAACCTTGCCAACATCAGCTTCTATAGCGACTCTGGCATCACCTCCATTGGAAGCGGGTTTGAACGAGGCTTCACCGGCGGCGGCACCGAAATCATAGCCGTCCCCGAACCCGAAACCTACCTCACCGGCGTGATCCTCCTACTCGGCGGCACGATTTACCTCTTCCGCCGAGCCAAACACCGGGCCATCGTCCCGCAAGGCCCAAATTTCTCCACGGAATCCGCCGAACTACTCCCGCACACCACCCCGCCCAAAAACCGCCCGATTGGTCTGATACTTAAAAACTAAAACTACCCGTCACCACACCCCGCGCAGGGTAGGGGGCGTCTCGAGCTTGAAAGACCCGTTGCTGGCCTACCAGGGATCGGTCAAAGGCTGAGAAACTTGATTTTGATCGGACACTTTTTGAAGGGAATGGCTTTCAATGTGCCTATTTAATCAGTTAAGAAATTGTCGTTATGAAGCGCCGCATTACTCTCAAAGATATTGCCCACAAGGCGGAGGTCACTGTGGCCTGTGTTTCGCTTGCGTTGCGTGATTCGCCTCAGATTGCATCGGCGACTAAAGTGCGGATTCGCGACTTGGCGGAGAAACTTGGCTATCGTCCCGACCCTGCGCTCGCCGCGCTGGCGGCCTATCGCTCGCGGGTGCAACCCGAACATTTCCGCTCCGTGATGGCTTGCATCATCGATGACAAAAGCCAGGACTCACTCAAAACAACATGGCCGTCGATGTCGGCGCGCACGCACGAACTTGGTTACGAAGCAGAGAAATTCATGCTCTCCGATCCCATGAACGAATGGGAATCGTTGCTGCGCGTCTTGCGCTCACGCGGCATTCGCGGGGGGCTGCTTGCCCCGAGAATTCGCTACGATGAGGCATTCCCCGAGGTGGCAACCGAGGCTTTCTGCTTTGTCACCATCGGCTACTCGGTGCGTCTTGAAGGCATTCACCGAGTGAGCACCAATCAATACCTCGATATGCTGCGCCATGTCGGCGAATTGAAAAAACTCGGTTACCAACGACCTGGATTGTGGGTCCCCGAAAGCGCGGATGGCCGTGTGAACCAACAATTCAGCGCCGGATACCTGGCCGCTTTTTTGCCGAGCGGAGAACCGCCGGCGCCGATCTTCCATGATGACGAGCCATCTCAGCGAGTGGTTCGCGCGTGGGTTCGCGATCACAAAATCGATGTCGTAATCGGCCTGCCAAATCATCTGCCTCTCCTGCGCGAGGCGGGATTTTCGATTCCGGAGAAACTCGGATTTTCCACCTTCAACTGGCACGGCGGAAAGGAGGTGAGGGGATTGACCGGCATGGATTATCGCCCTCAAAATCTCGCCACTGGCGCCGTCGATGTGCTGCACGCCGCATTGCTTAACAACCACCACGGCTTATCACTGGACGCACCGCTTACGCTCTTCAACGCGCACATGGTCGTTGGAAAAACAACAAGATTAAAATGTTAAACAATACGGACCTCAGGCTACTGAGCCTCTTCTTTTTTCGCGTGAAGTCAGATGCAAGTAATAGAATATCCGTTACGAGGCAGCGATCCGAACTTCGAAGACGGCTGCCGGTGCGTTGCTTTGCCTGGATGGCATTTCCAAGCGCAGGCATTCGGTGGAAATGTCGCTCTGGAAGGCGATTACATTACGCGCTTGATGATTCTTCTCGGTGGCGTGCAGGATCCGTCCGGTTCCGTCGAGCAGGCGATACTCGCGCACGGTGAATGGCATTACCCGCTCTGGGTGATCCATGAACACGCTCTCAAGCGGATGATCCCAGTCGGCGTCAAAGGTGATTTCTACCCGGCTGATATTTTGAGCTGAGGGCCATTTGAACTCGAGCCAGGCGTTCCCGACGTTAGGCGCCGCCACCCAGGCGTTGGCGGCATCGGTCGGACGCGTGATTCCATTGATGACATTTTTCGAACCGAACCCTTCGAGTGCGGGAGAAAACTTTAGGGCGAGGTTTTGACCGGCGGGTCGGCGCACGGGCGCCCATTGTTCAAACGAATCGACTCCGATTCCTTCCGGAGCCTTTTGATCGCTTTTACGCCGCACGGCAAGCAAGCCGGTGATCCGTTCCTCGCTGGTGCGAATCTGGATGGCGGGGTTTGCGGCGAAGCAGACGAAGGCATAAGTGGCTTGGGCAACTTCGGTCGCAAAGTCTATGGTTACTTCCTGCGCTGGTCCGCACGCGAGCTCGATGCGGCGCGTGGCGAGGGTGTGCTCCGGGGTGAAGTTGTCAGGCCGATGCCCGGTGCGCAGCGCCACCTCGAGGGTTGTTGGTTCCGAAACATCAAGCAGGCAGGTGATCGCGGGGACGCGTGCGGCAGGCAAGGGGAGCAGTTGTGCCCACGAATGTTCGAGATGGAGCAATGGGCCGTCGGGTGGCAGCGCTGAGAGACGAAGGTCTCCGGAGGAGGTCAGTGTTGCCTTTTGCGCAAGGTTCTCCTCATCAAGCAGTCGGTAGCCGGGGATGTATTGGCCGGTGCGGGCGAGATCTCGGCGGAACACGCGCAGGCGTTCCGGTTCATTAAGATCGCGCGGCTTGCAGTTGGCTTTCCGGCAATGTGCGGCTGCCACGGCAACCGCTTGGGCGGCCACTCCCAAGGTGCCCATCACGCGGGTCGAACCGAAGGCCACATGCGAGGCGCTGATGATGCGGCCCGCGAGGAAGAGATTCGTGATATTGCGGCTATAGAGCGCGCGGTAGGGAATGCCAAACACGCCACGGGACTGCCAATGCGTGCAACCAGCCAAGGGGCTGTAAACCCCCTCCGAGGGATGCAGATCCAAAGCCCAACCACCGTGCGCCACGCAGTCGGGGTGCTCCCGTTGCTCGATGACGTCCTGCTGGGTCATTATCACATCGCCTTCAAAACGGCGACTTTCGCGCTTGCCCGGCACATGCCCGACCCATTCAAGCGTCAGGTTTTCGGCCTCCGGAAACTGGCCCGAGTTCTTGATGTGATTCCAAACCCCATAAACCACCTTCCACAGTTCCCACTTGATCTCCTCCGTGTCATGCACGGTGTCGAGCGTGCCTCCGTATTCGATCCACCAAAGATTGCAGCCATTCTCTTTTGCGTTGAAGGATTTGTAGCGTGGAATTTTCGTGATGTCATCCAGCGCGAAGGATGGCGGAACATAGCGGATCGGGCGGCCGGTGTCTTTCGTGTAGAAATAGATCGAGTGACCAAGGAGTTCACCAAAGGCGGCATCGGGGCAAAATTTTTCCCCGAACTCCTCCCGTCTCTCGGCGCCCATGCGGAATGCGGCTCCGGCCATGAATCCGAGGATCCCGTCGCCCGAGGCATCGCAGAACAGCGGCGCGGCGATGTCGTAAAGCGTCGAGTTCTGACTGCAAAAGGCGCGCACCGACTCGATGGTATCGGCATCTTTCTTGGTGGCATCGAACACAGCCGTATTGAGGAGCAAAGTGATGTTGGGCTCGTTCCTGACCGCTTCCAGCATGACGGTGTCGAAGAGGAGCGCGTTGCCTTCTGGATTGCGGTGGAAGTTTTCCAGCAGCAGCTCGTTGAGCACCCCACCTTCGCGGGCCCAGCGGTTGTTGTTATACATGTGCGAAGTGGCCCCCAAAACCCAGAGCCGCACCTCGCTCGAGGCGTTGCCACCCAACACCGGGCGATCCTGTGCCAGCACCACCTTCAATCCTTGCCTTGCAGCGGTGATGGCCGCACAAGTGCCTGCGATGCCTCCGCCGACGATCACAAGGTCGGCGGACAGTGAGACTGTTTTCAAACAACGGGACAGGGAGGGTGGTTCTTTAATCATGACGGTTGAATTTAAGTTAAGAGATGATGATTCGAAAAGGGCGGTTGAGGTTGAATGACTAATCCAAGAGTTCGGCAGGAATTTCATTGGCGGCAATCATGGGGACATTGCCGAAAGTATCGATCGGTTGTGTGTGTCCGTTCGGCTCAAGTCCGTCCATGGTCATGAGACGCTCGCTTAACGAACCGACCGGAAGATCTCCCCAGACATCTTCCTGACCTGGCTTGACCACCATCTGCGGGATGCAGCCTGTGATTTCGCGGAGCAGTTCCAAAAACCGCTTGTCTCCCGTATGACGCGCCAGCGTGGCCAGTTCGATGCCGGAGGCGACATAAATGCCCGGAGCGCCGTGCTGGTTCTGGATGTTTGCGAAATACGCCCCGCGCGGCTCGATGCCGAGGCGCTGGAGCGGAGTCCCCTCGGGAAACTTCGCGTCGTAGAGAAGCGTCCAGGTTTGCACCAGATCGGCGGCCTCGACCGCCCACTCGAGATGAACAGGGTCGCGTGTGATTTCATGGAGATGAACCAGGCCCGCCATGAGCGCGTAGTTGCTCTCGCTATCAACCGCCATGAGCGCATCACCCACTCCGCCGCAGGTGAATCCGCGAAGCAAAAAGTGTTCACGGTAATAGGCCGCCAACCGCTTGGCGGTTTCAAGGTAGCAGGGAGATCCGAAGCGCCGGTAACCATGGGCGAGCGCTTCCAACGCAAAGGCTCCGCCCGTGCTGTCGCCCCACAGGACATCGCCGGTTTCCGGATCGAGGCTGTAACCCAGATGCCCGAAACGCCGCTCCGTGCTCACCACGGCGTCCAGAAAACGGCGCGCCGTCTCGATCCAGAGCGGCTCGAGTGCCTCGCCGCGTTTCTCCAGCACATTCATCGCATGGAGGATGTCGCGACCCAACTCGAGCGGACGCCGCACCAGGGTGAAGGCACGACAGCCCGGGCGCTTGGCATTGAAGCTCAGCCAGCGTTTGCCATTCCATACGCCGTGAAAATACCCGCTGGGTGTCGCCGCCGTGCAGAGGAAAGAAAGCATCCGCTTCGCCCTCTCGCGCCGCGTGGCATCGGGCGACTGGATCAGCGCGCGCATCGTGACCGCGCCGCCCGACCAGCCGCTTTGCATGACAAATTGGGAATTCGTTTGCGGGAGCGTTGTGCGGTAAAACCCCTCGCTTTCGACCCAGTTGAAGCGATCAAATTTCGCCTCCACGAGATCGGCCGCCTCTCGCAGTTTCTTGCCAAGATTTTTGCGCGATTCGAGTGGGCCTTTGTCGCGGGCCTCGAAGCTGCGAAGGGCCAACTGGTGGACAAAGGCGGGAATGTTTTCCGCACGCACCGGGATGATGCGCAAGCGGGCCTCGATCGACTGGCCTGCGGCGAGGTCCATGCCGGGTTCGTCGGCCGCCACCCAATCACAGAAGCGGTAGCGTCGCAAACGATGCACCGGCAGCGTGAATGTGACGCGGACCGGTTGGTCGGGCAATGTCGTGAAAGAGACTCCGCTGACGCCCCAATCGCCGTAGATTTGGATTTCCACCAGCACGCCGGTTTTACTGATCGGATCGTAAATCCCGACAAAAGGAGTCGTGAGGGCATTGCCGGCCAGTTCGAGGTGATAGCCGGTCGCAGAGGCGAGCCGTGGGACATCAGCAATGAGCATCGGGCCGTCCGGCGTCACGCCTTCCGTTGGAAAGTGCGGGCAGTATGGCTGGGGCGATACCAGAAAGCGGTTGCCATCGTAAACGACACCCGGCGCGATCACATAACTGCTCGAGGGAAGCGAGAAATCGACACTCTGGCGCATAGAGATGCCGCGAAAGTCGCCGACCGCCTCGGCACGCATGTCGAGAATCAAGGCTCCTGCTTCGATGCGCTGACTGCGCTTCATGGTGAGACCGCTCGCCTCGCCATGGCCCACACAGAGACCATCCCCGGCATTCACCGTGAATGGGGCTTCGAGCATTTTGCCCTCCTTGTTAAAGCCCATAGCGGGCGGGTTCAGCCAGGCTTGAAAAATGGCATCCGATTCAGGCGGGAGATTCAGCTTTGTGACG
Organism: Terrimicrobiaceae bacterium; assembly: GCA_044340205.1. GTDB lineage: Bacteria > Verrucomicrobiota > Verrucomicrobiia > Chthoniobacterales > Terrimicrobiaceae > UBA967. Next base: position 6,851 of record JBIIUB010000019.1, read on the forward strand.
TTCGAGGAGATGGAATCATTCATGACAATTCATTCATCCAATATTTCAGGAGTTTTGGGAATGGACGCAGGGCGAGAATGTTTGCACTCTGGACGGGATTTATGAAGCGATTGCGCGTATCCCCCGAGACTTTCGTTGGCCACTTGCTGAATGAGCAAAACACGCTCCATTTCGAACTGAGCGCGACTCCAATGGATTTTCGCCCGAGGAAGGGATGGTTGGCTGAAGCGAGCGGCATTCCTCATCATCTTTTTTACTTCTGCAAAAAAGGAAGCATCAAAGCCAAAGTGGGAGGTCATAATGTTTATCTTAAGGCAGGTGATGCAATTTGGATCGGGCCGGATACTTCCTTCCGCCTGGAATCGGATGAACCGATGGTGACTTCTATTGCTCGGTTTCGCCTGCGCTTGGAAAAAGCGAGCTCTTTCGCCTTTGCACTAAAAGGTGATTTCGTCGAGGCTCATGATGCCCAATTGAACGCGGCCTGGCTTGAAACGGTCCGCCAAGAATCCTACCTACCCGCATTGCGTCCTTCGCGGTCTCTACGCTGCGCCTTGGCAGGTTTGCTCTCCATGACCTTTCTCCAACATCCCGCCCTGCCTGGGCAAGCAGCAGGGGACCGAAAATTGAGTCCGGCTCAGATTCGAATCCTGAACGAATGGATGCAAATGCTTCCTGCGGCAACTCATCCCGACACCTCCGAGATGGCCCGACAGCTCCAACTTTCGCGCGACTACATGAATCGCCTCTGCCGCGCCACATTCGGCATGTCCGCAGAGCGCTGGATCATCACCCAACGCATCCGCTCCGCCGCTCAGCGCTTCAGTGAATCCACATTGAATGTCAGCCAGATTTCCGAGGAATACGGCTATGCCAGCCTCTATTTCTTCAGTCGCCAATTCCGGCAAGTGATGGGATGCAGTCCCAGTGAATGGAAGCGTCGCGCCGCGGATTGAGTTGAGCAGTTCTCAAAGCCCTCTCATGCGTTGACCTTTTTTCTCTGGTGAATTCCGGCCGACAATGAGTCGCGCCTGCATGCGGTATCGGCGTGGCGTGGTTCCAAAACGGGCGGCAAAGAGTTTGTAGAAATGGGCCAAGTTGGGGAGACCGTAGTCATCGGCGATATCGAGAATGGTGTCATCCGTTGCGGAGAGTCGGGCGGCGGCGTGTTCGAGTCTCGCCGCATTCACAACCTCTGTAGGGCTAATGCCCAGATGGGTGCGACATGCCCGCGCGACATGGTCAGGACTCCGTCCGGCGAGGCGGTAGAAGGATTCGATTCCCTGTGGGAGATGCTCGGGTTTCTTGATTCCCTGACATGCGGCATCCAGCCAGTCGGGAACCACGGGGCGTTGTGTCTCCGAAGCCGTGGAATGACGCCTTAAAAATAAAATCTCGAGTAGAAAAAAATCCAACTGCACCCGCGTGCGGACGGCTGAGTTCAAGCGCTGGGACTGTCGCCTGATGGCAAGGAAGTCCTCGTGCCGGAGAGCAATTTCTCTCGATGCCGATGTGAGCTGCATCGGATCTTTTTCTTCAGGGAAGTATCTTTTGCATAAATCCTCCCAGCACCGTTTCGAGAAGGCTAGATTCGCAATGCGCATCGTCTTTTCCGCTCCAGCACTGAGTGCGTGGAGGTCGGTATCCTTCACCAGCACCACCATTCCTTCCCGGAGAGCGCGTTTGCGGTGGTTGATGTGGTGCACTCCCTCACCCTCCTCGACCCAGAAGATTTCATAAAAATCATGATCATGAAAATTGCTGGGGACCGGAGAGTCAAAAAAGCCGGCGGCATAGTGATAATGCTGCCCGGCGGGCACAAAGCGTTTCAAAGGGAGCCGATTCATGGGAAAAACAAATGCCGCTATAGCATAATAAAAACCATCCCCAGCGGAAGAATGTTTTTTTCACTCCCGCTTTACTCGGAATCCTTATGAGCACCACATCCACCACAGTCCCGCCACGCCTGAATGCCGACGAAGTCGCGCAATACAGGAATGACGGATACTTCGTATTCAACAAGCCGGTCCTTCCAGCGGACCGCTTTCAATCCTTGAAGAACTGCTTCGAGGGCATCCTTGCCAACCTCCCCGCCGACGAGCGCCCGGAAGCCATGGATGTTCCCCACTTCATGCACCCCGAGTTGCTGAAGTATGCGTTCGATGAAAACATCCTCGCGCTTGTTGAGCCGATCGTTGGGCCCGACATCGCGCTTTTCTCCACCCATTTCATCTGCAAGCCCAAGGGAAATGGAAAACGCGTTCCTTGGCATGAGGACTCCGCGTATTGGAAAGGACAGGTTGAGCCGATGGAAGTCGCGACCGTCTGGTTGGCCATCGACCCCTCCACCAAAGTCAACGGATGCATGAAAGTCATCCCCCGCACGCATGTGGAGGGACAGAAAGGATTCTCCGACTACGATCCGGTCGATACGGCATCGAGCGTGTTCGGCACCGAAATCAAAAAGGAACAGCGCGATGACAGCCGCCAGGTTTACATCGAGCTTCAGGCCAACGAATGCTCGCTGCACGATTCCCGCATCATGCACGGCAGCGAACCGAACACCTCCTCGATCCGCCGCTGCGGATGGACGATGCGCTTCACCAGCACCGCCTGCAAATTCAATGAGGCGAGATTTGCCGGCGCCCACCAGGTCTATCTCGCCAAGGGACGTGACCTCGCTGGCAACCGCTATGCCGATCCGACACGCACTTATCCCGAGGTAATGGCCGCCCGTGGCGCATCGAGTCGCTACAAAAACGCCCACTAAAAAAATACGGTGTTGCGCACGCGGTCCGATCCCGTTTGCGCCGCCACATCGCCTCTCAAATTATTAAAACCCTATTCGCTAAAGCCTGTTGGGAAGTCTATGACAAGCCTCTCGACTGGTTCATTCAACAAACCGTCAACGCAGGTTGGAACGCCACAGAGATTTACCTGAAAGGCCGCCCGGAAAGCCGTGAGGAAATCCTCCGCCTCCACCGGGAATCAGGCCTCAAACTCATCGCCCAGATTTCCTCCACAGGAACAAGCCCCGCAGAACACCTCACCTCACTCCAGACAAACTACCACCATGCACTCGCATACGAACCCATCGCCATCAATTGCCACACAGGCCGCGACATCTTCAGCTTCGACGAAAACCGGAGGCTGTTCGAAGGGGCGCTTGAACTGTCCCTGCGCGAAGGCGTGCCCCTGCTCCATGAAACGCATCGCGGCCGCGCCCTCTTCACAGGCCCTCTCTGCCGCGCCTACCTGGAAGCTGTCCCAGGCCTTCGCCTGACGGCGGATTTCTCGCACCTCCTCTGCGTCCACGAGAGCAATCTCTCGGACCAACCGGAGACCGTTGATGCCATCGTGGCGGCAGCAGATCACATCCACGCCCGCATCGGCTTTTGCGAAGGCCCGCAGTTGAGCGACCCGCAAAATCCCGCCTATTCTGATTGGGTGGACTTGAGTATCGGATTCTGGACACGAATCCGCGAGCGCATGGCCCGCGATGGGCGGGAGTTTATGACCCTGACACCGGAATTCGGCCCATCGCTTTACGCCCCACTCGAAGCGACCTCTCGCAAACCGGTTGCAGACCCCTGGAAATCTAACCACTGGATGCGCGACGAACTCTGCCGCCGTTGGCAAATCTGATTTACCAACCCGCCGCAAGCAGGGTTCCTCTCTTGCGTAGCGGCGAGGTGCTGAACGCGCAGTTTGCCCTCCCACAAAAAAATACTGTTCCGCTTGCAATCCTGCATCTGGGACATTTCTGGAAAAAAATGGACACCTCGGCCGAGATTTGGGCAAAGAATCAGTTGCCAGAGCGGTCGCTGGGCTGTATGAAAAATACGCGCGGCGGGGTAGCCAAGTGGTAAGGCACGGCTCTGCAAAAGCTGTATTCGTCGGTTCGATTCCGACCCTCGCCTCATTTTCCCTCCAGACTCTTTGTTGAGGTGCTGTTTTTGAGCCAGTTTTTTTGCGTCGACTATTTCTTATCCTTCCTGTGCAACTGGGAAATTTGGTTTAGAGTTATGTGTGAAAATTCGTTTACTCTCCATTCTCTTACTCACCCTAACTTTTGTGAAAGCCGAAGACACCAAACCCACTCTCACTCCGCTCCAGGAGCATGTCACCATGCAGTGCGGCACTGAACCTCCATTCCGGAACGAGTATTGGGACAACAAGCGCGAGGGGATTTATGTTTGTATTATTTCCGGCATGCCTTTGTTCAGTTCGAGGGACAAGTTTGATTCGGGCACGGGATGGCCGAGTTTTATTCGTCCGCTGACAGCCGGGACCATCGAGGAAAAGGTGGACAACTCGCATGGCATGGAGCGTGTGGAGGTGCGGTCGGTCGAGGGGAATTCGCATTTGGGCCATGTTTTTCCAGACGGGCCTGCTCCAACGGGGCTGCGTTACTGCATTAACTCGGCGTCCCTCCGATTTGTTCCCAAAGACGAACTCGAAAAGCAGGGCTATGGGCAATACAAGGCACTCTTTGAGAAACCTTGAGTTTTGCAGAGCGGACGCGTGATGAGAGCGGTTCGGCGGTGGCAATAGCATGTCTTCATTTCAAATCGGCATTGATCTAGGAACGACGAATTGCGCTCTGGCATCCGTGCCGTGCGGTTCGACATCCGATGTCACCGATGTTCTGTTGATTCCGCAACCCGAGACGGCCCACTCGACAAGCTCGCATACGACGCTTCCCTCGTTTCTGTATCTGCCGCCGGAGCAGAGTGGACGCTGGATCGCAGGTCGTTATGCCCGCTCGCGCGCGGCGGAGGTGCCGGGGCGCGTGGTCCATTCCGCAAAGTCCTGGCTTGTGCATCATGCGGCGGACCGGCGTGCGAAGTTTCTTCCCTTGGGCTCGAGTGATCTTGCTGCGAGGGATTTGATCAGTCCGGTGGAGGCTTTGTCGCTTCTTCTGCAGACCCTCTCCACAGCATGGGATGACGCTCATCCGGGGTTTCCGCTTTCTGCGCAGGATGTGGCCATCACGGTTCCAGCCTCATTCGATCCCGCCGCGCAGCAACTCACACTGGAAGCGGCGAAAGAGGCTGGTTTCCCGGACTCCACCATCCTTCTCGAGGAGCCCCAGGCCGCATTTTATGCCTGGCTGGAAAATGACGCCGCAGCCCTCGAAGCACTGGGTGGGGGAAGTCGGAAATCCCATGTGCTGGTGGTGGACATCGGTGGAGGAACGACCGACCTCAGCCTTTTTGCTGTGGAGCCAAGACCGGATTCGCCGCTCCCGCGCCTTCAACGCATCGCCGTGAGCGATCATGTTCTCCTCGGTGGCGACAATCTCGATCTCTCGCTGGCCCATTTTCTGGAGGAAAAGCTCACGCCCGGTTCTCAGTTGCCGCCATCGACTTTTGCGCAGCTTCTTGCGCGCTGCCGGGAAATCAAAGAGGAGGCGCTTGGCGAAGAATTCGAGGAGAACAAAGTCTGGCCAGTCGCCGTGTCCAAGCCAGGTGCCTCGCTCCTCTCGGGCACGCTTCGTTGCGAGGTTTCATCCAGCGAAATCGAGACTCTTTTGCTCGAGGGCTTTTTTCCTGTTGTGACAGCGAGCGAGCATCCTCTGCGAGCCGCACCTGGACTACGGGAAATGGGACTCCCCTACGCCAAGGACCCGGCGGTAACGAGGCATCTCAGCGATTTCCTGCGGGGTCGCGCACCGGTCGATTTCATCCTCTTCAATGGCGGGCTCACCAAGGCACCTGCGATTCGGCGCCGCATACTGGAAAATTTGACCAATTGGCAACCGGAACACCTCCCCAGGGTTCTTGAAAACACGGATCCCGATCTTGCTGTGGCGCGGGGAGCCGCAAGGTTCCTGCATCTTCGGTCCACCGGCGATGCTTCGCGCATCGAGGCGGGTGCGTCGCACTCGTATTACATTCGCGTCGGTGCAACCAACGCCCTGTGCCTGCTTCCACAAGGAGCGCCTGCCGAAAAGACCTTCACTTCGGAGCAGTCCGACCTTCGTGCGATTGTTGGTAAACCTGCCTCTTTTGAGTTGATGCGCCATGCCCGCCGTCCGGACGACCAGGCGGGTGATGTTCTGGTGCTCGATAGCGAGGGTTTTTCCGCTTTGCCTTCTGTGGAGACGATCCTCGCGCCGCCGCCGGGTGCGCGCGCCCCAAGTAATCCCAGTGTGCGGGTCAAGCTCCGCACCTGCTTGCGTTCCACCGGTCTTTTGCGTGTGGAGCTTCTCTGTGCCGAACCCGGTCTCCGCTGGGATGAGCCGTGGCCTTTGGAATTCTCCCTGCGTGGAGGAAAGTCATCATCCTCACCGAGTCGATCCGCCGATATGTCGGATGCCGTCACCCGAGCCGGCGAGCAACTGGCTGCGTTGCTCGATCCTTCGCGCAAGACCCGTCAGAAGCTTACGGCCAATACCATTTTTACGGTCGGCGAGAAGGCGCTTGGAAATGGCAAGGCGACATGGAGTGGCGGCATTGTGCGCCGACTCTTCGATATCTGGCTTGAGGCGGCGCCGCAACGGTTCCACTCCGCCGACCATGAGGAAACTTGGCTCCATCTTGCCGGTTGGTTCCTGCGTCCAGGATGCGGCATGACGGGCGACTCCGAACGCTCGGCTGCATTGGCTCAAATCCTGGCCACGCCACCGCGTTTCGCGAGTGGAGCTGTGAAGATCCAGCGTTGGATCTGTGCGCGGCGCATCGCCGCCGGTCTTGATGCTGTTCGTTCCGAGGCGATCTGGAGTGCCGCCGCAGCTGAGTGGCGCGATGACGCCGCCCCCTCAGCCGAGATCGCGCTTCTGGCGGGCGCCTTGGAGTCCCTCAGCTGCGAGACGCGCGGCGCATTGCTCCGTCGTCTCGTCGAAGGCATCCAGGCCCAGCCAAAAAATCCCGCCTTCTGGAAGGCCCTCGGGCGCCTCCTTTCGAGGGTTCTCTTTCACGCTGGAGCGGAGCAAATTCTGGCACCCGAGTTCGTCGAGGAGTCCTGGGAAGCTCTTCGGGAAATTGATCCCGGCGAGTCCCTGCGCCCCGAAGCCGCCGCTGCATGGCTGCGCGCCGCACGGCTCACCGGCTTGCGCCCGGTGGATGTCCCCAAGTCCACCCGCAACCAGATCGACTCGCTATTGAAGCGTTGGGATATCAATGAAGTTCGGCGCCGCGTGCTTCATGACTGTGTGCCGCTTGCAGCATCCGATCAGACCGGTCTCCTCGGCGAGGCTCCTCCCCCCGGTTTAACGCTTCAAAGCTAAGCTTGTTTCCACTAACAAGCGTGGTTTCTACATGAAGACCACAGGAATTTTTCGAATCAAAGGTGTTGTTCAGCACTACGACTGGGGAGGTTTTGATTTTATCCCCGCCTTGCTGGGACAACCACATCCCTCCACCGAGCCATGTGCCGAACTCTGGCTTGGCGCCCATGGCGGAGGTCCCGCGACCATCGAATCGCCGGAGGGGGGCTTGTCTTTGGCGGAGTTGATTCATTCGTCTCCCGGCGAGGTTTTGGGCGAGATCGTCGCAGAGCGTTTTCACAATTTGCTCCCGTATCTTTTCAAAGTTCTCGATGCGCGAAAAATGTTGTCCATCCAAGCCCATCCGACGATTGCTCAGGCTCAGGCGGGATTTGAGGCCGAGGAGGTCGCGGGCGTTCCTCTCAAGGCGCCTACCAGGAATTACAAGGACCGGAATCACAAACCAGAGGTGCATGTCGCTCTCACCGATTTTTGGATGCTCCACGGGTTTCGTCCGCTGGAGGAAATCGCTGGGAGCCTCCAAAATGTGGAGGAACTGCGCGCACTCATGCCTGATTTCGGCAATCGTCTGGCTGCAGCGTCTGCCAATCCCTCTGAGAGATCCGCTCTGCTGAAGGAACTCTATGAACGCGTCATGACGATGCCGCAAACCGCGGTCGACAGTTTTCTGAATCCACTCATCGTCCGGCTCGAAAAAGAATCGCCAACAAACAAAGACCTGCCCGACTTTTGGGCCTTGCGCGCGGCGCGCGAGTTTCCCTTGCCGGATGGCCACCGCGACCGGGGCATTTTTTCCATCTACCTGCTCAATCTTGTTCGGCTCAAACCCGGTCAGGCGACCTATCAATCGGCTGGAACCCTTCACGCTTATCTCGAGGGCGTGAATGTGGAGTTGATGGCGAACTCCGACAATGTGCTGCGCGGCGGCCTGACTCCCAAAAATGTCGATGTTCCTGAGTTGATGCGCGTCGTTCGTTTCGACGAGGGCAAAGTCGATATCATTCATGGACGGGATGTCGGAAATGGCGAGACTGTCTTCCCGACGCCTGCGGAAGAATTTGAACTTAGCCGCATCCAGTGCGGACCAGACGGAGTATACCAGTCTGGGCGACGCAATGGGCCGGATATTTTGATTGTGATGGAGGGAGAGATTACCGCCTCATCCCACGGGGAAACGCTGCACCTGAAAGCGGGGGAATCCTTCTTTGCTCCCCAGCCCGCGAGCTATGAGATCGGTTGCCCAAGAGGAATGGCAATTGTTTTCAAAGCCTCCGTGCCACGAGCCGGGTAGGGGACGCGCGGCAGGTTTATTAAGCCGACTCTGCGGCGCTGCCAAGCATTTCGAGGAGGAGAGACATTCTGGCCTCGAGGTCGATGGTCTCGAACAGTGTGCGGCGGTGGATGGAGTCGGTAATGAGAGTCGATGCGATGAGGTCCGCGAAGGCTGAGTCGGAAATTTGCGAGTGCAGGTAGTCTGCGAATCCATTTTGCGTCTCCAGCCCTTCGGCAATTAGTTCCTCGCAATTGTTCAAGATGCGAGAGCGGAGTTCCGCAAGATCGCTGTCATTTTGTTCATCCCTGAGGATGCGGATGTTCGCATGCGGCCTCGGCGTGTTTTTAAAGCCAGAGAACTCGATCCGTGAGAGGCCTTGGAGGACGAGGTTGGATGTGCCGTCGTCATTCGTCACGCACGCTCGAATGACGCCGAGTCCGCCAATTGGAGCAATGGTGGTGTCGTCATAGGTGTGGGCGATGGCGAACATGCGGTTGCCGGCAAGCGCCGCCTTGGTCATCTCCCGGTAGCGCTCTTCGAAGATATAGAGCGGTAGGAGGGATCCGGGGAAAAGGGAAACCCACGGGAGGATCATGAGATCCGTGCGGTCGGGAAATTCATCTTTGTCTTTGGCATCCACTGAAACCTCTTACGATGGGCATCTCCGGCTGGATGCAAAAAACTAAAAAACTCTTGGGCTTCCTTCCTCCAGCAGGCACACGCTGTCGAGGATGTGGCGCTCGGCGGCGTGGCGTATGAGGCGCTCGGGTGGTTCGTGGAGCGGTTCGTAACTCAGGCGGAAGGTGCCGAAATGCATGGGCACGAAAGTTTTTGCCTTGAGCTGGAGGAAGGCGTCGATCGCCTGCTCGGGATTCATGTGGACATCGCGCTTGGTCGGGGCGTCGTAGGCTCCGATGGGTAGGAGTGCGATTTCCACAGGCAGTCGTTCGCCGATCTCCGAGAAGCCCTCGAAATAGGCGCTGTCGCCACAATGGAAAACCGAGCGTCCGGCATACTCGATGTGAAATCCACCGAAGCCTCTGTGCGTGTCGTGGAGGACACGCGCGCCCCAGTGGCGGGCGGGAGTGAGAGTGACCTTGAGCGAGCCGAGTTCATACGACTGCCAGTGGCGCAATTCCTGCACATGGTTGAAGCCGAGACCATGAACGAGGCCGCCGACATTTTCGGGGACAATGATCGACTGGTCGCTGGCGACGGCGCGGAGTGTCTTGCGGTCGAGATGGTCAAAATGGGCATGGGTCACCAGCACGAGGTCGATTGCCGGCAGGTCGTGGATTTCCAGGCCGGGTTGCTTGATGCGCTTGATAACTTTGAGCCACTTGGCCCAATTCGGATCGATGAGCACGCTGTGCTCGTGGGTTTGGATGAGGAACGAGGCGTGGCCGATCCATGTGATACAAATCTGACCGGGCTGGAGTTCTGGAAAGACCGGCTTCGCGCGGCGGCCCTCCCGCTTGGTGAACAGTGAGGGGATGACCACCTCCGCGAGGAAATTTCTTTTGTGCCATCCGCTGCCGAGCTTCATGTCCACATGGTTCTCGGGCTTGCGTCTTGCGGAGATTTTTCTTTCGATGAACTTCCGGACCATGCCTAAGACCACCCTCCATGATTGCTGAGCAAAAGCAAAGCCTGCGTGCAGAAGCCCGGCGCCTTCTGGCTTCGTTGCATGCGGAGCACAGACTTGCCGCCGCCCGGGAAATCCTCGCGATCCTCGAGCGCTGGACCCCATGGATTGAGGCGCGGACGGTTTGCGCCTTCAATGCCCTGTCTTCCGAACCGGACCTCCTCACGCCCTGGCCTACTTCCAAAAAGATCATCCTGCCGCGCGTCGCCGCATCCGGTCTCAGCCTGCATCTCGTGGAAAGCCCCGCTGAACTTGTGGAGGGTAGCTTTGGAATTCTGGAGCCTTGTATGAATGCGCCTCTCGCTGAGGAGAAGGCGGACCTCATTCTCATCCCAGGCTTGGCGTTTGACCGAACTGGAGTGCGTCTGGGACGGGGTGGTGGATACTATGACCGGTTGCTGGCGGGCTTCCATGGCGTGCGGGTGGGGGTTTGTTTTGAGGAGTTGGTCTTTGAGCGGATTCCGGCGGAAGCCCACGATGTGACTATGGATTTTGTGATGACGCCCGGCGGAATCATTTCCTGCGGGACGCGAAATAGGCCTTGAGGTTCGGGCGGGTGAGAACTTCCGCAGGCTCATCCGAAAGCCCTGCCGCCTCGATCAGGTGCTGGAGCAGGACGAGAGAGGCAATGGCATCCGACGCGGCATCGTGCCAGCGGAAGCCTGGAAATTTGATGTGATCAAGCAAGCCGAGAGATGTCACCGCATCGCCTAGGGCATGGGAGGGAAGCGAGGGATAGACTGCGCGGGTGAGCGCGAGGGTATCCACCCAAGGGCCGAAACCATGAAACGGAAAGACGCGCAGGAATCGCTTTTCCGTGGCGGCTCCATGGGCCAGGACCCAGCGTCCTTCGAGGCCAGATTTTACGCTTGGCCAAAGATCGACGAGGCGGGGAGCGCTGGTGAGTTGATCATCCGAAATGCCATGAACCTGCTGGGCCGCCCAAGTGACCGGACGGGTGGGGCGGAGATGGGAATTCAGAGCCACGAGCGGGGCCTCGCCCTGCCAGTGGACGATGGCCACTTGAACCGGCTCGTCCGTGAGGCCCGGAGCTGTCCCCGCGCTCTCGAAATCGATCGCGGCGAAAGGGACATCCGAGGTTTTCATGCGAAGGGCGAATCGTTTCGGCCCTGCGAGTTTCAGGCGTTCCGCAGTAGAGCGGCTGTTGTTTCCCAGTCCATGCAGGCGTCCGTGATGGAAACACCGTATTTCAGCGTGGAGGGATCGGCACCGAGTGGCTGGGCACCGAAGTGGAGATGGCTCTCGAGCATGGCACCGATGATTCCACTACCGTCAGCGGAGCGTTGATCGAGCAGACTGCGCCAGACATCGGGCTGACGCTTCGGGTCCTTGCCGGAGTTTGCATGGCTGCAGTCCACCATGAGAGCGGCTTGCAGGCCTGCCTTGCCAAGGGCTTCGCGGGCGGCCTGGACATCCTTGGCGCTGAAATTCGGGCCATTTCTGCCGCCTCGCAGCACAACATGGCTGTCGGGATTTCCTGCCGTTTTGATAATGCTGGTCGCACCATCTTGATCGATGCCGAGAAAACTGTGCGCGGTGCGCGAGGAGCCCATAGCATCGATGGCCGTTTGCACGCTGCCGTCGGTCGCGTTTTTGAAACCCACCGGCATCGAGAGCCCACTGGCCATCTCGCGGTGCGTCTGGGATTCCGTCGTCCGTGCTCCAATGGCCGCCCAGCTGATGAGGTCGGCGATGTATTGCGGCACGATGGGGTCGAGAAACTCGGTCGCCGTTGGCAATCCGAGATTCAAAATGTCGAGCAGGAGCTTGCGGGCGAGCATGAGGCCGGAGCTGATGTCGAAGGATTCGTCCAAATGCGGGTCGTTGATGAGGCCCTTCCAGCCGACAGTGGTGCGGGGCTTCTCAAAATAAACACGCATGACGATGAGAAGCCGGTCAGACACCTCGCAGTTCAAGTCGGCGAGGCGTTTGGCATATTCCAACGCTGATACAGGGTCATGGATCGAGCAGGGGCCGACAATCACGAGCATGCGCTCATCCTCACCGCTGAGGATCGCCCGGGCGGAAGCGCGGGTATCCGAGACCAAGCGAAGCTGGCTGGTGCTCGCAGGGAATTGGGATTTGATCTGTGCGGGTGAGATAAGGCGCGTTACCCCTGCCACGCGCAGGTTGTCCACCGGGACGGTGCCCGCAGTTTGTCGGATTTCCGAATCTGTCATTTTCAAAAAGGGCAAAATCATCCCTCAAAGCGGGAGTTCATGCAAATCCCAATTCTTCCAGAGCGTTGCGCCCTCCCTCTTCACGAGAGGGCGTTCAGCTCATAGATCGGGCAAATTATTTTACTACGGCTGCTTTGACGATTTCCGAGAAGGCGAGGGCTTCGAGGCTTGCGCCTCCTACGAGAGCGCCGTCGATGTCGGGTTGGCTGAGAAGCGTTGCAGCGTTGGCGGGCTTCACGCTGCCGCCGTATTGGATTCGCACCTTCGAGGCGGTGGCGGCATCGGTGAGTTCCGAAAGCACGGCGCGCACATGGGCGTGGGCGTCTTGCGCCTGCTCCGGTGTGGCATTGCGGCCGGTTCCGATGGCCCAGACGGGTTCGTAGGCGATGACAACATCGTTCATTTGGGCTGCGGTGACACCTGCGAGGCTGCCACGGAGTTGAGTCTCCAAGATTTCTTTTTCACGACCGGCATCGCGCTCTTCCAAGGTCTCGCCGACGCAGAGGATGGGACGCAGACCGCTGGCCAACGCGGTGAGGACTTTTTTATTAACGAGTGCATCGCTTTCTCCAAAAATCTGGCGGCGTTCGCTGTGGCCGAGGATCACATAGCGCACGAAAAGCTCGCGCAGCATGGCGGGGCTGATTTCGCCGGTGAAGGCGCCGGACATCTCGAAATACATGTTCTGCGCGCCGAGGCGGATTTTTTGAGAGCCGCCGAGGAGTTCGGAAAGTTTCGCGATGGCGGTGAATGGCGGGGCGATGACGATTTCCACACCATTGACCTCGTCCACATGACTGCGGAAATTCTCAAGGTAGCTGACCGTTTCTGCCACGGTCATGTTCATCTTCCAGTTGGCGGCGATAATTTTTTTGCGCATGTTTTTTTGAAAAGAGGCCGTGAGAAATATCTTCCAGTAGCCCTTTCGGCAACACGGATCGTTTTTTTCGATTAAAAAAACTTGCCAACAAAACGTGGCGCGTTTGCATGGCCATCGATGCACTACGACCTCATTGTCATTGGCTCCGGTCCGGCTGGCGAGAAGGGTGCGGCCCAGGCAGCCTATTTTGGTAAAAAGGTGGCGCTCATCGAACGGGAGGCCTTTCCCGGCGGCGCTGCGGCGAACACTGGAACTCTCCCCTCGAAGACCCTGCGCGAAACGGCGCTCTACCTCTCGGGATTTCGGAAACGCGAACTTTACGGACTTGGTTTCGATCCGAACCAACGCATCAACGCCGCCGCATTCCTCGCGCACTTCCACCATGTGCGCGCAGAGGAGCGTAGTCGTATCGACGCCAACATGGAGCGCCATAAGGTGACCACCTACAGAGGCAAGGGGTCCCTGTTGGATGCCAACTCCGTGCTTGTGGAAGGCTCCGACGGCGAAACAACGACACTCACCTGCACGACAGTCCTCCTTGCCACAGGCACACGCCCCCATCGTCCGGCGGACTATCCGTGGAGTGATCCCCGGCTTTTTGATTCCGACACCATTCTCTCAATCGGCGAGCTTCCCGACAGCCTTCTTGTGATTGGCGGAGGGGTAATCGGCAGCGAATACGCCTGCATTTTTGCCGCCCTCGGAGTGCGCGTCACGCTTGTCGATGGACGGGATCGCCTGCTGGGTTTTCTGGATGCGGAAGTCTCGGAGACCTTGCAGCGCGCCATGGAAGGAATGGGTATGAGGTTGATGCTCGGAGACGCTGTGGAATCCATCCGCTCTGATGCTGAACTGCAGGTTGCTTTCAAAAAAAGTGAAGCGGCATCTTTTCAGGCCATCCTTTCTGCCTCAGGTCGACAGGGCGCCACGGAGTCCCTCGGTCTCGAAAAAATCGGCCTCGCTGCCGACAAGCGTGGACTACTGAAGGTGAATGAACATTACCAAACGGATGTTCCGAATATCTATGCCGCAGGAGATCTGATTGGATTTCCTGCGCTGGCCTCGACTTCCATGGAACAGGCGCGCATCGCCATGTGCCATGCCTTCGACCTGAAATACAAGACGGCCCTCGCCCGGATTCTGCCGCTCGGAATTTATACCATCCCCGAGTGCTCCTGTGCTGGGGAAACAGAGGAGTCGCTCCGCGAAAAAGGTATCGCCTATGTCGTTGGAAAAGCCTCCTACGCCCGCAACACGCGAGGCTTCATCATCGGCGACAATGAGGGATTTTTGAAGCTGCTCTTCCGGGCCGACAATATGAGCCTCATAGGGGTTCACTGCATCGGCGAGCAGGCCACGGATCTCGTCCATACCGGACTTGCCGCCCTTCTCCTTGCTCAAAGTGCGGACTTTTTCATCAATACCTGTTTTAATTATCCCACTCTTTCCGAGATGTATAAGTATGCCGCTTATGATGCGCTTGGGCGTCTGCAGCGCTCGGAAATTTGCCGGAACTCCGTGAAAATGTGACCCGGCGAGGATTTTCGTCAGCCTTTGTTTCAAAGAGAGTGACTTTTTTTCACTTTCTGGCACTGTCTCCTGCTCACAATTTTTAAAAAAACAATTTTCCTCGGCATGCTTCTACTTCAGGGCGAGAAAAGCGTGGTTGGGTTTTTCTAAATATTGTGTTGAATAACAGAAACCTAAACCTTTTAACTGAAGAAAAATTTTAAATCATGGAGCCGATAATGAGCGGGGGTGAATACACCTCCACAACCATAGTGACTTTATCTGCTATGACTGCACTCTGCGCTTCGAAAGTTTACGAGGGTTTTTCTTCGGTCAGTATCCAGGAGTTTCCTTTCAGGATCGGGCGCGCTGCTAATGGCGACCGCAAGACGCAATTTGCGCAAAACGATCTGGACCTTGTCGACGGCGAGCCTTTCCAAGTGTCGCGCAAACATTGCCTCATCGAGCGCGAGGGCGAATGCTTCTATGTCCGGGACAGCGGGAGTTCAATGGGAACAATCGTCAATGGATCCTCGATTGGAGTGAAACACGCCTCTCTGAGCGAAATGCTCAAACCCGGAAAAAATAACATCATTCTCGGGACGGTGCGCAGTCCCTTCAAATTCGTGATCGAAATTTCGGAGGAGCTGTAAAATCAGTCCGCGATTTTGCGAATAAGGTCGGGGCCGTTGTAAACAAAGCCCGTGTAGATTTGCACGAGGTTGGCGCCTGCATCGAGTTTCTCGTGTGCGGAAGCTGCATCCATGATGCCGCCCGACGCGATAATCGGGAGTTTGGTCGCGGAGCGCAGGATGCGCAGGACTTCTGTGGAGCGCTGGCGGAGAGGGCCTCCGCTCAATCCACCTTGTTGGTCTGACTCCTTCGGCACAGAGCTGTGATCCAGCGTGGTGTTTGTGGCAATGATGCCCGCGAGGTGCTCCGACTCGGCCAATGCAGCGATATCGCGCACGGCATCGTCTGTGAGATCCGGTGCGATTTTTACCAGTAGCGGCTTGATGTTGTTGATGCGTTTGAGTGTCTGGATGATCTCCGTCAAGGAGTCGCGATCCTGCAGCGCGCGCAGATTCGGGGTATTGGGAGAGCTTACATTGACCACGAAATAATCTCCGAAGGGCAGCAGGAGCTTGTAGCTCGTCGCGTAGTCCGAGGCTGCTTGCTCGTTCGGAGTGAGCTTCGACTTGCCGATATTGATGCCCACGGGCACGCGAGGCCATTTTCCGGAAGCCTTCTGACGGGCGAGGCGCTTCGCCACGGCGCTTGCTCCAGCGTTGTTGAAGCCCATGCGGTTGATCAGCGCCTTCTGGTTTGGATACCGAAAACTGCGCGGCTTGGGGTTCCCGGGTTGGGCGAGGGCTGTGATGGTGCCGGCTTCGATAAACCCAAATCCAAGGGCCTCCCAAGCACGCAGAGCGCTCGCATTTTTATCCATCCCTGCCGCAAGACCGACGGGATTCGGAAAAGTCAGCCCGAAAAGTTTGGTGGGTTTTTGTGGTGTCGGGCCGAATGCCGCTCGTAATAGCGAGGGCGGAGTCAGGCGCAGGCCGAGGATGGCCAGATTGTGCGCGGCTTCAGCCGGCAACATAAAAAAAAGGGGACGCAGGAGCTGATGGTAAAGATTCACGGAGTGGCCAGTTTAGTAGCGCAGGTGGGCATCAAAAAGAAAAATGCCGCTGACTGAAAACTTACTGCGCCGTGGCCACATTCCGCGAGACAGTGGGAATATCCAAAGGGCGGTAGATAACGATTCCGAAGTGTTCGTCCGAGCGTTTGAGGTAGTCGGAGATGCGACCGTCCAACACGACTTTGCGACCCTTGTCGCGTCGGGATGTGGCGTGCATGAAGTGGGTTCCGTTGGCCTTGCGCACGGCGATGCCGACATGGGATGTGTAGGCGGAGCCGTCACGGCAGGTGATGGCGATGATATCGCCGGTGTGGATGTATTTTTCGATCGAGGCGACTTGATCCTTGGGGATGTGGTGGACGGGCAGGGCGGATACTTTTTCCTGGATGCGTCCCATTTCGGGCAGAAGCGTGGGGTTGCTCCGGAGGTAGCGGTAGCTTTTCCAGGCGGATGTCATTTCCCGGATTTGGCGTTGAAGCGGCTCGCCGCCGAGATCGCGCGTGGGGTTCACTGAGAGTCCTCGCGCTTCGTTGTCGGCAAAGACCTCCTCCAGGAAGTGCATTCGGCTGAGATACCCGCCGTCGCAGCGGCCATTGCGGTATCGCTCGAGTTCCACATGGGCCAGGAGGTCCTCCGGCGTGTAATTGCCTGGCTTCACGCGCAGCATGCGCGCGAAGGCGAGTGAGATTTCGTAGAATGTCCAGCAATCCAATCCCTGGAAATTCACGGATGGCGATTCGATGCGATCATGAATCTCAAGCGTGTAATTCACATAGGGAGTTCCGAGAAGCGCCTTGCCCACTCTTGCTGTGCGTTCGCCAATCGGCAGGGCCGCCCAGTTTTCGCGTTGAGCCTGCTTCACCAGACGCTGGAATTTATCACCGCCTTTGAAAACAACTTCCATCGGTAACCGCTGCTCAAATGGAGGGATCGATGACGCCTGGGCGGAAACACAGAGAGCAAGCAGGAGTGCAAAAATTTTCATTCTCATGACGCTCGATGCGAACGTGAAGCTGTCAAACGCGTTTCTATTCCGCAGTGAGCGCGAAGCGCTCGGAGCCGAGGAGGCCGGATTTCTCGAGGAAGTAGTCGTAGCCGCCGGGGTAGGAGTTGACCTGTCCCGCATTGATATGGAGGACGCGGTTGGCGAGTTTGCGGATGAAGTGGACATCGTGCGAGATGAAGACCAGCGTGCCTTCGTAGGCTTCGAGTGCAAGGACGAGCGACTCCACCGTGAGGATATCGAGGTGAGTTGTGGGTTCGTCCATGAGGAGAAGGTTCGGGGGATTCACCAGAAACTTCACGAGGTTGAGACGGGTCTTTTCTCCGCCGCTGAGGACGGCTGTTTTTTTATGGATGTCGTCACGCTTGAAGAGGAACGAGCCAAGAATGCTGCGCGCCTCGTCTTCGCGCAGGGTGCCATTTGAGGACAGGATTTCATCGAGCAGGGAGTGGTTGGGGTTAAGAGTGGCGGCGCGGTGCTGGCTGAAGTAGCCGATCTTGGAATTGCTGCCGAAGGCGCACTTGCCTTTTTGAAACTCCACCACGCCGGCGAGGATTTTAACGAGCGTGGACTTGCCGGCGCCGTTTGGTCCAACGAGGGCGACCCGCTCACCGCGCTCGATGAGGAGGTCGAGGTTCCGGTAAACGACATGGTCGCCATATGCCATCTGGACTCCCTCGAGCATGGCGGCGCGCTGTCCACCGCGCTCGGGCTGGGGGATTCGGAAACGGAAGGGTTTTTTTGGAGGTTCGGGGCGCTCGACTTTTTCCATCCGCTCGATTTGCTTCAGTTTGCTCTGAGCCTGGGCTGCTTTGGAGGAAACGGAGCGGAAGCGATCTGCGAATTCCTGCAGGGCGGTGATTTCTTTTTGCTGGTTCTTATAGGCGGCCGCTTGGATCTCGTAGTTGCGCTCCCTCTGCTCCATGGCGGCGGAATAGTTTCCCTTGTAGTGGATGAGCTTCGGATTCGCGATTTCGTAAACGCCGTCGATTAGGGCATCCATGAACTCCAGATCGTGTGAGATCAGCAAAAGCGCACTGGAACAGGTCTTCAAATACTGCTGCAGCCAGAGAAGAGAGAGGAGATCCAAGTGGTTGGTTGGCTCGTCGAGGAGCAGAAGATCGGGCTCCATGACCAGGAGTCGCGCTAAGTGGGCACGCATCACCCATCCCCCGCTCAGTTCGCGTGCGGGACGACTCCAGTCGGATTCGCGATAGCCCAGGCCAGTGAGCATTTTCTTGGCCTTCGCCTCGACATGCGAACTACTGAGCGCCTCGTGTTTGGCGTGCGCCTCAAGGTATTCTGCTCCTTCCACATTTCCGGCGGCTTCCAGTGCGGCGAGTTGTTTTTCGAGCGCTTGAAGTTCGCCCGCGCGCCCGCAGGCGATGTCGAGAGCGGTCTCGGAATGCACAGCCTCGGCCTCCTGAGGCAGGTAGCCGAGGGTCGTCCATTCATCGCGTTGCACCGTTCCGTCATCAGGCTCGTCCTTTTTTAAAATGAGCGAAAAAAGCGTGGATTTGCCGGCGCCGTTCGGCCCAACCAGAGCGATGCGCTCGCCATAGTTGACTTGCATGTCGGCTTCTTCGAACAGCAGTCGGCCGCCGTGGGATTTTTTAAGATTTCGGATGGTGAGCATGTCAGCGGTTCTTCAGTTCAAATTTTAAAAAGGACATTGCAGAGAAATGACAGGAGTCCATTGCCCTGACAATCCGTTGCTGGGGGGAAGCATCAGGCACCAAGTGGGTGCTCGCGGACGATCCATTCCTGTATGGGTGCATTTCCAATCAAGTGCTCCTCGATGATGCGTTCGCATCGCGCTGGAGTCACTTCGCCATACCAAATGCCCTCCGGATAGATCAGCATCCATGGGCCTTTGCAGCAGATTCGGAAACATGCGGCCTTGGATCGCAAGACCGGAATGCCAAGATTTTTGATGCGCTCCTTTAAAACCTCCCATGTCTCAAGCCCATGGCTTTCGGCGCAGCAATCCGGTCCCACGCAGAGGAAAACATGCCGCTGCGCGGTTTCGATGCCCATTTTAGAAAAACCGGCATCGGTTGGATTCATTCTGAACTTCGATACAAGGAGATGCTTAGAAGCAGGTCGTTGCTACGCCGGAGCTGCAGCCGGTAGACCTCCGGATGGAAACTCCGGCTTGATGGGCGACTGCGGTTCGTGTGCGGAGTCGGATGGTG
This sequence comes from Terrimicrobiaceae bacterium, assembly GCA_044340205.1. Taxonomy (GTDB): domain Bacteria; phylum Verrucomicrobiota; class Verrucomicrobiia; order Chthoniobacterales; family Terrimicrobiaceae; genus UBA967. Next base: position 26,430 of record JBIIUB010000019.1, read on the forward strand.
GTGGCGGCAGGGGTGGGGGAGCGACCTCTACGATTGGCGGGTTCTGGATGTTCCCGTGGTCGAGGATTTCCTTCACATGGGACGCGTCTAGGGTCTCGTATTCAAGCAGGGCTTTGGCAAGAGTCTCTACGGCAGCGCGGCGTTCTTCGAGAAGCACGCGGGCGCGTTCATAGGCTTCGTCGATGATGCGTTTCACCTCGGTGTCGATTTGCTGCGCGGTGTGCTCGCTGTATTCTCTCGGGCGGGAAATGTCGCGGGCCAGGAAGACATGCTCGCCGCCATCGGCGAAGCTGATCATTCCGAGCGAGCTCATGCCCCATTCGCAAACCATTTTGCGGGCGAGGCTGGTGGCCTGACGGATATCACCCGAGGCGCCGTTCGAGATGTCATTGGTGAACATCTCCTCGGCGATGCGTCCACCCATGGTAACCGCAAGGAGGTCGAGCGCCTCTTTTTGCTGGGTCGAATATTTGTCGCCCTCGGGCAGATACATGGTCGCTCCAAGATAGGGGCCGCGCGGAATAATGGTCACCTTGTGCAGCGGGCTCGTGTGCTCAAGGAGGACATTCAGGATGGCGTGTCCCGCTTCATGCCATGCGGTGGAGATTTTTTCCCTCTCGCTCATGGCCATGCTGCGGCGTTCCTTGCCCCAGCGCACCTTGTCACGGGCTTCTTCGAGTTCGCGCATGGTGACGGCCTTGAGACCCTTTCTCGCGGCGAGAAGCGCGGCTTCGTTGAGAACATTTGCCAGTTCCGCACCGGAGTATCCGGGCGTGCCACGGGCCAGCACGGCGAGGTTTACGCCTTCGGCGACTTTCACCTTTTTGGCATGCACTTTGAGGATTTCTTCGCGGCCTTTCACATCGGGCAGGGCCACGGTGACCTGACGGTCGAACCGGCCTGGTCGCAGGAGCGCAGGGTCAAGGACATCCGGGCGGTTTGTGGCGGCAATGATGATGACGCCTTCCTGGGTATCGAAGCCGTCCATTTCCACGAGGAGCTGGTTGAGCGTTTGCTCGCGCTCGTCGTGTCCGCCGCCCATGCCGTGTCCGCGATGGCGACCCACGGCGTCGATTTCGTCAATGAACATCAGGCAGGGTGCGGATTTTTTGCCCTGCTCGAACATGTCGCGAACGCGCGAGGCGCCGACGCCGACAAACATTTCCACGAAGTCCGAACCGCTGATCGAGAAGAAGGGCACATCCGCCTCGCCAGCAATGGCGCGGGCTAGCAGGGTTTTGCCGGTTCCCGGGGAGCCAACCATGAGAATGCCCTTGGGAATGCGGCCGCCGAGCTTTTGGAACTTCTTGGGATCTTTCAAAAATTCCACCAGTTCTTGAACCTCGTCCTTGGCCTCTTCCACGCCGGCGACATCCTTGAAGGTGATGCGGTTTTTATCCTTCGAGAGCATTCGAGCCTTGGACTTGCCAAAGTTCAACGCGCCCTTGCCCGCCATCTTGATCTGTGAGCGGAAGAAAAAATAGAGGATGACCAAGAAAAATACGATCGGCAGGAAGCTTACGATGGCCGATGCAAGGAGGTCGGATTTGGGTGTGATCGCCGGGGTGATACCGGCTTCGCTGAGAGCCTGCTCGATTTCGGATCCGTTGAATTGTGTGAAAATCGGCGTGTTGAAGGAAACGGGAACTTCCTCGCCGGTTGTGGGCGAGGGGAGTTTGAATTTGCCCTCGAAATACTGGGTGTTCCGTCCCTCCTCGACCACGAGTTGAAGCGGCGATTCGGGTGTCACCACGAGCTTTCCTTGTTTCACAAGCTGGATAAAGCGCGGGTATTGGATTTGCTGAATCTGGGCGAGGTTGTTTCCCCGGAATAAAAACGCGCCGCCTATGAGAGCGAAGGCGATGGCGAAGAGCACGAGGCCGCGCCAGTTGAGTTGTGGGTCCTGACCTCCGCCTTGCCGTTGGCGGTTGTCGTTTGATGGCTTCTGGTTTTCGTCTGACATTGCCGTAACCTTCGCGCAAGATGCCAACTTGGCAAATGCAAAAAACACACACCGACCGTGCCCTGGTGGCATCCATCCATGATGTGAGTCCGCTCACGCTTCACAAGACGGAGCGTATCTTGGACGACCTGAAACAAATTGGCTGCCCCACGACATCCTTGCTCGTGATCCCGGACCACCACAGGCGCGGACGAATTTCGAGCGATCCCGCCTTTGCTACTTGGTTGCGGGAGCGCATTGCCGAGGGGCATGAGGCGGTTCTCCACGGCTACTACCACCTGAGGGAGCGCGCCGCGAGTGATGGCCTTTTTAAAAAAATGGTCACCCAGTCCTACACAGCGGGCGAGGGGGAGTTTTTTGATCTCAGTGAAAATGACGCCCGTGAGAGGCTGAATTTGGGACTCTCGGAATTCACAGCCTGTGGATTGATGCCCACCGGGTTCATCGCGCCAGCGTGGCTTCTGGGAAATGATGCGGAACGCGCAGTGCGTGCTCTGGGTTTTCAATACACGACGCGCATTGCGACGGTGAGTGATTTCAAGAGCGGCGATGTCCACAGTGCGCGCAGCCTCGTCTGGAGCGTGCGCGCGCCGTGGCGGCGCGTGTGCAGCCTCGCTTGGAATGGACTTCTGGCCCTCGGCCTGCGCAACGCTCCTTTGTTGCGCGTTGGCATTCACCCGCCGGATTGGGATCACGCCGCGATCCGAAATCAGATTTTGTGCCTCACATCCACCGCGCTTGCGGGAAGGCGTGCAATGACATATCAGCAATGGCTCGCCAGCATGCGAGGACAAGAATGAGTCGTTCCACAACACGCGCCGATCTGCACATCCACTCCCGTCATAGTGACAGGGCGGCGGACTGGGTTTTGCGGCGTCTGGATTTTCCAGCCAGTGCCTCGGACCCTTTTGAACTTCACAGCATGCTCCGTGCGGCGGGCATGCGCTTCGTGACGCTCACGGATCAAAACACCATCAATGGTTGCCTCGAAATCGCGCACCTGCCCGATGTGATCATCGGTGAAGAGGTTTCCACGGTTTTCCCCGAGGACGAATGTCGCGTGCATCTTTTGGTGTGGGGCATCACAGAGTCCCAGCACCGCGATATTCAGCAGGCAAGGGAGAGTATCTACGACCTGCAGAAGTATCTTTTTTCGGAGAATATCGCCCACTCGGTGGCTCATCCCTTTCACAGCGTGAATGGCAAGTTAACCGAGTTGCATCTTCAAAAGCTCATTCTTCTCTTCCGGCATTTCGAGTCGCTCAATGGTCGCTATTGCGGGTTGTTGAGCCAGACCGCGCGTGAGGTCCTGAGCTCGCTGACTCCGCGCCAGATCGAGATATTCAACGCTCGGACAGGCATTTCTCCGACGCATCCCGAGCCATGGAAAAAAGTCTTCACCGGCGGATCCGATGACCAAGGCGGCACGAGTCCGGCTGTTGCTTTTACCGAAACTCCGACCGCCGCCGACGCTTCGGCTTTTTTAGAAAACATCCGCACAGGCTGCTGCGAGGCTGGTGGACAGCCCGGCACGCCTCTCGCGATGGCTCATGGAACCTACAGCACAGCCATCGAATATGCCAAGGTGCGGCTTCCTTTGAAACCGGGCGATCCGACATCCGTTCTCCTTGAAAAGATCACCTCGCGTTTCATGGAAGGACGCGACCCGACGGAGTTCTCGCTTTTGGACAAGTTTGGATTTCTCACGCAGGGCATCCTAACGGGAAAAATTTTTGAAATCGCCAAGTCCGGCAACATGTCGCTCTGGAAGCAGCTCTCGGAGGCGCTTAATCAGCCGGAGCTCAAGGCCGCCATGGCACGCGACACCGCCGGAATCGCCGAGGCGGAACGGCGCGCTTTTCTCATGGCGAATCTCATCGCCAACAAAATCGGCTACCGCCTCGTCACCGAGTTCATCCAGCAGATCTCCAAAGGCAAATTCCTCGAAAGCATCCAGACCATCATCCCTCTTGCGCCTGTCGTGGCCTTGCTCAGCCCCTACATTCACGCTTTCCGCCTTCCAAGGCGTGACTGGTTGAGGCAGACAGCACTTCCCATTGCGGGCAAGGTGCCCGAGCTTCTGAAAAACAAGAAGCGAGCGTGGTTCACCGACACGCTTGAGGATGTGAACGGCGTCGCGACAACGATCCGCAAGATGACGGCTGCCGGTGTGGCCTCTGGACATGATGTCACCATTATGACCTGCCGCTCGGAGATCGCAGATCACGGTGTTCCCCTGAAAAACTTTGAGCCCATCGGCGAGTTCGAATTGCCCGAGTATGAGCTGCAGCGCCTCAGCTTTCCGCCGGTTCTCCAGATTTTCGACCATCTCGAGCGCGGCGGCTTCACTGAGCTGATCATCAGCACGCCAGGTCCAACTGGGCTCTGCGCCCTCGCAGCCGCCAAAATGCTCGGCCTTCGCGCGGTTGGCATCTACCACACCGACTTTCCGCAATATGTCCGCATTCTCACGGACGACTCCTTCATGGAAACCCTCACATGGAATTACATGCACTGGTTCTACAACCAACTCGATGTGCTCTATGTGAATTCCGAGGACTACCGCAAATGCTGGATCGAGCGTGGGATTCCCCGCGAGCGTCTTCGCATTCTGCCGCGTGGCTTGGATACGCATCTCTTCCATCCCACGAAGCGCGACCGCCGTTTCTGGGAGGCCCGGGGGTTGCGCGAAGGCGAACTGGCCATGCTTTTTGTCGGCAGGGTTTCGAAGGAGAAAAACCTCGACCTTCTCGTGGCCGCCACACGGCGTCTCGCGGAGTCAGGCACGCCTGTGCGGCCCATTCTTGTCGGTGACGGCCCTTACATGGCCGAGATGAAGCGCCTCCTCAGCGATGCCATTTTCACCGGCTACCTCGGCGGCGAGGATCTCGCCCGCGCCTACGCCTCTGCTGATTTCTTCGTCTTCCCCAGCACCACCGATACCTTCGGAAATGTCATCCTCGAAGCCCAGGCCAGTGGCATTCCGGTTATCGTTTCGGATGTAGGAGGGCCGAGGGATCTCGTTTCCCACGGCGTTGATGGCTTTGTTACCAAAGGCCAGGACGCAGCCGATCTGGCTGAAGCCATCCGCAAGCTCGCTGCGGATGCCGATCTCAGAAAAAGCATGGGAGCATCCGGTCGGTCCCGCGTCGAGACCCGCGACTGGACAGAGGCCTTCCAGAAATTCTGGAACGAATCGCCCGAGTAAGCCTGCCTTTCAGGAAAACCTGACGAACTCCCGCAAGAACTGGCCCCACAGAAAAAACATCCCGCGCACCGAGTAACGGATCATCTCATTTTTGTCGCGCACCAGAATCCCCTGCGCGATGTTGTGCTCCAGTTGCGTGCGGAGTTCCTTTTCGATTTCCGCGCGAAGCCCATCCGCCTCCATGGGTAGAAGCTCAAAGTCCCCTTGATTGCCCAGAAAATCGATGTGCGACAAGGCCAGTTCCTCCACGCTCAGTTCCTCATCCACCTTGTTCATCACAGTCTGCGGCAGCAAATGCATGCCGTAGGAAAACGGATAGTTCCATGTCATGAAAACCCGGCCATCCACCGCGCGCGATGTGAAGGTGACATAGAAAAACGAAAAACTGTCCTGCTCCAGCAGGCAGATCGATGCCGATGCACGCTTCTCAGGATTGTAGAAAAGCCGGTAAAAATGCCGCGTGTCGTCGTGGTTCCAATCCACATCATCGACATACTCGAAACCAAGCGCCTCCATTTCATCCGAGAGGCTTGAAAAATCGGGGAACCTGCTGGCTGGCGGCGGTGCGCACTTTTCAAGCTGGCGATCCAGCGGCAACCGCAGCCGCCGGACACGGGTCAGGATTTCAAGCCACGGCAGGAGAAACCATGTCGATGCAAAAACCGCCCCGAGAACCAGACTCCCGCCCAAAAGCCAACCCGCCAGAAAGGATGTGCCGATAAAGCCGAGCGTGCCGATTCGAAAAAACGCCTGATTTCGAAAACTGCGCATTGCGACCGACATCACTCCCGCAGCTGCAACGATACAAAGCTCCGAAATCACCGGGCATCCCTTCTTGCTAAAAAACGCTCCAACTCCGCCACATCGAAATCCGCCAGCACCTCGCCATCCGGCATCTCCAGCGTCGGCGCCTTCGTTTGTCCCGAGATTTCCTTCATACGGTCAAACGCCGCGCGGTCTGCAAAGACATCCACCACCGTGTGCTGAATCCCCCGCGCTTGGAGCCAAGCCAGCGCATCCGAGCACCAAAAGCAACCGGGCTTCACATACACGACCATATTCAATTTGAAATCATCTCCATAGGTAGGTCAGCAAGCAGTAGGAGTGTCGCCCTTGACAATTCGCTTCTGAAAATCATAAAAAAACCTCATTCTCTGTGTTCTCTGTGTCCTCTGTGGTAGATTATTTGCTGCTAGGATTGCGAAACCAAGTATTTAAAAGGCGAGGACTTTCTCGACATTCCGGTATCCGTCAAGACCCAAAGCGCGAATGTCACTTGCTTTTGAGTTTTTCCAATTTCGGCACGATCACAGCCTGCACATAAGGGTGGTTCGGATTTCTTGCTGTGAAATCCTGATGGTAGCCCTCGGCGGGAAAAAACTCTGTCGCATCGATAATCTCGGTCACAATCGGATCACGGAACCGCGCTTGCGCCTCGGCCTTTGACTTCTCTGCCAAAGCGCGCTGGTCTTGGTTCTGCGCGATGATGATCGAGCGGTATTGCGTGCCACGGTCGGCTCCCTGGCGGTTCAGTGTCGTGGGATCATGCGCGTCCCAGAAGAGATCGAGAATTTTTCCGAAGGAAATCACCGATGGCTCGTAGCTGATCTTCACCACCTCCGCATGGCCCGACTGCCCCGTGCAAACCTCCTCGTAGGTTGGGTTCGGATTTTTTCCCGCAGCATAGCCGCTCACCACGGATTTGATGCCCGGTTGGCCTTGATAAACAGCCTCCACGCACCAGAAACACCCTCCGCCCAAGACTGCAATCTCGTCATTCATGGCTTCAGCAAAGCACACCGCGCAGCCAAGCGCCAGCGTTGCGAATAAGAGAAAAACCCTCGCCGACTTGTTGAAAATCCCTTGTCTCATGCCTCACCAATAAATCCAACCCGCCACCCGCGCAAGCTAGGCCGATTTGGCAGAGAGCCTTCTTCTTTGCCTTCAGCACGGCGTTTGTGGTTAATGCCGCGTGGCCAGTGCATCCCATCCCAAGATAGTCGTCGTTGGCGGCGGCGCGGCAGGTTTTTTTGGCGCCATTGCAGCCGCCGAGGCCCCGCCGCATGCCAGCGTTCTCATTTTGGAAAAAAGCCCACGCACGCTTTCCAAGGTTCGCATCTCCGGCGGTGGACGCTGTAATCTCACGCACTCCTGCTTCGATCCACGCGAGCTGTCCCGGCGCTATCCGCGCGGCTCGCGGGCGCTCATCGGTCCCTTCAGCCGCTTCGGGCCAGCCGACACAGTGTCTTGGTTTGAAAGCCGAGGCGTTCGCCTCAAAACAGAAGCCGATGGACGCATGTTTCCCGTCACCGATTCCTCGCAGACGATCATCGATTGCCTCACCGCCGCAGCTGCGAAATCCGGCATCCGCGTCTTCACCGGCACAGCGCTTGACTCCATCGAAAAACGCCCCGGCGGCGGCTTCCTTCTCGCCCTCTCAAATGGCGAGCGCATGGAGTGCGACCGCCTGCTCTGGGCGGGTGGGGGATGTCGCACCGAGGGCCACCCGGTTGTCGCCCTCGGGCATTCCCTCATGCCGCCCGTGCCATCTCTTTTCACCTTCCAGATCGACACACCTTGGCTCCGCGAATTGCCGGGCCTCTCCATGGCATCAGCCCAAGCCTCCGTGCCGGGAACCAATTTAAAAGAACAAGGCCCACTGCTCGTCACGCACACCGGACTCAGCGGTCCAGTTGTCCTGAGACTTTCCGCTTGGGGCGCCAGAGAACTTCACGCCTTCCGCTACGAATTCCCCCTGCGGATCAATTGGCTTCCTCACACCAATCGCGATGCCCTCGTGGAGGAACTCCAAGCCCGCCGCGAGACATCCGGAGGTCAAACAATCCTTCGCACACGCTGGAACCCCCTGCCAGCGCGCCTCTGGGAGTCATTGGTCATTCACGCCGGCATCGCTCCAGACACCAAATGGGCCCGCCTGTCCCGCCCCCAAGCCCTCAAACTCGCCACCCTCCTCACATGCACTGAGTTTCCCGTTCGAGGGAAAAGCACCAACAAGGAGGAATTCGTCACCTGTGGAGGCATTCCCCTGCCCGAAGTGGACTTCAAAACCATGGGAAGCCGCATCGTCCCCGGTCTCCACTTCGCCGGCGAAGCCCTCGACATCGACGGCATCACCGGAGGCTTCAACTTCCAAGCCGCCTGGACCACAGGATGGATTGCCGGCCATGCCATGGCAGCGGAGACATGATTTTCAAATCCCAAAAAGTTTGCAGATAAACGCAGGGGGAGAGGGGGTGGTGCGTGATACAGGGTTCGAATACGTAGGTTTTACAGATAGAAACTTGCTATTTGACCCCATGGTAACAAAAAGGTAACAGTTGGGTCATGAAAAGACCCCGCAATGCATCGAAGGCGAAGGGACGTGGGCCAGTGGAGAT
>JBIIUB010000163.1:0-10354 GCA_044340205.1 Terrimicrobiaceae bacterium
GGTGAGCCACCCGCGCCGCGTGCAGAGCGTCCGGCAAGGGTTGCTCCAATAGCGGCAACGCCTGCGCCTGCCCCGACACCAGTTTTGCCACCGAGTCCAGCCCCCGCGCCTGAGCCCGCTCCTCCAGCACCTGTCGTGAGCGCGCCAGTTGAGCCGCAGCCTGTGTTGGAGATGGAGGTTCCCAAGTCGGTGCCGGCTGTGGTGCGCACGCCGCCGCCTGTTGTTCCAAAAGCCGCGCCTGCGCCGACACCCGAGCCCGCAGCTCCGGTGGATGCCGCCATCTGCTGGGAGCAGATCGCGGCGGAGTTTTCCAAGAACTCGGTGATCCGCTTCGGCTGGTTCCGCGAGGGTGTTTTCGACCGCCTCGAAGGTGGCCGGCTGATCGTTCGTTTCCCCGCTGCGCTGCAAGAGGCCGGCAGCTCGATGTTCATGGAGAAGGGCATCAAGGACATCGAAGCCAGGTTGCTTCAGGATTTGGGTCAACCGACGAAGATCGTTTTTGAATTCGACGAGGCACTCCAAGCGGCTACGCCAGAGCCCGAGCCTGAACCGGAACCCGAAGCCCCCAAAGTCGCCGAGCCTGTCGTGGAAGCGCCGCCGGTGGATCCGATGGAGGAATTTCTCAATGACCCGCTGATCGAAAAAGCCCTCGAAATTTTCAAGGGCACTCTACAAACTCAAAAAACATGAATATCGCAAAAATGATGAAGGAAGCGCAGCGCATGCAGGAACGCATGGCGGAAGCGCAGCTCGCATTGGCCAGCCGCACAATCGAAGCCACCACCGGCGGCGGCAAGGTGAAGGTCACAGCCACTGGAACGGGGGATGTGACAGCCATCAAAATCGACCCACAGGTTGTCGATCCGAATGATGTCGAGATGCTCGAAGACCTCGTCCTCACAGCTGTGAAGCAGGCGCTCGAAGATGCGAAAAAACTGGGCAGCGATGAAATGGGTAAACTTACAGGCGGAATGAAAATTCCCGGCCTCTCGATGTAATGTCAGTTTGCTCCGACAAATGGATCCGCCGCATGGCGGTTGAACGCGGCATGATCGAGCCCTTTGTGGACGGTCAGATCAAGAAGACCGAATCCGGCGAGCGGGTCATCAGCTACGGGCTTTCGAGCTACGGCTACGACCTCCGCGTTTCGAACGAGTTCAAGGTTTTCACAAATGTTTTTGGAAGCGTGGTGGACCCGAAGGCCTTCGATGACCGCTCCTTTGTGGACATGAAAACCGATGTGTGCGTCGTGCCGCCAAATTCCTTCGCCCTCGCCCGCAGCGTGGAATACTTCCGCATCCCGCGCGAGGTGCTTACCATTTGCGTCGGCAAATCCACCTACGCGCGCTGCGGCATCATTGTAAATGTCACGCCCTTCGAGCCGGAGTGGGAGGGGCATGTGACGCTGGAGATTTCAAACACCACGCCGCTGCCTGCCCGTATCTATGCGAACGAGGGGCTGGCGCAGGTTGTGTTTTTCGAGTCCAAGGAGACTTGCGAGACGAGCTACGCCGACCGCGCCGGGAAATATATGGGGCAGCGCGGCATCACGATTCCAAGAATGTAGGCCGGCCCGCGAAGGCGCGGAGAAGCATTATGGAATACGATTTCGTCGTCATCGGAGGAGGCAGCGCAGGGTATGCCGGCGCGAGAACGGCGGCATCACTCGGACTCCGAGTCGCCGTGGTCGAAGGTGGTCGCGAAGTTGGCGGGCTTTGCATTCTTCGCGGCTGCATGCCGAGCAAGTCGCTGCTCGAATCCGCGCGGCGCTTCCGTGTTCTGATGCGCGCCGAAGAGTTTGGCTTGGCGTGTGACAATCCCCGCTTCGATGCCTCGTCGATTATTGCCAGAAAACGCCGCCTCATCGCGGAGTTCGCCGACTACCGCAAGGGACAACTCGAATCCGGCAGGTTCGATTTTTTTCGGGGACGCGCGGAGTTTTTGAATGCCAACGAAGTCCGCATTGTGTCGGCGGACGGCACCTCAACGGCTCTTCGGGGTAAATCTTTTCTCATCGCCACCGGCTCTGAAATATCGACACCGCCCGTTCCCGGATTGGCCGAGGCGGGTTGTTTGACGAGTGACGACATCCTCGATCTGGAGGAAATTCCGAAGTCGATCATCGTGCTCGGTGCGGGACCGGTAGCGCTGGAGATGGCCTCCTACTGCCGGGCTTTCGGGTGCGAGCTCACCATCATTCAGCGCAGCCCGCAGATTCTGCGTGGCAGCGATCCCGATGCGGCGGCCGCTTTGGAAGAAGGCATGCGGGCGGATGGAATCACGATCCACACGGGGACTAAACTTTTGCGCGTCGAAAGAGAAGGCGATGGCATGCGTGTCATTTTCGAAAAAGACGGCGCCACCAACACGCTTCATGCGCAGCGCGTCCTCAACGCCCTCGGCCGCACACCGGCGCTACGCGGACTGGAAGCTCTCGGCCTGGCGACTGATGGCGGGCGCATCAAAGTCGCTGCCACGCAGGAGACATCGCTCCCTCACATTTTTGCTGCAGGCGATGTGTGCGGCGGGCTCGAAGTCGTCCATATCGCCATTCAGCAGGGTGAGATTGCTGCCACCAATGCGGCCATCCACTTGGGCAGTCATTCAGGCAAATCTCCTGCTATGGACTACCGGCTGAAACTTTTCGCCGTCTTCTCGGATCCCCAATTTGCCAGCGTCGGTGCCACCGAGGCGGAGTTGGAGGCGGCGGGGATTCCTTTTCTCACGGCGACATATCCCTTCAACGACCATGGAAAATCCCTCCTCATGGGAGAGACCCACGGGTTTGTGAAACTCACGGCATCACGCGAAACCGGCGAGATTCTTGGCGGCGCGGTCGTGGGCCCGGAGGCGTCGGAACTCATCCACGAAGTCGTCATGGCCATGCGCTACCGCGCCACCGCGCGGGAGTTTGCGGCTGTCCCGCACTACCATCCCACGCTCTCCGAGATTTGGACTTATCCTGCCGAGGAGATTGCGGATCAGATTGTCACAGCCCCTTGAGGAGGCTCTGCAAGTGCTCTGGGATTGCGCGCAGGCCGCGTGCGTAGCGGTTATCCTGAACTCCGTCGAGTTGTTCAACGGCTTCGGCGATGAGTCTGTTGGCTATCGCCTTCGCATTCTCGATCGTTCCTGCTTCTTGAAGAATGGCAGCGAGGGCGGCTGTGCTGCCGGGCTCATCATTGAGCAGCATGTCGCGCAGGGCGCTGACATCTTTTCCAGATTGGAGCATCAGCAGGACAGGGAGGGTGAATTTTCCTTTTTGGAGATCGGTGCCGAGTGTTTTTCCGGTTTCCTCCTCATTGCCGGCGAAGTCGAGGATATCGTCGTAGATCTGGTAGGCGACGCCGAGTTTGGTGCCGAAAGTTTTGAAGGATCCGATCACAGCAGGGCTGGCCTCACTAATGAACGCGCCCAACTCACAGGCTGCGGTGAAGAGGGCAGCCGTCTTCATTTCGATAATGCGGTAGTAGTCGGCCGTGGTCAGCTTGAGGTCGAAGCGGCGCTGGGTCTGAATGATCTCGCCGGAGCAAACTTCGGAGGCTGCGTCCGCGATGCGGCGGCAGATGTCGCTGTTGCTGAAATTGGTGGAAAGCTTGAGCGCGTGGGCGAAGAGCACATCGCCGAGGAGGACGCTGATGGAATTGCCCCACTTGGCGTTGGCGGACGGCTGGTCGCGGCGGAGTTCCGCGCCGTCGATGATGTCATCGTGAACGAGCGTTGCGATGTGGATGAGCTCGAGGATCACCGCGAGATCCACATGGCCGGGCGTGATTTTTCCCGTGGCCCCGGCGGAGAGAAGTGCCAGAGCGGGTCGCAAGCGTTTGCCGCCCGCGCCGCAGATGTAGGAGACATAACCCTCCACGGCGGGATCGAACGATTTGGCTTGGGCGCGGATGCGCTCTTCGACTGTGTAGAGGTGTGGATTGATGAGTTCGAATGCCTCGGCGAAGGAGAGGGACTCGGAGTGGCTCGTGGTGGATGTGGGCATCGGACGGATTTTCTAAAAAGATGCGGCTTTTGCAGTGAGGATGCGGCGGACGATACAGAAGGGGATGACAAGGGCTACGGCGACAGCCGCCGCGAGAAGCGGGCCGGGAACGACGCGTGCTCGGTCGTTGGCCACGGCTCGAAGACCATCGCGCACAGCTTCGGCAGCGGAGACTACAAAGGCCGGGAAGGTTTCAAAATGGGACGCTTGGTCCTGCTCGCCAGGCCTGGTGGCGATATCGAAAAACTCTGTCGGCACGGGTCCGGGGCAGAGGGCGGTGACGGTGATGCCTCTTGGACGCAACTCCATGGCCAAGGCCTCCGACAAGCTGGTGACATACGCTTTTGTGGCTGCGTAAACCGCCATGTTCGGCAGAGGGAAAAATCCCGCCACGCTGCTGACATTCAGGATGGCTGCCCGGCCGCGAACGATCATTCGTCCCGCAAGCAGGTGGATCAAATGGGTGAGCGCGGTGATGTTGAGGTCGATCATCTCCTGCACGCGGGTCCAGTCGCTGGACTCGAAATGCCCGTGATCGCCGAGGCCTGCGTTGTTGATGAGGAAATTGATATCGAGTTTTTCGTTGGCGAGCCAATCGGCCAGCGCATGGCGGCGGTCGGAGCGGGTTAGATCAGCCTCGAAGACGCGGATATCGAGTTGAGGGTGGAGCGAACGCAGCGTCGAGGCGAGTTCCTCCAGACGGTCTTTGCGCCGAGCTACCAAAACGAGGCGCGAGGCAAGCGGAGCGAGTTGGCGTGCGAATTCAGCCCCCAGTCCGGAGGATGCTCCTGTGATCACTGCTGTGCAGCCTTCAAAAAATTTCATGATGTGTGAGCGGGTGGTTGGCCCATGTGAACTTGCATCTCCCTTAATTTACGAGCGGGAGGCCTGGCTGGTTTCCCGATATTGTGCGGTGAAGGGTGGGTGAAGTCCTCACGCGATTTTCTCCACCGAGATACTGGTGGCAAGGCTGCTGGCAAATGGCGTGTTGCTGTAGTAGACGCCGCTGATTGGTGCCACATCATCATGTCGGCGCCCCACTGCGGTGGCAACGAAGTGATGGTCTGTGAGCACGCCGTTGGTCGGATCCATGCCAATCCAACCCGCGCCCGGCAGGCAGGCTTCGACCCAGAGGTGCATGGCGCTGGAGGCGCGTTTTTCGGACTCGGGCTTATCGCCTTCCCAGACAAAACCGCTCACGAGGCGCGTGGCCACACCGTTCTGGCGGAGGCTTTCCGTGAGAAGGGCGGCAAAGTCCCGGCAGGATCCGCTGGCTTTTTTCAGAGTCTCTTCCGGCGTGTGAGGCATGCCTTGCGGCCTGGTCTCATACTCGATGTTGTCGAAAATCCAGTGGTTGAAATTCAGAATCGTCTCGACCGTAGGGCGCGGACCTGAGGGCGCGAGAGGGGCTGGGAGTTTGCATCCGGCCACCGGCGCGAGATACGGAGCAAGAACCGCGAGTTCGTCCTCGGTATATTGGGGCGGAACCTGCAGCGCATGTGGCTCCAGTAGAAAGTGGAAGGGATTTTTCTCCTTCACTTCGAGATCGAGTTCCACGCGGAAAGGAAGCGTTTCCGACATCTCCGGGTAAAAACAATAGGCGATGTGGTTGTCGAAGAGGTCCTGCCGAAACTGCACATCAGCTCCCGATTGGGTTTCGAAACGGATACTCTCGACCTTCACGGACAAGTCGATGCGCGGAAAAATTCGCACATGGTGTGGTGAAAATGACACCCTGCCCTCGTAGGTGTAGACCGATTCCTTTTTGATTTTGAGTTTCATGGTTTTTCAGGAATTCGCTGCATGCTCACATGCACTTTCAGCTTTTGCGAGGCTGAACCTTTGAAAGTTCCCCGCACGGGAGCGGCGTCGAGGAAATCGCGGCCAACTGCGACTGTGACATGCTTCTCGCCGCACCACTGGTTGTTTGTGGGATCAAGCGCCACCCAGGCCATGCCGGGAACCAGGACCTCCACCCACGCATGTGTGGCCAGAGATCCAACGAGGCGCTTGCGGGTGGGGTCGACGGAAACGGCCGGCTCGGACTCGATGTAGCCGCATACATAGCGGCAGGGAATACGAGCGGCTCGCAGGACGCCGATCATCACATGGGCAAAATCCTGGCAGACGCCTTCGCGTTTTTTCCAGATGAGGGAAAGAGGCGTCTCGATTTCCGTCGAGCCCGAGCGGTATTTGAACTCTCGGTAAATGGTTTTATTTAGCTCGTCGAGGGCCTCGCCCAGCAGACGGTTCTCGCGCAGGAGTTCCCTCGCCCATGAGGCGGATTCCTCGACAAGCGGGATGGCCTCGGTTGGTTGGAGGTAATCAAAAATACCGGTCCCGGATTTTAAAATCTGCCGGGCTTCGGCCACGGTGAGGGCGAGGCCGCTCTTGGGCAGGATGCGAGGGAGTGTGCGAACGGTCACGCGGTTCGTCACCTTGAGCTGCCGGTGGCGGAGGGTCATCGAGTAGAAAGTCGTCCGGTTTCCGAAATAGTCGATGTAGTCGGAGGCCTCTGCGCCGGGTTGGAATTCGATGCGGTGGCGGAGGACATTCTGTTCAGCTCTGGCAGGCGGTGTGAGGCGCACTTCAAGGTAAGCCTCCATGGCGGTGTCTGCGTAAACATAGCCCGTGGTGTGAACAATGTTGAACAGCATCGTCAGGCGGTGAAAGGAGGCTTCGTTTCGTGGTGCATGAGCACTTGATGATTCAGAAAGCTGTCGCAGATCACGGTGTGAAGTCCGAGCAGGCTTTGGAGAAGTCGATCTGAATGGACCTGCAGGGTGGATTTAGACGCGCCTGATTTTTTACTGGAGAGCAATGCCTCCCAATCGCTGGTTTGGATGGATTCGATCAGGCGTTCGATGGTCGAAAGCGCCTTGTCTGTTGCGGGCGAAAGCACATTCTCCCCTTCGCGGATGCGGGCGGCGCAGCCTTGCAGGCAGCGAACGACCGAGCGCGGAGCCACGGGATTTGTCCAAAGAAGTTCCAGAAGAGGCAGCGGCTCGATGCGCATCTGGTAAACGCGGCGGTAGATGTCGCGGCTATTCAGGAGGCGCAGAAAAGCGGAAAGGCGAATCTCGACCGCGTGCGGCCGCAGGCTTGCGCGGGAGGTCTGCAGGAGCGGGCCGGCGATGGAGGTGACTGCATTTGCCGTGATCGCCGCGCGCTCGAGAAGCTGCCCAATTTCGCAGAAGCTCCATCCATCGTCCGCCAGCATCGTGCATTTGGCCGTTCCAAAAAACCGTGGAATCATCTCGCGGGCGAACAAGCAGAATTCGCGACTCGCGTTTGCAAGGGTCTCGGTGGGAGCATCGGGTTGGAAATTCACCGCATCAAAGCGCGCGCGGAGTCCGCTCATCACACCCCAAGCGTCGAGGCTTAAGGTTTCGAGCACCGACTCGGCGTTGCTGAAGGCACGGTGGATCGTGCTGATGACCGAGCCGGGTTCAGCGGGATCGAAGGTGAGGCGGTAGCGGCCCTCGGGGCTTGAAATCGTGCGGCGGGACGCAGAGCTCGAGCCTTCCAGCATCGGGAGGATGCGATTCCAGACGGGACGGTAGTTCATCCGCTCAGTGGGATTCAGCTCCTCCAGCTCGAGGGATTCGATGACGCTCACCATTCCGGCCAGGTCATAGGCGCGCTCGAGATAGCGTCCGAGCCAGTAGTAGGCCTCCGCCACACGACTGGTCACGCCATGGAGCGGGATTTTTGAGTCCACTTGGCGCGAGGGATCCCACTCGTCGGATTTTTTATCCACGCCCACTTGAACCCAAGTGTCTTTACTGCCGCCGCCAAGTTCGGAGGAGGTGAATTCCGAATCTTTCGTTGAGACGCGCGTGAGCGCACCGGGGAAAACTTCGATATCTCCGCCGCTTTTGCGAAGAGCGAAAAGAATGTGGTCCTGACGGCTTTTTCGGCGCTCCCCATCCTGAAAGGAAATGGTCTGAGCATCACACGCCTGCGGTTGCGCCACATAGCGTGCGGGGTCGCCGAGTATTTCCGCGCGAACGGCATCGATTTTTCCCTGTGACGGGAGATGGCCGTCGCCGCCAAGGTAGATGCGTTCGCCGTAGAGCCCTCGGATTGTGAAATTCTCGATGTCCGCCAGCACCAGTTCGCGTTGGTCGTGCTCACCCAGCCAATAGGTCGGAAGCGTAGGTAGAAGAGGTGCCTCGCCGAGATAGTAGCGGATGATTTGTGAGGAGAAGGGCAGCAGGGCGCGATCGTCCGAAAGCTGGGAGCCGATGGCATTGACGACGGCTACGCTTTTTTTGCGGATGCAGTGAATGAGCCCAGGAACGCCGAGCATGGAGTCGCGACGGAAAACCATGGGGTCGAGCCAGCGGTCGGTAAGGCGCGAGTAGATGACATCCACCTTGCTCAAGCCCGAGACGGTTTTCAAATAGACCTCGTCATTGAGCACCAGGAGATCCCCGCCTTGCACGAGCGGGATGCCCATACGGCGGCCAAGAAAGCTATGCTCCGAATAGGCCGGACTGAGCGGGCCGGGAGTCAGCAGCACGACCATGGGATCCGGCTGGGAAGAATGCGAACGCAGCATTTCCAGAATGCCGGTGGGAACATCGGAAATCGAGTGGATGCCGGTGTCGTGGAAAGATTGGGGAATGACCCGCGTGAGGGCACGGCGGTTCTGGATCATGTAGGACATGCCGGAAGCGTGGCTGAAATAATGGTGCTTCACGGCGAGCGTTCCATCCGGCAGGCGGCAAACCGCGACACCGCTCAAGTGCAGAAAGGCATCCCCAGGCAATGGGAGTCCGGCTGCTGGGCGCTGGAAAAACTCGCTGCCCAGAACAAGGGAAACCGGCAACACGCCGTCGTGCAGGATTTGCTTGGGGCCGTAGATATCCTTGAGGAAATGCTCGAAGGCCCTCAGACGCTGGCGCACACCGGCTTCCAGCGGGCTCCACTCGGCAGGGGTAAAAATCTGGGGCAGGAGGTCGCAGAACCAGGCGCGGGCTCCCCATGGGCGGTCGCGGTGGATGTCGAAAGTGACACCCATCTCGCGCATGGTGGCTTCAAGCTGCTCGTCGAGGCTCCGCAGTTGAGCGCGCGGGGTTTTTTGAAGGCGCTCGGAGAGGGCTTTGTAAACCTCGCGCGGACGGCCATCTGGGCCGGACATTTCGTCGTAGGTGCCGAAATGCCAAGGCGATTTCATGCTGCGGCAGTCCGGTTTTGAAACCATGCACGCGCTGCGCCCACATCCTCGCGGATCTGCACGCAGAGGGCGTCTTTGTTTTCAAACTTCTTTTCAGGGCGGAGATAATTAAGAAACGCAACTTCGATTTCGCTGTCGTAAAGGTCGGCGGAAAAATCAAAAAGATGCACCTCCAGCACGCGTTGCTTGTCATCCGAAACGGTCGGACGGAGCCCGATGTTTGCCACGCCGTGGTATGTCTCACCCTTCCATGTGGCTTGGATGGCGTAAACGCCGTCCGTTGGATACTGCTGATGGCCGGTGACGATGTTGGCCGTGGGGAAGCCCAATTTTTCACCGAGTCCGGCACCGCGTGTGACCTTGCCTCGAACGGCAAAGTCCCTGCCAAGGAGGCGGGCGGCTGAAGGCAGATTGCCGGAAGCGAGGGCTTCCCGGATGCGTGTGCTGCTGACGACTTCCCCGTCCAGGAGGACTGGCGCGGTGGCGCTGGTGAAGAAGCCGTTTTTCATTCCGAGTGTTTGCAGCAAACGGGCGTTCCCCCGCCGGCCATTGCCGAACAGCCAGCCTTCGCCGATGCAGATGCCGGCAAGCTCTGGCGCGGTGTGGCAGAGTTTCAAAACAAAGTCTTCAGCTTCGATGGCAGCAAAAGCGGCGTCGAATGTGATGACGAGGGCGTGTTGGATGCCAAGGCGCTCGATGAGTTCCAGCTTGAAATCCAGAGGCGTCAGAAGTTTTGGGGCCTTGTCTGGACGCAGAACGACAGCGGGATGGGGGTCGAATGTCAGTGCGACTGGAACGCCTCCAATGCGGGTGGCGGATTCGATGGCGGCGCGGAGCACTGCCTGATGGCCGAGATGCAGGCCATCAAAGACACCTGCTGCCAGCACGACCGGCGCATCGATTTCCGCAAGGGCTTCGATGGAACGGAGGATTTTCATCAGGCACCGCGAAGCCGGGAAACGGCGGGGAGGCTGAGGACGCGCTGCGCTATGGCTTCAATCGGTCCCGCTTTGAGTTCTTCAATGGTTACTGCGCCTTCTACATTGAATCGTCCAGATTTCGTGCGGCGCAGGGATTTGAGATGGGCTCCGCAGCCGAGCTCCATGCCGATGTCATTGGCATAGGTGCGGACATAAAATCCCTTGCTGCACACGACGCGGAAATCCACTTCCGGCATTCTC
>JBIIUB010000102.1:0-10057 GCA_044340205.1 Terrimicrobiaceae bacterium
TCCCGCAAAATTCCAAGACCCACCCGCACCGGGCCTGCGCCTTGCCAAGGGCTATCCCGCTCCGATTGTGGATCACTCGGCGGCACGGGACATCACTTTGGACCTGTTCAAGGCCATGCGGCCTTAATTCGGGATGGCTCAGGCACTGCCCATCTACGATCTCGATGAGGAAATCGTTTCCGCCCTCAGGCGTGGGAATCGGCTCATTTTGCAAGCTCCAACGGGATCTGGAAAATCCACCCAGGTTCCCCAGATTCTCCTCGATGGCGGGATTCTTGGTGGTGGGCGTTGCGTGATCCTTCAACCCCGCCGCCTGGCTGCCCGCATGCTGGCCACCCGCGTTGCTTCCGAGCGCTCGGTGCGACTTGGCGGCGAGGTGGGCTACCAAATCCGCCTCGATAATGTTTCCTCGAAGGAAACGAAAATCCTCTTCGTCACCGAGGGCATTCTCCTTCGTCAGATGCTGGCCGACCCGCAACTGCGGGGCATTTCCACCTTGGTCTTCGATGAATTCCACGAGCGGCACCTTTATGGCGACATCACGCTCGCTCGGGCGCTGGATCTCCAAGATACGGTCCGACCTGACCTGAAAATCGTCGTCATGTCGGCAACGCTCGACGGTGCCGAATTGCAGGAATACCTCAAACCGGCCGAAATCCTAACCTCCGAGGGCCGCATGTTCCCCGTCGAGATCAGTCATCTCTCACACGACCCGAAAGACGAGCCGGTTTGGGAAACAGCGACGGATGCAGTCGCCGAGCACTTTGAGAGCACCGATGGCGATGTGCTTGTCTTCATGCCCGGGGCCTATGAAATCCAACGCACCATCCGCGAGTTGCAGGGGCGGCTTGGAGGGCGGTGCGCCGTTCTGCCGCTGCATGGAGAACTCCCCGCCGCCGAGCAGGACCGTGCGGTGAACCGCTCGCAAGGCCGAAAGGTCATTGTTTCCACCAATGTCGCCGAGACATCGCTGACGATCGATGGCGTGACGCTGGTCGTGGACTCCGGTCTCGCGCGAGTGGCCCGCTACGACCCGAATCGCGGCATCAATACGCTTCTCATCGAAAAAATCAGCGCCGCCTCCGCAGCTCAGCGGGCAGGCCGCGCAGGCCGCACCGCGCCTGGACTCTGCGTGCGCCTCTGGACCGAGCGTGACCACACACGCCGACCGCTTCGCGAACTCTCCGAAATCAAACGCCTCGACCTCGCCGAAACCCTCCTGAGCCTAAAGGCCGCCGGGGTGGGGGATTTACAGTCATTCCGCTGGATCGAGCCACCCGAAGCCCAAGCGCTTGACCGCGCGGAGACACTCCTTCGCGATTTAGGCGCTCTGGATTCTGTTGGTGACATCACCGCCATCGGACGCCAGATGTTGAATTTCCCGGTTCATCCCCGCTATGCCCGCATGTTCATCGCCGCCGAGGAACTTGGCTGTGTGCGTTCAGCGGCCCTCATCGCTGCGATCACTCAGACCCGCTCGATGTTGCTGAGGGTGGATAAAAAAATAGAGGACGAACGCGCGGAAATCTTCAGTGGTGGCACTTCCGACTTCCTTGTTCTTATGCGTGTCTTCGAGTGGGCGCGGTCGCGGGATTTTCGAATGAACGAATGCCGCACTCTTGGCATTCACTCCGACTCCGCCCGGCAGGTGGCGAAGCTTTTTGAGCAGTTCCTCGACATCGCTCACGCCGAGGCTCTGCTTCTTGAGGATACACCTCCCAATGACTCTGATATCGCCAAATGCGTGCTGGCGGGTTTTGCGGATCAGGTGGCCGTGCGCCGTGGCCCAGGCACACTCGTCTGCGATATCGTTCATGGCCGCAGGGGGCTTCTTTCGCGGCAGAGTGTGGCGACCGGGAGTTCCCTCCTCGTCGCCGCTGAGATTGCTGAAATCGAGGGCCGTGACGGCGATGCCCGCATCCTCCTCAGCCTCGCCACGGAAATCCAAGAAGCCTGGCTCCGCGAAATGTTCCCGCAGGATTTCTCGGAGAAGGCGGATCATTTTTTCGATAAAAGCCAGAACCGTGTTGTGGTGCGGCGTGCGAAGGTTTTTCGCGACCTGATCCTTGAGAACCGTGATCGCGATGCGGAACCAGGCCCCGAGGCGTCCTCGTGTCTTGCCAAGGAGGTTCTGGATGGAAATTTGCGCCTCAATGCCTGGGATGACGCCGTCGAGCAGTGGCTCCACCGCATCAATTTCCTCACGCGTCTTTGTTCCGAACAAAACCTCCCCGCCATGGGCGAGGACGAGCGGCATCATATCATCCTCTTGGTTTGCGATGGTGCGGTTTGCTACCGCGACATCAAAGACGCGTCTGTCCTGCCCCATGCGAAATCACTCCTCACTTGGGAGCAGCAGCAATTCGTCGAAAAACACGCTCCCGAGCGGATCGAGCTTCCTGGTGGACGCCGCGCGAAGGTGACATATGCCGAGACAGCGGATCCGTTTCTCTCTGCCAGAATCCAAGATTTCTACGGAGTCACAGACGATATCAAAATCGCACTCGGCCGCCATGCGCTCACCCTCCATATCTTGGCCCCGAGCCATCGTCCGGTGCAGGTGACGCGCAGTCTCAAATCCTTTTGGACCGAGACCTACCCAGGCTTGAAACAACAGCTCCAGCGCCAATATCCGAAGCACGAGTGGCGGTGAGGTCAGTCGCCGAGCAGACTTTGATTTGCCGCCATGTCTCCCGCGCCGCTGGATTCGATGAGGGTTTCATGCTGTGGCAGACTTGGAATTACGACCACTCTGAAGGCTAATTAAACCAACAAAACGCCAGTGCACTCTATTGTTCAAGTTAAGATAATTTTGTTAATTCGGTCCAAAATTATACCGTCTTGCGTGACAAATTTGACACAAAGGGAATTTTCTTTGCCCAGCGGGCTTGCGCCTACCAAAGCCCGTGCGTAGTCTTGCTGAAATGCGCTACTTGGATCCCAAGAACGACCTGACCTTCAAGAAGGTGTTTGGTCAGCATCCGCATCTTCTTAAGAGTTTTCTCAACGCGCTGTTGCCTCTGGAGCCTGATGCCCAGATTGAGGAATTGGAGTATCTCCCCAGCGAGTTGGTCCCCGAAGTTCCAGAGGTGCGCAACAGCATCGTGGATGTGCGCTGTGTGGATCAGAAAAAACGCCAATTCATCGTCGAGATGCAGATGCTTTGGACCGATAGCTTCATGAACCGGGTGTTATTCAACGCGTCGAAGGCGTATGTGAAGCAATTGAAGACCGGTCAAGAATACCACCTGCTCCAGCCCGTCTATTCACTCAACCTTGTCGATGACACATTCATCAAGGACAGTCCCGAGTGGTATCATCACTATCGGATTGTTCACGCCCTCGATACAGACCGCCAGATCGAGGGGCTGGAATTCGTTTTTGTCGAGTTGCCGAAGTTTCGGCCGCAAACGATGCCCGAGAAGCGTCTTCAAGTCCTTTGGCTGCGGTATCTCACCGAAGTCGGTGAGAAGTCAACGGAGGTTTCCACCGACCTACTCGCACAGCAGGAAGTGCGCGAGGCGGTGGAGTATGTCAAGGAATCGGGATTCAGCGAGGGCGAGTTGGCCACCTATGACAAATACTGGGACGGCGTGAGCGTCGAGCGCACGCTCCTCGCCGACGCCATTGCCGAGGGCAAGCTACTCGGGCAACAAGTGGCCACTCTCAAAATGTTGCGCAAGGGATTTGGAGTTCAAGAGGTCGCCGATCTGCTTGAGATCGAGGCCGAAGAAGTTCTCCGGCTTTCGAGATTGCTCGCGGAGTTCGGCCCCGCTGCCGAAGAGCATTGCGCCCTCTGAGAATCGTTTTTTTTATCCATCTTCCATTCTCCGGATCGCCGATGTCCCCATCGGCAGCAACCCGCTACCAGTTACCGGCTATCTCTTATGGTCGCTTTCCGCCCCCCTGAAAACTGAAAACTTTTTTTCTTTCTTCCTCTTCCTTCTGGCTTTCTCCCGCCACTCACCCCTGCTTTTCGACGCTTGTCCGGCTAAAACAACCGTTCGTTAAAATGCTTGTTTACGTCAGCTAATCCAGCCTCCAAAGTCCCAGAAACGGCGACAGTCGAGAGACCGGCGTCAAGCCGCCATTTCATGCTTCCTACTTCTGCCTTTTCTCCCACCACCAGTTACCAGTTACATGCCACAGAGGCTTTGCCGCCCACCCAACTTCCCAAACTTGCCTTCTGGCCGCTACATTGAGATAATTATGCTAATTCTGTCATATATTTCGCTTGCTTCCGTGACAAATTTGACACAAAGGCATTTTTTCTTGCCATACTTTCTAATTTTAGATATTTGCCTTCCTTCGTGCATCGAAAAGCCGCCCCTCTCGTATTAACAAGCGTTTCGTTAGATGCTCGGAAATGGGAACCATCCTTCTCACTCATAAAAATAAACACGAAACCAAACACACTCCTATGGCACAACCATCCGTAGTCAAAGTCGAGTCATGCAATGTCAAGACCTTCAACTCCGCTAAGTTCCTTCCGCGTGGAATCCGGCCCTTCCGAGGCGGTGAGTGCGCTCAAAGTCGTCTCGACAATATGGGGGCCTCAGCCGGGAAGTCACCAAAGCCACCAGCGGTCGCGCAAAACTCGACCGCAGCAGCGAAAACCGAGGGACAGCAAAGCAGTTGGTGGTTTTTTAAGTAGCCAACAAATATATTAAAACCAGAAAATAAGCCAAAACATAGTAGAAACTTTTATGAAAAAAATAATTATTCTTCTCATAGCCTCAATAACCATGATTGGAAACGCAGATGCATCCATAAAAAGAGTCCCACAAGTTATTGAAGAATTGGTTAAGTCAATGAAGTCTGGAGACGCTGATGCTGCTGGAATATTAGGTGATTTGAATTGTGACGGGTTTACAGATTATGATCGAGATACCACTAAAGCTATGATTGAGAAATCTTACAAGAGTGGCAGTGCATTTGGCAAATACTCTTATGGTAGCTCTCTTCAAGTTGGAAGGCTTGGTTTTGAAAAAAATGAAGCCGAAGGGAAACGATTGGTAACTGAGGCTATTCCAGCCCTCAAAGAAATGGCAGAAAACAATAATGCATTTGCCTGTTTGATGCTTTATTACATTTATAACGGAGGTCAGTCTAATGAGGGACAAAATGTGCCTGAGTCTTCAAAATGGCTCCGTAAAGGAGAGGAATTAGGAAATCCCTTTTGCGTTTATTTTCTATACTGGGAGATGACGAACCCAGAATATCCCTCAACACCTCAAGAAGAATTAATGATGGAAAAATTTGAAAGCCTTAGGAGCGAAGTGTGTTTTCCAGCCGAAAGAGTTAAAATTCTGTATGCACAAATTATCGATAGAGCCATTCAAACTTCGAAATTTATTCATGTTTCATACAGCTCTGACGGGGAATCCGTATTAAATTTATTCAGATGCGAAAGATATAAATGCAATGTATTTCTTAGATATGGGATAAGAGATAAAAACTATACACTATACACGAACCCTCAAGTATATATTGAGTATAATAAAAAAGCTGACATAAATACAACAAACACTATAACAGATTTAAGATACACGCTTGACAGTCGAACAATGTATGAATTGTCGGGTTGTGCAGAAAAAATGGCCAGTTGGGAAACGAAGGCATTAACATTACACCCTCCAGCCTTTGAGAAGTGTATTAATGAGAACCGCGACAAACAGAAAGAGAGAGCAATTGTATTTTTCTGGGATGGCTTGTGCTTCATTAATTATGGTTTTGGAAACTATGGGCATACAGCAAATTCTGAATTTAATGCAAAACTTGCAATGAGCAGATCCGAAAAAGATTTGTTGCTCAATGTATTTCAGACTTCTTACAATTCAGAAAGTGATCCCCACTCGTTTTATAAAAAATCTCAGGCTATTATTCTTGACGCTGTTCAGAAACAAAATAAAAAACAAGATCTGATTGACAATAACTTCAATTAAGTCTGGTTTACTGTCTGACAACGAGACGATTTTATCTATGATATAGACGCAGGCATCCATTTTTTTAATAAAACAGTTCAAAATAGCCTTAAAAAAACAAGGTAAATATTACATATGATAAACAACAATTTTAATTCAACACATTACACTCATGAAAAAACTTAACACCACCATGGCAATAGTTGCCCTCTTTTTATCAACGATCAACGCCCAAGATGATTTGGGAAGCACTGTCAATGCAGCAGACTCCAAAAAAGGGGTAACTACTGATGCGTCATCTGGACTCAGTGGTGAAAGTAACGCCGCAGCACTAAAAATTGGTTTTATTGATATGAATCGATTGTTTACTGCATATCCTGCCACTAAGCAAGCCGAGGAGACCATGAATGTAGAAAGAGCCAAAGCAGGAAGTGAGCTTGATCAGCGTCTGGAGAGGCTGAAAGCCATGATGGCTAAGATCGAGAAACAGAGTGGGGTGGCTCGTGAAAACTTGGTCGAGCAGGCTCGCGCATTGGATAAGGAAAACTCAGACTTTAGAACCAGCCGAGAGAAGGTTTTGGCAGATAGGTTTAAGGAATTGCGAAAGCAAATCATAGATGAACTCACTGTTATCGTTAAAGAAGTCTCTGATGCCAACGGACTGAATGTCCTTTACGACACAAGCGGAATGTCTATGGGGCAGGTTCCAGTTATTTTCTATACAAAAGGCGTTTTCGACATAACAGATGCTTGCATAGAAAAGTCAAAATCGTCCAAAAAGTCAAAATCGCCCGAAAAGTCAAAATCGCCCGTTGAGAATCAAAAGAAAAATCAAGGCCAAAATCCTTTTTTATAATCTGAGAAATGATTCATTTCTTAATATCAAGTTCAATAAGAATGAAATCTTGCTGGCTGCGATATAATCTTTGAAGAATAAAAGGAATTGAAAAGTTAATCTCGGTAAAGGTTAAAATATCACAATAAATATATGAAAATGACTTATAACTGCCGTCAATGCGGTAGTGTCAGCGAGTATACAATATGTCCAGCCTGTAGAAGAAATGAAGAATTAGCCGAAGAACAGCGTAACATTGCTTTTGCTTTGGCTGATGCAGAAGAAGATTCAAAGAAAAGACTTCAGCACGATGCTCATGTTAAGGATGTCCTAAGAAAATTGCTAGATTTGGCAGTAGAAAGTGTTGAGGATTTGGGCTTAGCTGAAAAAAAGGTTAAAGTCATTATGCAAAGTGCGGTATTTACTCAGAATGAATCTGACTTCTTTGATGAGATTAAGGCAAATAACTTTCTTGCAGACTGCTACTATACTTTACGCCTTGGTGCAAAACCAGCTAATGAGCAAGTCGCACAGCTTTCCGATAGAGCCAAAACTTTTTTAATACGGTGGGCTGACTCGCATCAGAACTCTAACTATGCAGAAGAGGTCAAAAAACTTTACGCTGGTTATCTCACTCAAAAAGCAGAACAGGAAAAAGCTGATGAAGTGGAGCGAGCTAAACAGCAGGTGGTATGGGAAAAAGAAGAGGCAGAAAGAGAGAAAAAGCGTTTAGAAAGGGACGCAGCAACAGAGAAAAGACGTTTAGAAGAAAGGGCGGCCGATCTAGCGAAGAGGAAGAGTAGGCGGGTGTATGTCACGTTAGCTGTTTTTTTGGGCTTACTGGGGGTTCATCACTTTTATGCTGGATACTATAAACAAGGAGTCATCCAACTTTTATTGTTCCCTTTATTTATTATGGGGCCTATCGGTATTGTTGTAGCTATTATATCTATTATATGGATATTTAAGGTTATCTTTGGCACTAATGCCGTGTGTGAGGATGCAAAAGGTAATTATTTCAAAGAATACGCTTGATGTCAAGGATGTCGGAATCTAAAGGTTTCAGCAATTAATTATCGATATAATTTTTTTTCCACATCTTCAATCTGGTAATCCTTCGTTGACTGTTCCCGATGCCGGGGCTCTCTTAATTAATTTATTTTCAGGGAGTCCCCTAGCCGTTCCCGGGGAAAGAAAATCCTCGCAGTCACAGACAACCGCTACAAGCAAAGCTGCAATATGAGGTGGGGGTCAGGCAACGTTTCCTTTCATTGTCATGTCATTGGAAGGCACCGATCCGAAAAATGGAGTCCAAATTAAAAAAAGGATCGACCATTGCACAGGGCTCGCGAAGTTTCTTGGCATCCTTCTGTGCTTGCTTTGTGAAGACGAGGAGGTATTTCACCAATCAAGCTTCTTGGCACACGCTGAGACTGGAGTGGCAAGTCCGGAACGAATGGATTCCCGCATACTGGGAATCGAAACCAAATACAGGCTTTCCTGAATCGCGCGCCAGTCATCCTCGGCAACGAGAAAAGCATTGGAGCGCTTGCCAGTGATCTGAATGGGCTCATGAGAGTCCGAAGCATCGTCAATGAGCTTGTAGATCATGGATCGCGCTTTGGTGGCTGTGACTGTCTGCATGGTTAAAGCGTGCGTTATTGCGTGCGACTCGTCAAGGGGTTCATGTGAAGCGCGACTGGCGGTGAGGTCAGTTGCCCTGCAGGCTTTGGTTTGCCGCCATGGCTGCCGAGAAGTCGGTATCCCCGGCCTGACAGTCATCAATCTCGCGTTCAAGCTCCCTGTCCTCATTGGCTGCCCGACAAGCTGCGGCGAGATCGTCCTCGTGACTTGCCAAGCTGCCCTCCAAGAGACGGCTTACGAGGCGCGAGCGCTGTCGAGGGGGAACGGTCGCTTGAAATCGATGGGCTATCGCATCGGGTATAGAGAGGGTAACTCGCATGACGGATTGTTAGGCTTTATGACTTTCAAGTTGCAAAATAAACACGCGCTCCCGAGTAGTGACGAGTGGCAGTGAGGTCAGTTGCCCAGCAGGCTTTGGTTTGCCGCCATGACTCCGGCGCCGCTGAGTAGGAGGAATTGGGTCATGCTCACGGGGCCGCTGGACTCGATGAGGGTTCCCTCGGTGGTGCGCTTTTGCGAAAGCACGATCGGGGGGAGGTGCTTGGCGATGGTCTCAGCCTTCGGCAGTTTAGAAACATCGATGCGTTTTTTCAAATCCGGCATCATGGCTGCTCCAAAACGAATGACCGGCACGAAGGAGTTGTAGACGCGAGTGAACACCGTGCGTGTGTCGATGTAGCAAAAGGCCTCATTAGCGGATTGGAATGCAGAGACAGCGTCTTTAAAATCCGGCGCGTCTCGCAGCGTGCTTCCGCTGGTTTTGATCTCCCCGGCTTGGAGCAACGCTTCCGGGTTCATTCCAAGCAGGAGGAACCCCTTACTTTGCGCCACCGACAATGAGGTGTAGCCGATCGGGAATGAGTAAACGGTATTTCCTTTCAAATCCTGACGAATTGCACCCGGCAGGTTGCTGAGCGTTTGCGCCAGAAAATCGCTCGAGCGCGCCTCATCCTTGACCGTCACGGCCAGCAGAGGTGTCGGCGTCATGTTGCCATCTGGCCAGTTTGCGACGAGCGCGCACTCGGGGCCGTAGATTTCCGCCGCTGCTTCAGCCAAGGGCCCAGCAAGCACGCCGATTCTTGGATACGCCTCGGAGAGTCCTTCCACCAAACTCGGCAACGCTGTGAAATTCAGAACAAAATCAAAAAACACCGTCGTATCCTTGGAGGTAAGCGCCATGGCGGGATGGGCCAGCTTGGGCAGCGAATCCGGGCGCGATGGACGCAGCACAAAAATGGCATCGCGCTGAAGGCGTCCATCGATTTTGAGGATGCCGCCGACAGCTTCGGCTGACTTGAGTTCCTCGATCTGCGAAGGGATTTGGTTCGCGCCGACCGATCGGCCAACGGAGAGCAGAGAATCCACCGCTTTTTCTGGCTCGAAGAAAAACAGCAACTCCGGATCTGCTGGGAGTTGGGCAATGACTTTCACAAAGCGTGGATTCGTCTTCAGGGAAGTCAGTGGCGAATTCCCGGTTGCTCGGTCCAGAGCGGTTTTTATTTGCTCCAGATTCGTGGAGAGAAATCCCCATCGCCCAGCGGCAGCGGTGTGAAGTGTGAGATCGCCGTGGCGTGTCGCAAGAATCTCAAGGCCGTTGTGGGATTGCTTCTCAGGCGTCTGGTCGGGGGCAGGCAGTTCTTTTCGCAGACGGGCT
>JBIIUB010000020.1:0-34048 GCA_044340205.1 Terrimicrobiaceae bacterium
GGCATACCGAAGTATCGCCAAACCAGAGGAAGTCCTTCAACCCGGTTCATTGAGGTTCCTCAACAGCGGTTCACGCCGCCCAGAGGTCAGGATGTCTGAAACTACATCGCGGAGCTCCTCTGGCAAACTGCCGTTTTCACCCGAAATGGGAGCGCGCTTTTTTGAGAAGCACCCGTAGGCTTTGAAAAATATTCCGGAGGAGTCTTGGTAAAAAAATGAGAATCGTGGCGCAGATGATGACCACCAAGACCAAGGCGACAATGGGACTCCAAGCCAGCAAACCGAGGCCGCCGAGAACGAGTCCGTCCTCCACAAGGCTGAGGGCGATATTTGTGAATGGCTCGGGCGAGGTGTTGGCGGCCAGGCGGGTTCCGGCTTTCGCGGTATGGGATGAAAAGGCCATGCCACCGGCGAGCAGGCCTGCCACGACCTCAAAGGCGGGGTGCGCTTCTCCCATCGCGGCGACGGCGAGCGCGGCCGCGCCGATGGGGCGGATGAGCGTGTGTATGACATCCCACGCCGTATCGACCCAAGGAATCTTGTCGGCGCAGAACTCGATGGCATAGAGCGCCCCTGCGATACAGAGGATCGTTGGATGTCCCAACACTTCCAACCCGGCGAGCGGCGAGGGGAGCGTGACCCAGTCAAAATGCAGGGCGAGTCCCGTCACCAGCACGGTGAGGTAAAGATTCACACCCGCCAGCGTTCCCAAGCTCAGGGCTACGGCGAGCGTTTTGAGGACTTCCATGAAAACTGCGGCTCAGGCCGCTGGCAGTTTGAGGCCGCTGAGCTTTTCGTAAGCCTCTATGTATTTTTCGGAGGTCTTACGAACAACATCTTCCGGCAGGGAAGGGGCGGGAGGTGTTTTGTCCCAATCGAGGGTCTCCAGATAATCCCGCACGAATTGCTTGTCGTAGCTGGGCGGATTGGTGCCGGGTTTCCAGGCATCCGCAGGCCAGAAGCGGGAGGAGTCGGGCGTGAGGCATTCGTCGATGAGGATGAGTTCGCCATTGGCGATGCCGAATTCGAATTTTGTATCTGCGATGAGGAGTCCCGCCTTGGCAGCATGGGCACAGCCGTGCTCGTAGAGTTCGATAGTGTGCCGCCTCACTTGGAGGGCGAGTTCGTCGCCGAGGACCGAGCGGCATTGGTTCCAGGTGATGTTTTCATCATGCCCGGTCTCGGCTTTGGTGGCGGGTGTGAAGAGGGTTTCCGGTAGGCGCGAGGACTGCAGGAGGCCGACGGGAAGGTCGAAGCCGCAGGCTTTGCCGGTCGCGGTGTATTCTTTCCAAGCCGAGCCGGAGATGTAGCCGCGCGCGACGCATTCCACCGGCAACGGGCTCGCTTTTTTAACAATCATGGACCGCCCGCGCAGTTGCTCTTCGAAGGGTTGCAAAATCTCGGGATAGGCCTCGAAGCGGGCTGTGATGAAATGGTTCGGCACGAAGTCCAGCACGCCATACCAGAAGAGGGTCATCTGCGTGAGCACCTCGCCCTTGCGCGGAATGCCGGTCGGCAGGATGCAGTCGAAGGCGGAGATGCGGTCTGTGGCGACGACGAGAAGGTTTTCGCCGAGGTCAAAAACTTCGCGCACCTTGCCGCTGCGCAGTTTTGGGATTCCTGGGAGTTGGCATTCGAGAAGGGTGGGCATGTGCGGGATCAGGGTTCGGGATTGGCTTGGATGAAGTTTCGGAACCACCTTCCGGCGGGTTCCAGTTCGAGCTTCATCTCTTTTTTATTGAAACTGGTGAGACCGAAATTCGCGGCATAGCCCTCGGCCCACTCGTAGTTGTCTGTGAGCGTCCAAGGGAAGTAACCGCGTATGTCGACTCCGTCCTCCATCGCGCGGCGCATCTGGTTCACATGCTCGCGGAAGTAGCGGATTTTTTTCTGCTCGCTCTGGGTGCCGATGCCATTTTCCGAGATGACGATTGGTTTGCCGTAGCGTTTGGAAACGGTCATGAGCACGGCGTGGAGGCCCTCTGGATCGATGAGCCAGCCGTTCTGGGTGTAGTGGGAGCTTTGCTCGCCTTTGGGCCGCAAGATGAATCTACGGGCGGAAGCGACTTGCGAGTAGTAGTAGTTCACGCCGACCAAATCCATGGTGTCGGCCACTCGGTCGAGGTGGTCGTAATTCTGGTGCTGCATCATGTTGTAGACGGCAAAGGTCGGATCCTGGCCGAATGCGCTCGTCCAATTCGGAAGCGAGTAAATGCCCATGACGAGGGCTTTCGGGTTTTGTTTTTTGATGATGCCTGCGGCCTCGCGGAACATCTCCACCGAGACGGTCGTGGCCTTTTTGAGGGCACCGGGAGTGACGAGCAACCCGGGAGGCCAGTGGCCACCGAAATAACCAATGTAAAGCGCCCCGTTCGGCTCGTTCTGCGGAACCCACACCTTCACACTCGGCGAGAGCGCCTGCACCATGCGGGTCACATATTCCTTCCAGCGGGACTCCACATCGGGATGGAGAAAGCCGGATTGGGATTTTTTCTTCGAGTCGTAGAGCCAATCGGGGAAGGTAAAATGCCAGAGGGTGACGACCGGCTCGATGCCTGCGGCTTTGAGTTTGCGGGCCATTTCAGCGTATTGGCGAATCGCCTTTTCATTGAAGACCCCTGGCTGCGGCTCCACGCGGCCCCACTCGATGCCGAAGCGATAGTGGTTCACGCCAAGTTTTTTCAGTGCGGCGAGATCCTTGTCAAAACGCGACCAGGAGAATGTGGCGTCCTCGCCGCGCGGGGGGATGTTGCCCTCCTCGGCGAAGATGTCCCAGTCGGTCTTGAAATAGTTTGGCGAGTCGGGTGCTTCGCCCCGGTCTTCATTTTGGAAGCTTGCTGTGGAGGTTCCCCACCAGAAATTGCCTGTTTTCAATGGGGTGGATTCAACGGATGCGGCCGGTTTTTTGTAGGGCTTCGGAGGCATCACACAACCCGCGAGCGCCAGACAGGGGAGGAGAGCAAGCAAGGCGCGATTCGTATTGAGTGTCATTGGCGCAGGCTTATAGTTCGCTACCATGCTGTCATCAACTTTGAAATGGAGTGCGGTCTTCCTGCTCTGCCTGACACCGGTCTTTTTGCACGGGCAGAATGAAGGCTATGCGGAACCGGATTCCATTTTGCTCAAGGATGGATCCAGGCAGCGCGGAGTGATTGTTAAAAACACGGCCGACGCGGTTTTTTTGCAGCAGCGGTATGGCATTTCTGAATTTCCCAAGTCTGGGATCGTTCGCATTTTTGACGGGGTCGATGTGGGCATGGAGTTCGTCGAGGCTGAACAAAAAGGCGACCTGCCTTCGTGGCGCGTCATGGTCAATGACATCCGCAACAACGATGCCATCAAGAGCCTCAGGCAAATTCCCGCGACGCACATCGATAACGGCTACTTGAAAAATGTCCCCTACCTCTCGTTTCGCATCAACGACTACATCGAGATGAATGTTTACGGGAATCCTGATGAACCAGCGGCCATCGAGTTTGGAGTCTATGGGAAGCTTGCATCGAACGATAAAATGCGGCGCACCCTTCGCAGTTTCATGGCGGGGTTTTTGTCTTCGAGGTCGGAGGTTGGAGCCATTTATTCGATTCCCTTCACTGGCGGGGAAAAAAGTGCGGGCGACTTCCGGATCCGCATCACACCTGCCTCCGCGCCGGATGCCTACGGGGCCTGGTGGATTTGTCTCTACAACCCGAAGACTCTTGAAGCCGCCCGCGTGGGTGATGCGGCATACGCCAAGTTAACGATGCCTCCCGAGCAGGTTGTTGGCAGCTCCGGTAAGGTGAAGGACGGTGTCTGGAACGATGAGTTTTCGAAGCGATCCCTTCGCGCCCATGACGGAGGTGACAGTGCCTCGCATTTTACTCTGGGATTTTTGCGTGAATCCGGCGGATGGCTCCGCATTTTTGCCCCTGGCGGCGAAAAAAAACCGCAGTAAAAAATCTGGAGTTTCCTCCAATGGCAGGCTATTGCTCGTCGCACTCGTATGTCTGCTGATTACTCCTCAAAAGATCAAAGCCCGTATCTGAATCTGACAAATGAAGAGGACGGTGAACTCGGCGACAAAGTCCAGCAGGTCAGGGCCGAACTCGAGAGCCTCAAG
The DNA here is from genome assembly GCA_044340205.1 of Terrimicrobiaceae bacterium. GTDB lineage: Bacteria > Verrucomicrobiota > Verrucomicrobiia > Chthoniobacterales > Terrimicrobiaceae > UBA967. The sequence goes on from JBIIUB010000020.1 coordinate 4,100, forward strand.
CAGAAACAGGAGGAAATCGAACGCGAAAAGGCCCGTCTCGAAGAACTCAAGAGAAGGCAGGACAGCTTGGAACAGGGGCGTTCCGACATGCTCGACAAACTCACACGCGCTTTGGTGGTCGTGCAGCGCGAGACTGAAGAATCACAAAAACGCGTTGAGCAGATGCATGCCATCTACGCCTCGTTCAGCCAGCACCTGCGCCAACTCGAGGACATCAACGCCCGCTCGTGGAGCCCGCAGGATTTGCCCCGCGAGTTGAGCAAGGCGCTCAGCTCCGTCGAGGACGCCCGTGCCGAATACATCAAGTCCCAGGCCAAGCTTTCGGTGGACACATCTTCCGAGATCACTCCCGCATCCATGATGGAAGGCGATTATCCGGTGGAGGAGGATCGTTCTTTTAGCTACTGGTTGCGTAGCGGATTTGCTTTCACTCTCCCGATCCAGATCATTGCTGTTGTTTTCCTTCTTGTTTACATCTGGTCAGCCACTACCGCGAAGTAATCCATGCGACTCAGAAAGCCTAATACCTCAACAAAGCTCACGGCCGAGGAGCAACGCCTCTCAAAGGAGCAGGAAGTCACCAAGCGCCGCATGGAGCAGTTGGAAAAAGAGCTCCAAGCGTATCCCAAGAAAATCGAGGAAAACAAGGCACGCAACCGCGAGATGATCAAAATGCGCGCCGCGATGGCCGCTCCCGCTATTTCTCTTGGTGGAGCCCGCGCCGGCCGCAGCAGTTACCAACCGGCTCGCAAACTCAAGAAACTTCCCGCCCGGGAATTCAACAGCGCCCGCATCAAGTTCCTTGGCCTTTGCCTGATCCTTGCCACGATCATTTTCATGCTCTGGCGCTCGATTCCCTCCTAGTCGCCTTTGCGGCTTTCCTCCACGCTCTCGAGCACTGGAGTCTGTCCACGAAAATAAACCCACTCTGCGCCGAGTTCCTTGGCCTTTGCCCTCCATCCCGCTTCCTGACGGAGCACGGCGCGTAGCTTGGCGAGTGGCTCCTGATAACGCAGCCCATGGCTCCAGAGGTGACCGTCATATCCGCAGACCACGGGATAACCCAGGAGGATCACCGGATGGTTGTATTGAGGATCCACCGCAATGCGCGTTCCTGCCGGAACATTCTGCAGAGCTTTGCTCGCAGCCGCGAGCTCTGACCGTTTCGCCAGTTCATAGCCGTGCCGTCCATCGAGGCCCGCCATGAGCGAGACCGCTCCGGAGAAGAAGAGCGCCACACAAATGGAGGCGCGCAGGACCGGTGCAAGAGGCTCGACAACGCGGGACCACAGAAACGGCGCGGCAACAAGCCATGCCCAGATGAGGAGTTTCGTGTTGTCCCATTCCCAAGGCGCGAACGACACCAGGAAGCAAAGGAGAAAAACAGCAAGTGATAACATGACGAACGCACGCGACTCTGGATCGCCGCGCAGCGCGCATTTCGCAAAAAGCCACAAGAGCAGGGGAAGGCTGATACCGAAATTCATGACCCAGAATTGCCACCCCCCGTCCCCCTGCATCCAGCCTGGCATCCAGCGCAGCCCGGACGCTGCGGAAAAGCCTCCGCTCACCAGCCACACAGCTATTGTTGCCGGGATGACGGCGAGCGCCACAAACAGGATAAAGCGAAGGCGTCCTTGGCGTGTGAAAACAAAAATTGCCGCCAGCGCGAAGCTCAGGAAGAGGAATGCATGGACGCTGAAGAACGGCATCGTGGCATACAGAAAAAATTGCACGCTCCGGGGCAGCCCCGATCCCTCGCGAAAAAAGTCATCCCTCCATGCGCGCAGGAGCAGGAGTCCACAAGGCAGCGCGTAAAGCAGTCCGCGTTGCGTCACCAGCATCGTCAGGAAAAAATTTTTCCAAGCCAGGTCGGATTGGAAGTCCCGGAGTTCACCGGTATGAAGAATCGCAAATCCTGCGAGTCCGCCATTAAAAAGCAAAGCCGCCATCCCAAACGCTCCGCCCCAGCGCCAGAGCGCCCAAGCGGTCAGGCCCGCGCCCGCGAGCCCCGTCCAAACAAGCCCCCGTTCCACCGGCACGCCGACGAGGAGTAGCAGGCTATTCCACAAATCTGCACCCAGCGGATAGCTTAATGGCACGCCGGTTAGAATCGGACTCGCCGGCCAGAAATCCACGCCTCCCGCAAAGTAGCGGATGAATTGCAAGTGCAGCGAGATGTCCCCGAGATTGTAAGGCGAGAGAATTCGCCACTCGTCGCCCACCGGATAAATCAGCCACAAAAAAGCCCGCAACGAGGCGATGGCGAAGAGGGCGAACAGCAAAACATCCCATGCGCTTGCGCGAGGCGCCTCGTTTGGGCGGGTTTTACAAAAGACCCAGATTCCCCCTGCAAGGCCGATAATCAATGCCGTCAAGGCCAGGTGGGAATTCAGACCCTTGAAGGCAAACGCAAGACAGATGCCGCTGACTATACTCGCTCCGGCGGCGCTGATAATCCCCGCCGCGATCCTGTCGCCACTCACCGCCCGGCTCCTGTTGATGGGGTAAAGTCTGGTTCTCCGCCGAGGAGATCCTTGAACTTCCGTGCCGAGAGATAGGCCACGCACTCCTCCTGACCGCTGCGGAGCCGGAAGGGGAATTTATAGTAGGAGTCTGTGAATTTCTCTTCCGCTTGCGTTGCATGAGCCGCTTCGATGACCACGAAATCCGCATCCCACCTCGCCGGCGGGGAATCCTTTTTAAAATATCCAACCCGAGTGAAGTCCCCAAAAATCCAGGGGAGGGGATAGTAGCTGTCGAGCATGATGACCCCCTCGAGTTGAAATCCATCGGGTTCGCTCTTTGCCAGCTTCAGCACAGGCTCGGTGAGGCGCTCGATATCCTTGTAGGTTTGCACATAGACATAGGGCTCGCTGTCATCCGTGAAGCGGAAAAAATTCAGCTGGACCGCCATGTAGAGCGATGCGGCCAGCAGCGGCGCGGCAACGAGCCACACACGATCTCGCGCCACTCGGCCCGCCCACTCGCGCAAGACTCCGCCAAGCGTGAGATAAAACGGCCAAAGCATCGAAACCACGCACCAAGGAGTTTTGTAGGGGATAATTGAATACGCGAGCAGCACACCTCCCGCCATGATCGCGGTGTAGCGGTAGCGGGCATCCGAGGGCCACACATACCGCAGGCAGGCGAGCAACCCCGCCAGTGCGGGCCACTCGTAGCGGGCCATCAGATACACCCAATACCAATTCAGCGGCCCCGCGAGATCATAGGCAGTCTTTTCATGCCCGCCGGACTCGATCCCGGTCGAAACCCACGCGCGGAAGGTCTCATAGAGCCCGCTCAGTTGGCGGAAGTCCCGGAAGGTGCCGGAATAAAAAAAGACAATCACCAGTGCGGCCACCCCGCCGGCAAGCACCGCGTCGTCGCGCGTCCATTGCTGGCGCGCCACCGGCCACATCGGGCGTGAAGGAACCAACATTTGATAAATCCAAAGCGTGGCAGCAGCGATCGCCATGCAGCCGATGTGCAGGACATAGGTCTCCTTGGTGAGAATCATTCCCGCCACGCCTGTAGCCACGGTGAACAGATGCCGACGCGTTCCCGTTTGCCAGAGGCCCAGCACGCCGTGGAGGAGCAGGATTGAAAAAAGAACCTGCCATGATTCGTGAATCGAATAGCGCCCGTAAAAAACAAAGGCCGGCGAGACTGCCATCACCAAAGCCGCAAGGCGCGAGACGCCCAGACCAAAAAACTCCCGGAAACGCAGCATCGCCCACACCGCCAGAATGCTCGCAATCAACGCCGGCAGTCGCAGCGCCCAGACCTCCCGGCCAAAGAGCGTCTGCGAAAGGAACACGGCATAAAAATGCAGTGGACCGTGGTAGTTCGTCGGATCGTAGCGGTAGTAGCCGTTCGCCGTCATCTGATCTGCAAACCATCCATTGATGCCTTCATCAAAATGCGGCGGCTTGATTTCAATCAGCCAGCAGCGAAAGAAGATCGCCACGGCAATGATGGCGATTTCAGGCAAACGGGCTCTCAGCGCGCGCAGGAACATCCGAATGGCATAACTCCTGCCCCGCCGCTGTATCAAGCCCCGGCCGCCGGGTTGATATTCTTTCTTGAAAAGCCCCACGCGGCGGATCAGATTGCCTTCCTTCAAATCGGGCCGTGGCTCAGCTTGGTAGAGCGCTTGAATGGGGTTCAAGAGGTCGAGAGTTCAAATCTCTCCGGCCCGATTCCTTTAACATCATAAGGTTACAAGGGTTTCGGTTTCATCGAAAAAAATCTCCCTTGCCATTCCCTTGCCACTTTTAAAGCACTCAAGAATCTCTTCACGGCTTTGGCGCGAGGCTCAATTTTGAAATTCTGGTTCATTTTTTCGACGGACAGAGCGACTCTTTTTAAGGATTTTTAAGCCCGACAAATCCGATTTCAAATCCCTTAACTTTTCCCCATCGACTCATCACCCACCGCGTTGATGAGTTTAGCCGCCTCTAAGAGAAGCTTGGCAGTCTCCCAGTCCTCGCCGGTCAACGCTTTCATGATCGAAATCTGCAACTGGTCGGAAGTGAATCCTTGGATGTGTCCGGCATTTTGGAACTCAAGAATCTTGGCCGTCATAGCGTCAACTTCAGCGCCGGAGGGGCTCCGGTGGACATGGTTGAAAAACAGCTCAGTGAAAGTTGCGATGTTCTTGCTGGCGGTGTCGAAGCTCTCGATGCAGCGCCGCGCCACTTCGTGAACCGAGAGCCCGCTCACAGACGCACTCAAGCGAATGCATGCGGCTGCGCGGTCATGCACCTCGAAGCTCAAGCGCAATGGGGCGGTTGCTTTTTCTTCAGACCACGAACCGAGATCGAGAAGCGCTTCTCCGCTTTGCAAGAGCCCACTACTCGGATGCGGCAAAACTACTGGCTTGTCATCAGGTTTCATGGCTCTTCCTTTCCTCGTCATGAGCCTTGATCAACTCGTGAGTGCTATTCGCGAAGCTTATCTCCAGGAATTCGATCGCGGGAATGATTTCCCCTCCGATCATCACCAGGAGCCTCCCAACATCATCCTCTTCATCCCAAGTATCCCCATCCCACATCGCATAGATGGCATTGGCGGCTCTCTGCAAGCTGTGGCCGTTATAACGGAAAGCTAAGCTGTGAATCTCCCGACTGATGCGAACGCTGGTCTCCTGAATCTCGTCGAAAATTTCGGCTCCGCCTTTCCGTTCAAATGTTCTGACGAGCTTTGCAATCGCGGCCTCCGTCGTGATGATTTGGCCTAACAATGCCTCCAGTTGGTTCAGTAGCTCTGGTGGAGTCTCGGGTTCTTTTTCGTCCACAAGATCGTCCAATTCGCTCCGCGCATAGCCGATATTCACGGCGATCCAACTGACTTTTTCCGCGCGCGGGGCAGCGGCATTCGCATAGATATTGATTAGATTTCCCATACTGGCTCCTACTTTTCAGGTTGGGTCCGGTAAACGGGATTTGTGTTCGTTGTGACGAAATTGGCGTCGTCCAAGTGCATTTCTCCGTCCCACCGGTAGGCAGCGAGATAACCGCCCTTGCCGATGGCGTAGTCGAGGCAGGCCAGATGCGGGGTGATAGTCGTTGGCTTGGCAGCTTTGACAGCATAGTGACCAAAGAAGGTAATGGGTGCGCCCGGCGTGTATTTTGTCTCGGGGATTTTTCTCAACGGGTCTGGATTGATCGTGGGATCATCGGGGAAGAGGGCCTCGCGAGCGTTGAGACCCTCAAGATCGAGCCACCACTTCACGCGAATTTCTGGGCGCGGAACGCCATCGGCAGCGATATGGAATTTCCCATCGGCCAATTTTGCCTCGGGACCATTCAGAATTCTGGCGATCGTTTTATAGGCCCGAGTCCCTTCGGTGCCATACTTCACGAGCGTCTCACCAACAAGGGGACCGATCTCACGGAGTTCCGCCACGGCATCATCATGCCATGCTGCGTGAACTACGCGAAAGCCACCCAAATCCAAAACTAAGGGCAGCCCTGCAAGCCACGGCATCCATTGCCTGAAACCTGCACCCATTTGATCAAGAGTAGCCCGGTGTTGTTTGATGCGGTTCTTAGTATGGGTGCGCAGCGGGCGACCCTTGGGACCGATTGTGTGGAACCAGAGAGCATTGACCTCGTGGTTTCCAAGAATCGCATGGGCATTGCCGCTATCGACCATCCCGCGCACGGTCTGGAGCACCTCCCTGATTTGGGGCCCTCGGTCGATGTAGTCGCCCAGGAAGACGACCTTGCGGCCTTCCGGGTGGGTGTGGGTTCCTTTTCGGTTTTCGTAGCCCAGTTTTGCCAGCAGGGCGTGGAGTTCATCGGCGTGGCCGTGGATGTCGCCGATCACATCATAGGGTTGGTTTGTTTTCACGATCGAAAGATTAGAAAAATCTGGTTGATTGAAAATAGACAAAAACATAAGAACTATTACTGAAAAGTCATGTTTGAAAAACTTCTCTCACAACGCGGAATTTCCCTCGATCGGCTGCGCAACTTTGCGGCCGTAGCGGAATCGGGAAGCATCGCGCGTGTGGCCGATGGCGATCCGGTGAGGCAAAGCCTTATCAGTCGCCAGATTGGTGAGCTTGAGGAGTTCTTCGGTGTGGAATTGACGCGGCGCCGAGGCAAGGGTATCGAGCCGACTCCGGCGGGACTGGATTTGGCAGCGAGAATCAGGCTGCACCTGCAGGGGCTTGAGGATTTCAAGACATCCGTTGCCGACCAGCCGCTTGAATACCGCTTTGCGGCCGGCAACAGCGTGATCGAGTGGATGCTTGTTCCCATGCTTGCCGACCTTCGAAAGAAGGTCCCAGGTTTGCTGATTCACCTTTACGACGAGCGCTCAATAGATGTGGTAAGAGGACTCACCGACCACCGCTTCGATTTTGGATTGGTCAGGCGCACAGCAGTAAAGCGACCGCTAAAATTCCATCCGCTCAGGAAAATCGGCTATGCACTGTTTGTGCCGCGAGGCTGGGATGCGAAGGGCGAAGCGGAGATTTTTGGAAGGCAACCTCTGGCTGCAACTTTCGGCGGGGAATTCCAGGATGAGCTTATCGCGGTGGCGGGCAAACGCCGGAAAAATCTCAGCATCACCCACCATTGCGCCAGCTTCACGCAGGCCGCGCAGTTGGTCCGCTGCGGTGTGGCTGCAGCCATTCTGCCTGAAATGGCGGAAACTATTTTGGATCACGAAGCGCGGCGAATCGAACTGCCTTGGTTGTCGAAATACAAACGGGAGATCGGAGTGGCGTGGCATGGTCGCCTTCTGGAGACTCGATCAAAAGCCAGAGAGGTTCTCGAGTGGCTTTTGTCACGGTCGAAATAAATTTCTCCTCCCCCAACAGATGTCCGACTGGGGTTGGTAGGCTTGCGGTGAAATGATCACCAAAATCCTACACATCATCGACGCAGTCATGAATCGCATTCACCCGCAGAACCGCTTGCAACCTTGTTTTGCAAAGCAGGAGGAGTTTGCCTTTGTGCACGACAAATCGAACTCTCTGTTTAGTCGATAACGAAAGCCGATTTTTCCAATGCAAACTCGACCTGCAGTCATTCCTTTCTCTATTGTCTGACTTCATAATCACCTCTCATGGGCTTCTACTACCGCAAATCCGTTAATCTCGGCCCATTCCGAGTGAATCTGAGCAAGTCCGGCGTGGGCTATTCTGTGGGTGGTCGCGGATTCCGCGTTGGCACAACTGCGCGTGGAAAAAAATATACGAACTTCAGCATTCCTGGCACAGGCGTTGGGTATCGCAAATCCGGTGCTGGTTGCCTTGTCCTTATCGCTGCTGTTCCAGTTGGGATCGCCGCCACAAAACTTCTCCTCACTTCATGAATCTTTTTTGGAAACGCACACTCCGCACGGCCTCATCCGAGCGCTTCCTCGCGCAGCGCGATGGCAAGGATGTTGCCGCTGTTGATCTCCACTACCTCGCCAGCGGCACCGTTGCTGGCACAGTGATCCTGCTGAAAGACGCGGGATGGAATGAGTCTGATGTCCCTTCCCTACTCGGTTCGCTGGATGAGGATTTCCTGCCCGATGTAGACCTTGATCACGGGAACCTTAACTACACCGTTGTCCTCGGCGAGGTGCTTGGGAACTATGAGGCCCAGCTTTTAGATGCTAAAAAATAACCTAAATGGACGCCCTTTCGCTACACTCCAAGATTCTCGACGGCTACAAAGAATACATCTGGAGCTTCATCGACATTCATGACGAAGACATCCGTAAAGAGGTCGAAAAATCGCTCAACTCCGGAAAGCTATGGCCAGATCCCCTGATCCAATTCAATCCGTCCTTTGAAAAAACGGGATCTGTTGATGGTCTCGTTGCTGATGGGACTTTGAATGCCTCCTTGGGCCATGTCTTCAAGGGGGTTTCCCTCTACACGCACCAGATTGAAGCAATGCGACTGGGTTCTCAGCTGGAGAGCTTTGTTGTTACTTCTGGCACAGGGTCAGGCAAATCGCTCACCTACCTGGGAACGGTGTTTAATCACCTCTTCCGCGAAGGCGTGGGAAAAGGCATTCAAGCCATTTTGGTTTACCCGATGAATGCCCTCATCAACTCCCAAGAAGAGGAGTTGAAAAAACTGGCCGCTCGTTATGAAGAGTCCACTGGCTCAGCCTTTCCCATCCGCTTCGCGGCTTACACAGGCCAGACGCGTTCAGAATTGCGGCAGCAAATCCTGACCGAACCACCCGATGTCTTGCTCACGAATTACATGATGCTGGAGCTCTTGCTCACGAGACATGGGGAACAGCAGATGCGAGATTCAATCTATCGCTCTCTGAGATTCTTGGTGTTCGATGAATTGCACACTTATAGGGGGCGCCAAGGAGCTGATGTCGGGATGCTTATCCGCCGCATTCGTGGTTGTTGCCGATCCAAGCTAACTTTGATTGGCACATCAGCCACAATGGCGTCCTCTGGAAGTTTTGAAAAACAAAGGGAGACCGTTGCCTCCGTCACCTCCAAAATCTTTGGGGAGGACATTGCGCCCCGCCAGATCATCGGAGAGACGCTTTCCAGGTCTCTCCCAAATTCTGCGACCCTCCAGTCCCGCGAGGCACTCTCCGCAGCGGTCAATCAATCCATAGACAATCAAAACGGGGAAAAAGAACTTGGTGAGCACTCTGTTGCTATGTGGCTGGAAAACGAAGTGGCCCTCCAGGCAGAGCAAAGCGGTCGATTGAAGCGCGGCACCCCTCTTTCCCTTTCGGAAATCGCAAAAAAACTTTCAGCAGCCAGTGGCGAATCTCTAGATTCTTGTAAGCAGCATCTCTGCGATTTGTTGCTATGGATTAGCGAGATTAACCGCAAGCTGGTGGATGCCGGCCAGCGCTACACACTGCTGCCCTTCCGCCTTCATCAATTCCTCGCCCAGACAGGCGCAGTCTATGCCACACTTGGAAAACTGGGTGCTCGATTTATTACCCTCGAACCGGGCGTGCACCACAAGGAGGATGGCCAAGAGCAACATATTTTCCCTCATGTTTTCAGCCGAGCATCAGGAAAAACATTCATTTGCGTCTTCTACGACACCAAGTCATCCCGGCTTCTACCCCGGGATTTTAACAACCAGACAACAGCAGATGAAAATTTGATTCCCGGATATGTGATCCCTGGGGGTGATGAAGTTTGGAACGAAGATGAGGATTGGGAAAATCTACCCCCTTCTTGGATTCAGAATGAGCAAACAGGGAAGCTAAAGAAGGAATATGTTGAGCGAATGCCCTTGCGAATGGGCTACGACTCACAAGGAAATGTTGAGATCGGCCGCGAATCGAAGTCGCCACTCGTAGGTTGGTTCATGCGATCCGCACCCAAGGGTCTTCTTTTTGATCCCACTGCCGGACTCTTTTTTGATGGGCAAACTAACGAGAGCACAAAACTCACCACGCTGGGGAATGAGGGCAGGAGCACATCCACTACGATTAACTCGTTTCTGGTCCTCCGCGAAATGTCTCGGGGAGGCTTTCATTTGCGGGATCAAAAAATCCTCAGCTTCACCGACAATCGTCAGGACGCTGCTCTTCAGGCCGGTCACTTCAATGACTTCATACGCGTCGTCCGCATCCGTGCGGCCATAGCCCGTGCCCTCATCAATGCCCCCGGTCAAATTCTGAACTACCGACAAGTTGGCGAAGCCATTTTCAAAGAGCTCAACCTCGATTTTGCCAGCTACTCGACATCATCCGACCCGAATCCCTTCCCCACTGTGCGGGCGCAATATGAGGAGACATTTTGCAAATATCTTACCTATCAAGCCATATACGATCTCCGTCGTGGCTGGCGGGTCGTTCTTCCGAACTTGGAGAAATGCGCCCTCCTGACTGTTGACTACGAAAGACTTCCAGAGAACTGCGCATTCGAGCCAGGGTGGTCGTCTGTGCCCTATCTCTCCGGAATGAAGCCTGCAGTTAGGGAGGAGTTTTTGAGGAATGTTCTCGATTACTTCCGTCTTGAATACGCCATTCAAAGCTCGACCCTTCTTGAGCCAAGTATCCTGACAGAGGCGCAGAAGGAATTTTCTGACAAACTCCGCAAGCCTTGGAATTTCGCGGATGGCGATTTCCGGCCTGCAGTCCTTCGCACTTGCAAGCTCCATCGCCGTGAAAACCATAGCGCCTCACTCGGAATCAGCAGCGCGCTTGGAAAATATGTTAAGCACTTTTTGAGCTCTCAAGACTTGGATGGAGCAATAAGCCGAGATGATTACAACCAATTCCTCGAAGCTCTTCTGGCTACGCTTTTGAAGGCCGACTACCTCGCTGCCCGCAAGGCCCGTTCTGCCACCAATGAGGATGTCACAGTTTACCAATTGAAGCTCGACCGCATCATCTGGAGAGCCGGAGATCAGAAAACCGTCAGACGCGATGAGGTCAAACTTCGCAGCTACAGGCCAACACCCCCAAAGCCCAACCACTTCTTCCAATCTCTTTACCTCACCGACTTCCGTGGATTGAAAAACCTCATCGGGCAGGATCACACAGGGCAGTTGAAGAACGAACCGCGCATTGAGCGCGAGGAACGCTTTCGTGCGGAGTGGAAGTTGCCGGATGGGTCGCCGGATGTTGAAAAAATCCGCACCGATTCGATCAGTGCGCTCTTTTGTTCGCCGACCATGGAGCTTGGCATCGACATTTCCAGTTTGAGCGTTGTGCACATGCGCAACGCTCCGCCCAACCCCGCGAATTACGCACAACGAAGCGGTCGGGCAGGGCGCAGCGGTCAAGCAGCACTTGTTTTCACCTACTGTTCGGCCTACTCACCCCATGACCGCCACTACTTCCAGCAACGGGCCAAAATGGTTTCAGGCTCAGTCGAGGCCCCCAGGCTCGATCTTGCAAACAGGGAGCTTGTGGAGGCTCACTTGAACGCCTTTGTCCTCTCCGAGATTGGCCTACCCCAGCTGCACGACTCCGTTCTTGATCTGTTGGAGCAGGATCACCCCGATCTTCGGATGAAGCCGGATGTTTATCTGAGACTTCAGTTTGATGAACCGACCCGCAAGCGCCTGGAACAAGCATTCCTGAAGGTTCTTGGGCCGCTTCGCGATACTTTGCAGGCACAGCGTTGGTTCACCCCTGAGTGGCTTGAAAAGCACCTTCGATCCATGGCCTCCACATTGGATTTGAGTTTGAACAGGTGGCGATCCCTTTTCAAAGAAGCCCGGGCGACACTCACCCGCGCCTCAAAACAAATCGAAAGCGGCCTCCTGAAATTTGGCAGCGACGAATATCGCCAGCAAAAACGCCTGCAAGACCAGGCCTCGATGCAATTGGCTCTTCTTCGCAACAAGAAGGAAGGCGACTCGGGCACGGAGATGACTGAGTTCTATGTTTACAGATATCTGGCTTCCGAAGGCTTCCTGCCGGGATACAACTTCACACGATTGCCCGTTCGCGTCTTCGTGGCTGAGGGCGATGGCGGCGACTACATCTCACGCCCGCGTCTTGTCGCGCTGCGTGAGTTCGGACCAGGTAATATCATCTACCATAACGGCTCAAAATTCCGGGTTACTCAAATGATCAAGCCCGAGATCGCTAGCCAGATTCATTCTGTGCGGGTTTGCAAGACATCCGGCTACTGGCTTTCGGAATCCGAAAGCACCCGGAACACTTGCCCTTTCACCAATGCTGATTTGGCCGACTCAAAAAACCGCGAGGATTTTGCCGATGTCGTCGAACTCTCGGAATGCAAGGCCGAGCTTCGGGAATACATCACATGCGAAGAGGAGGAGAGACGCCGACTCGGATTTGAGATCAGCACCTATTTCTCAGCTCCAAATGGCGATATGTCCCGAGTGCGAAAAGCTGTAGTGCGTTCGGGTGATGACACGCTTCTCGCGCTCTCTTTCATTCCAGCCGCCCGTCTCGTGCAGATCAACCGTCGAGACAAAGGACGCAAAGACGAAGGCTTCCCTCTGGGCCTGAGCACGGGATTTTGGAAGGCAAACAACCGCGACCCGGAAGCCGAGCCGTCTAAGGAGGAAATCCGTGCCGTCCGCATCTTTACCCATGCCACAGCCGACGCTCTCTACATCGAGCCGATCACAAGCCTTGGCCTTGGCCGCAGTGGAGTCCTTTCGCTCATGTATGTCTTGAAGCGCGCCATCGAAAATATTTTCCAAATCGAGCCCTCCGAGCTTGGTGGCGAACCGATGGGAGGCAATGAGTGCCCGAACATTTTTCTCTATGAGGCCAGCGAGGGTAGCCTTGGCATTCTCTCGGAACTCGTCACCAACAAGGACGCGTTCCAACGCGTCGTCGCCGAGGCCACGCGCATCTGCCGCTTTGATGATCCAGCCTACCTTGAAAGGTCCTCCTACGATGATCTTTTGAGCTATTACAACCAACCCCACCATCTCACGCTGGATCGCTTTTTGATTAAAGAGGCGTTGGAAAAAATGGCTGTCTGCACTATCGAAATTCGCGGCGGCATGGCAGATGAGAGCTACGAGGATCGTTTCAAGCGGCTCATGAAGGAAAAGGATGCCTCCTCATCCACAGAGGAAACATTCCTGCGCTTCCTTTACAAAAGCGGCTTGCGCCTTCCCGATGCCGCCCAGAAATCCGTGCCAGATCTTTATGTCTGCCCTGATTTCTTTTACGCACCTGACACCTGGGTTTTCTGCGACGGCTCGCCGCATGATGACGCCGAGGTCGCTGCTGATGATCTTGCCAAGAGGCAGGCCATAAAAAACCGAGGAGATGAAGTCATCGTTTATCACTACAAAGACGACCTAGCGGTGCTTGCAGACCGCTACCCCGACATCTTCAAAAAAGTCCGCTGATTACCAATGTCCAATCGACTTAATCACCAACCAGGAACCCTCGTTAAAATCCGCGACCGCGATTGGGTTGTCTTGCCATCCGACGACACAGACTTGCTGTTGATCAAGCCTCTTGGCGGCTCGGATGATGAAGCGACGGGCATATTCCTTCCTTTGGCAGAAGCCGCCGACAAGCCTCAGAGTGCAGAGTTCCCCAATCCCGATGCAAACGACCTTGGTGACTTTGCCAGAGCTCGATACTTGCATGATGCTGCACGGCTTGCTTTCCGAAGCGGAGCTGGGCCGTTTCGTTCGCTCGCGAAGATTTCATTCCGCCCGCGCAGCTACCAGATGGTTCCGCTGGTGATGGCCCTACGGCAGGACCAGATTCGGCTCCTTATTGCCGACGATGTTGGCGTGGGTAAAACAGTGGAGGCTTTGCTTGTGGTTAGGGAGTTGCTGGATCGTCGAAAGATTCGCCGCTTTGCCGTCGTCTGCCTGCCTCACCTTTGCGACCAGTGGCAAAAAGAAATCCAAGACAAAATCGGCGTGGAGGCAGTAGTCATCCGCTCCAATACACAAGCTCGCCTCGATCGCGAAATCCAAGGCGATACCTCCGTCTATCAATACTATCCGTTTCAGGTTCTCTCCATCGACTACATCAAGCAGGACTCTCGCCGTGCGACCTTCATCAACGAGTGCCCTGAATTAGTGATTGTCGATGAAGTCCACACTTGTGCGCGCCCCCAGGGTGCATCCACTTCACAGCAGCAGCGGCATTCGCTCGTCAGCGAAATCTCCGCAAAGCCAGGGCAACACTTGATCATGCTTTCGGCAACGCCCCACAGTGGAAAACCGGAAGAGTTCGGCTCTCTTCTCGGCCTCCTCCATCCCGAGTTTGAAAAACTGAATGTCGCCACGGCATCCCAACCGGAACGCCAACGACTCGCCCGCCACTTCATCCAGCGCCGTCGGCAGGATGTGGAGCGTTGGATGAATGAGGACACCCCATTTCCGAAGCGGGACTCAGGCGAGTTCGATTACGATCTTTCCCAGGCATACCGCGCCTTCTTTGATAAAATTCTCGATTTTGCCCGCAATCTCGTAGCTGGCGACGCCGCACCAGAAAGGCAGAAACGAGTTCACTACTGGACCGCTCTGGGACTTCTTCGTGGGGTCATGTCCAGCCCAGCGGCAGGAGTTGCTATGCTCCGTGCCAGACGAGCCAAGTTGGGCGAAGAATCGATCCAAGACGAGGACACTACCGAGCCAGTTCATGACCACCCCGAGGGGCATGAATCTGATCTCGCGCCCGTCGAAGTCGTGGAGGGCACCGGCTGGTCGGACTCCCAGCAACGCCGCATGCGCGACTTTGAAAAGGAACTCGCCGCTCTCACTGGCCCTAAGTTCGATCACAAGCTCGAAGCTGCCCGTATGATCACGGAGGAATGGCTCAATAAAGGCTACAATCCCGTTATCTTCTGCCGCTACATCCAGACAGCCATCTATCTTGGCGAACAGCTCGCACCCCTCCTTGCCAAAAAATTTCCCAAAGTCGAAATCCAAGTCGTCACCTCGGAGTCGCCCGATGAGGACCGCAGGGAGCGCATCGAAAAAATGGGAGCCCATCGCCAGCGCGTGCTCATCGCCACGGACTGCCTTTCCGAGGGCATCAACCTCCACGAACATTTCACGGCAGTGCTCCATTACGACCTGCCTTGGAATCCCAACCGACTGGAACAACGCGAGGGCCGTGTGGACCGATTCGGCCAGCGGGCCAAGGAAGTCAAAGCCTACCTCCTGTTTTCCAAGGACAGTGCCGTTGATGGTGTCGTCCTTGATGTCATTCTTCGCAAGGTGCGCGAGATCAAGCGGGCCACCGGCATCAATGTGCCTTTCCCCGAGGATAGCAAGAGCATCATCGACACGATCACTCAATCGCTCCTCCTCAACCCCGACCGCAAGATCAGCACCCGGCGTGGCAAAAATAACAACCAAGTCGAGTTCGACTTCGAGGAGTTTAACGAAGCCCGCAAGATTGAGATTGAGGTCACCGACAAATACAAAAAAGCCGCCGACCTCGCCACTCACAGCCGATCCATCTTCGCCCAACACGCCATCAAGGCCGATGAGATCGAAAAAGACCTCCGCGAGAACGACGAAGCCATCGGCTCTCCCGATGCCGTGGAGCGGTTCGTTGTTGAAGGCCTGCGCACAATCTTTGGCGTCCAGATCGACCGTGAAAAATCCGGCTACCTCCTCTACACATTCAACCTTCCTCCCTCGGCGAAGTCTCTGCTGCCCTCAGAGTCGATTCTCAAGGTTTCCTTCGAGTCGCCTACTCCGGAGAACCACATCTACATCGGTCGCAATCATCCGCTCGTAGAGCAGCTTTGCCAGATTGTCCTCGCTCACAGTATTTCGAGAGACAAATTCAAGGCCGCTCGTGCATCCGTGCTTCGCACAGCTGCGGTAAAAACCACCACCACGCTCCTGATGTTCCGTTGCCGAAATGTCATCGAGGAGCTGAAGCCCTCCGGTCACCAACTTGTCGCTGAGGAGATGTTACTCTGGGGCTATCGAGGCACTCCGGGGGATGAGAGCTATCTGCCCAGCCAAGAAGCCAAGGAACTCCTTGCCATTGCGCAAGCAAGCGGCGACATCGCGCCCGAGCGCAGTGCCCGCCTGGTCAACGAAGCTATCGCCTCGCTTCCACAGCTGCGCCCCGCCTTTGACAAACTCGCTGAAGAACGCTGCCAGCACCTTGTCGAGGCTCACGAACGCTTTTCATCCCTCGTAGAAAAAAAACGCTTCGGCGTTGTCTACCCCGTTCTCCCGATGGATGTCCTGGGCGTATATATCCTTCTGCCTGCCACCTCTTGACTACGCGCTGCCATGCAAGAAAGCTCCACATTCGATAAAAAATCTCTCCTCACCTTCGCGGGCGACCCAGCGCGATGGGACTGGGCCAAGATCGCCAAGCATTGCGTCGCCTTCGCCAATGCACGCGGCGGAAATCTCGTTTTCGGCATTGAGGACGCTGCCGACGATGCACCGAATGACCAAACCATTCCGCCCCATCTCGCGGACCGCCTGCGCAAGGGCGTCTCCCAACACTGCGTCAATGTCGCTGTCGATGCAGCTATTGAAACCTCCGCTTCTGGCGCTCAAATACTCCGTCTGCGCGTCCTGCCAAGCCGTCAATCCCTCGCCGCCACCACCGATGGCCGCTACTTCATCCGTGTGGCTGATGAAAGCCATCCCCTTTCACCGGACGAGCTGCCACGCCTGCTTGCCGACAAGGATGCCTATGTCTGGGAAATTCAGACGTCCCGCCGCATTCCTGCCGATCGCGTGGATCGGCTCAAACTCGCGCGCTTCCTTTCGGATATCCGCGTCTCGGATCGCGTGAGTTCATTCGTTAAGGAAAAGGACGATGACGAAATTCTGGAACACTATTTCATGCTCCGGGATGGCCTGCTCACTAATCTCGGAATCCTCTGGATCGGCACACGCGAGGACCGCGCCACGCTTTTGCACTACCCGGCAATCCAGTTCATCAAATTCGATGAAAACGAACAAAAAGTTGCCAAGCGCCTTTGGACCGATGGCTCGCTGAACCCCAAGGAGCTGATCACCGCCGTTTGGAATGAAGTGCCGGACTGGCGCGAAACCACCGAACTCCCCGACGGCCTTTTCCGAAGACAAGTGCCGCATTACGACGAGGTGGTCATCCGCGAGTTGCTGGCGAATGCCATCATCCACCGCCCTTACAGCACGCGCGGAGACATCTTTATCAACCTCTATCCCGACCGGTTGGAAATCCATAATCCCGGCCTTCTTCCCCTCGGGGTCACGCCCCATAACATCCTCCACCAGAGTATCGCGCGTAACCGCCACCTCGCACAGGTCTTCTACGACCTGCGCCTCATGGAAAAGGAAGGTTCCGGCTATGATCGCCTCTATGAAGTCCTGCTATCTCAAGCCAGACCCGTTCCTTTAGTGAGGGAGGAGCACGATCGCGTTGTCGTCACGATCTCCCGCCGGGTCATCCGCAACGACATCATTGATCTCATCGGCAGGGCGGATGAGGCTATCCAACTCCGCCAGCGCGAGCGCATCACCCTCGGCTTGGTTGCCGCACACGGCAGCCTCTCCGGCATGGAGTTGAGCGAAATTCTTGCGCTGGATGGCGAGGAGCGTCTGCGAGCTTGGCTCGGCCGGTTGGTCGAGAAAGAGATTTTACTCCGAACCGGCGGAAAAACCCGCGCCAAAGAATATCGCGTCAACCCCGATCTGCTCCGTGCCGCCTCCTTCCGTGGCCCCACTACGCTTAAAGGCATCGAACCCCACCGCCTCAGGCATCTCATCTTGGAAGACCTGCAAGTTCACGGTCCGGACACCAACCATCCCGTTGCTCCCAAGGACCTTCATTTCCGGATTGGATTGGAAATCGGACGCCAGAAACTCCGCCGAGCCTTGGAAGACCTCATCACCCAAGGTCTGGTTGAATCCACGGGGAAACGAGGTCAAGGCAGCGGCTACTCATTGCGTCAAAAAAGTGGCTAATAACTCGATTCCCAATCGCACAAAACGCAAAGAAACGATGCCGCCAAAACATAAATTCCTTTATTCAAAATTATTACAATTACACTCCAATCGATACTCGGCCCGAAATGAATTAAAGCTCCGCCCACTTCATAATTAACCATGCACCCTTCCATCCGACTCGAAGGCTCCGTCCTCTCCGCTGACATTCTCGATGCCATTGAGCGTGGCGAGAAGTCGCACCAGTCCGCCAAGGATTTCGGCCTCGATCCCACCGCCAAGGTCAAGGATGAGATCGCGGATGCCTGGGCTGCCGCCCGTGCTTATTGGACAGCCTACCAGACCCGGATCAGCCGCCTGCGCGAGGGCGCGACCGGCACCACCGAGACCCGCAACCAATGGCTCGTCCCATTCCTCAGCCTCCTTGGCTATCAGCTCACGCTTGCAGATTCCGAGACTATCCAAGGGAAAACCTATCGCATCTCCCATCGCGACACCGCCCGCGACGGCTTACCCATCCACCTCATTGGCTGCTTCGAGTCCCTCGACCGCCGCAGCACCGTGCCGAATGCCCCTCGCATGTCCCCACACGGTCTGGTGCAGGAATACCTCAACCTCACCGAGCACCTCTACGGCATCGTTTCCAATGGCCGCCAGATCCGTCTCCTCCGCGATTCCTCCCGCCTCGTCAAACTCACCTTCATCGAGTTCGACCTCGACCGCATCTTCTCCGAGGAACTCTTCGCCGACTTTGCGCTTCTCTACCGCCTATTCCACGCCTCTCGCCTGCCGGTCAAACAAGACGCCGTCGCCGAGGCCCCCATCGAGATTTACCACCAGGACTCCCTCGACTCTGGATCCCGCATTCGCGACGGCTTGAGCCGTGCCGTGCAGGAAGTCATCGAAAAAGTGGCCAACGGACTCCTGACCCACCCTGCCAACCAAGCCCTGAGGGACCGCGCTGCCACCGACAACGGCGAACGCTTCGCGATGGATTTCTACACCTACCTACTTCGGCTCATCTACCGCCTCCTTTTCCTCATGGTCGTCGAAGAGCGTGGCCTCGCGCTCATGCCCGGCACCGACAAACGCCTGCGCGACATTTACGATCTTGGCTACTCACTCGCTCGCCTGCGCCGCCTCGCTGAGAAATCCCGCTTCGCCGACGCCCGCCACCACGATGCCTGGCTCGCCCTCATCGCCCTCTTCCGTCTTGTCGATGAATCCGGTCGCGGCCTCAAGCTCGGCATCGCCCCGCTTGGTGGTGACCTCTTCGGCTCCGGCTCCCTTGGACCTCTGGAGGAATGCGCCCTCGACAACGCCACCTTACTCAGTGCCCTGCGCCAGCTCACACTGTTCACCAATCCCGTCACCGGCCAACTCATGCGGGTCAATTACGGCGCGCTCAATGTCGAGGAGTTTGGCTCCGTCTATCAAGGTCTGCTGGAGTTCGAGCCCCAAGTCACCCTCATCGAGGGCAAATGGCACTTCGCCTTCGCCCAAGGCGACGCCCGCGCCGCCACCGGCTCCCACTACACCCCCGACGAACTCGTCCAGCCCCTCATCAAGCACTCGCTCGACCACCTGATTGCGGAGAAACTCAAACAACCAGACCCCGTCGCCGCTTTACTTTCACTTCGCGTTGCCGACATCTCCTGCGGCTCCGGCCACATCCTCCTCGCCGCCGCCCGCCGCATTGCCACGGAACTCGCCATTATCCGCACCGGCGACGACCAACCCAGTCCCGCCGCCTTCCGTGAAGCCATTCGCGATGTCATCCGTCACTGCATCTACGGGGTGGACCTCAATCCGCTCGCCGTCGAGCTTTGCAAGGTCGCCCTCTGGCTGGAAGCCCACACGCCCGGCGAACCCCTCAATTTCCTCGACCACCACATCAAATGCGGCAACGCCATCGTCGGCTTCGTGACCCGCGACGAACTCGAAAAAGGCATCCCCGACGAAGCCTTCAAATCCCTCCCGGGTGATGACAAGGAGATCGCCGCCGCCTTCCGCAAGACGAACAAAACCGAGCGCGCCTACCACAAGGCCGGTCAGCAAAGCCTCTCGCCCGACCTCCGCTCAAAGTGCCAAACCCTCGCCACCGACCTCAACGCCGTGGCCAGCCTCCCCGAGACCACGCCCGCCGAGATCGCTGAAAAAAAATCCCGCTACGAAAAACTCCAGCGCGCCGACGCCCTTCTCCTCCGCCAACTCGCCGCCATCCCCATCGCCCAGTTCTACCTCCCCAAAACCGCTGGAAACAAAGACCGCCTCATCACCGACGCCGCGTTCCGCCACTACCTCGCCGGTCGCCACCTTCAAGGCCAGGCGACTGCTGCCGCATGGGCACTCGCCCAACGCAAAAAAGCCTTCCACTGGTTCCTCGAATTTCCAGACATCATTGCCAATGGCGGCTTCGACTGCATTCTGGGGAATCCGCCTTATCTTGGTGGAACCCACCTCAGCGGCACCTATGGGCATTCCTTCTGCGAATATGTGAAATGGCAATACTCGCCCATCGGTCTCAGTGATCTCGTCGCTTTCTTCCTCCGACGCATCTTTTCTCTCCTTCGTCGCAATGGCTTTACCGCTTTCATCACCACCAACTCCATTAAGGACGGCGACATTCGTAAGGACGGACTGGAGCAGGTTATCGTAGGAGGTGGTTCAATCAACATGGCAGTCCGGGGAATCAAATGGCCGGGGGTCGCAAATTTAGTTGTTTCATTGATTTCTATCCATCGCGGGATATGGAATGCGCTTTGCAGTCTCGACGGCAAGCCAGTTGAAATGATCAGCTCCTACTTTGAAGACGAAGGAAATGCAGGCGATCCCTGCGCTTTGATTGAAAACAATTTCAAACTTTTTGCTGGTTTCGACATTCTTGGAGAAGGCTTCCTGATTTCTCATCAGGAAGCAGAGGACATCATCCGTGCAAACGAGAAGAACAATGAAGTAGTATTCGCTTCAATTAATGGTCAAGAGGTGAACAGCGACCCTCTTCAAATGCCAGCACGATCAGTGATCCACTTTGTGGAGCGGTCGCTTGAAGAGGCTCAAAACTACATTGAACCATTTCAGATTGTCCTCGAACGAGTAAAACCATTTCGAGATAAACAAAATCGAGATCGGAATCGCGAAGTATGGTGGCTGTTTAATGAGAATAGAGCTGGCTTGAGACGAGCACTAATCAACCGATCAAAGTGCTTTGTCGTCGCTGCTACTACCAAGCATCTCTGCTTCTCAGCAATGCCAACTCATTACATTTTTACTCATGCTCTAAAGGTCCTCCCCTCCGAAGACTGGAGCATATTCGCCGTCGTCCAATCTACCATCCATGAAGTCTGGGCACGCAAATACAGCGGCGCGTTGGAAACCCGACTTCGCTACTCCCCATCAGACTGCTTTGAAACCTTCGCCTTCCCCGCCGGGCAGTGGCAGAACCCGAACCCCGACCTCGCCGCCATTGGCGAACGCTACCACGAACACCGCCGCGACCTCATGCTCCGCCTCTGGCTCGGGCTGACGGACATCTACAACCTCTTCCACGCCCCCGACCTCGAAGCCCGCCTGGCCTCCCTCCATGCCAAACGCGCCAAGTCCAGCGACTGGCGAAACGAAATACCCGCCGAGCATCGCCCCCTCGCCGGAAGCCTCACCCCCGAAGAAGCCCGCACCGGCATCGAGACCCTCCGCGCCCTCCATGTGGCCCTCGACCAAGCCGTCCTCACCGCCTACGGCTGGCAAGACCTCCCCCTGGCCCACGATTTCCAAGAAGTCGAAACCCTCCCCGAAAACGACCGCACCCGCTACACCATCTCCCCCACCGCCCGCAAAACCCTCCTCACCCGCCTCCTGCAACTAAACCACCAACGAGCCGCCGAGGAAGCGGCCGCCCAAACCACCCAAACCCCAGCTACTAAGGGCATCAAACCGAAGAAAGCCCAGCGGGTGAAGAACGAGGACGAGCTGCTATGATAAAGCGAATCGCGGAATTCATACGAAAGATTGTCGGAAGCCCGAAGAGACACCAGCCCCGATTGAGGATTTCGCAGCCTTGAGAGAACCGCCCGATAGCCCGCTTGAGCTCAATGATAAGCAGGCCAAAGTCTATGACCTACTGTCAGCCCTTTCTCATGGGCAAGATGATTTTGGATCATGGTATTTGGGTGCACTACATGCACTCAGAGAACAACGGTATGACCACCTGAGCCAAGCAGCCCATTCGATCCGAGAAATCACCGACAAACTTCCAACAAGGGCAGGGGTGCCAAATTTTGAATCACCCCTACCAAGAACAAAAAAAATTTTGGGTGATTTACTAAAAATTAGAGATAACTCGTATAAATATGGATGGAAAGGAATTCCAATAACCGAAAAACTAGCTTCCGTCCTCGAAAGCATTGAAGAGCTGCGTCCCATCTTTGAAGCCACGCCCCGCACTAAACGAATAAATGCAGCTTTGGAGAAGAAAGATCCATACAGCCACGGAATTTCTCCTCTTCACCGCCGCGAGCGAGACAAGGCATTCAAAGACATCGGAGAATTTTTCCAGAGTGTAGCCCACCACAATCGGACTCCCACCTCGGATCAATTCCATGAAAGCCTTGGATCATTTGAGTCTTTGCTAATTTCCTACCTCAGCCCGGTCACCGTCGATCAACAGAAGGAGATTCTGGCAATCATTGGCAAAGTCCCAAACTCTGACAGCGAAAACCGACTTAACGACCTTCTTCGGCATAACGGAGCCAACCTGATTTTCCTTTTAGAAAGGCTGAACGAGCCACTTTGGATTCCGTTCCTCGTTCGACTTGAATTATTTAAAAATTCTAGGGAGGGAGAGCTTACAGAGGAAGGGGGAATGATCTACAGGTCCGACCCTGCCCTCGCCTGCCTCGCACGACTTGCACAGCAAGCGCCAGATCAGGCTCTGGCTATTCTTGAGAATCTTCCGAAATCCGAGAATCCTCAAATCGCCGATCAAGTCATGAGATGCCTCGCAAGCATCGAAGACAAAGACCTCGTGCCTCGCTGCCTGAAACTCATCAAAAAAAGAGAGGTTTCCACGCAGCGGGCAAATTTCCTCTGGTTTGAAGAGTTGCTACGCACCTGGTGGAAGTTGGATGCGCATGATGAAATCATCGAAGTCTTGAGGTTCTACCTTTCGAAACGCATCCAGATCACACAAGAGAAATGGCGGCAAGAAGATTGGGAATTGGCGGAACTTGATCGCAATGCAATAGAGGCAATCGCTCAAGCTAAGCCCCTACAGGTTGCCAAAGTGGTTTTCAAATCGCTTTGCTTTTGGGCAAAAATTGACCTGCAGAAGAATGCTAACGAACCATCCCTCTTGGGGGAGAAGGAAGATTCATACGAAGATCCTGACTGTGACAACCCGCCAACATACTGGTTGGAAGATTTCAAGAGTATGTCGATCGGGAGTCGCGACCTTGAGCAAACTCTAGCGCGTCGCCTCTTTGCCATCGGAACACAGATTTTAAACAGCGAAAAACTTGATGAAATTGAAGAATTTGATGCGTTGCTCCGCTCAAGCCCATGGCACCTGTTCACACGTCTCCGCTGGCAACTTTATGCGGATTATCCCAAGCAATCAGCGGAGCGCGCAAGGAAGGATGTCCTTGCCAGAATCCCTCGCCTGTCTCGTTCAGATACGACACATGGATATGAACTTGCACAAATGCTCGAAGCTCATTGCACAGCTCATGGCGAAAAATTCCTGACGCCTAAGGACGTTGAAGATTTTTGTGATGCTGTTCGATCTGGGCCCATCGATTGGGAAGGAAATCCAATTACAGGGGATTCTTACCCCAAAAGATTTCATCGCAAACAACTACATCCCATTCGATCTATTTTGCGGGATTTTAATCTGAAATTCTTCAATGAACTATCGGAGACTTTGCCTGAGTTGCGCCTAACCACTTTCAAGCCATTCTCTTCTGGCGGTGCTAGGATGATCGAGAATGTGCCGCCAAAAAAGGCTTTGGAAATGCCGACCATGTCGGATGCGGAGCTCTGGGATTTTCTGAATAACTGGGTTCCCAATCCGAAGTGCCCTGATCCCGAGAAATGGTGGGTTGAGGAGGATGTCAACGCTCTTGGCGTCATGTTTGCAGAGTTCCTGGAATCGACACCCGCGAGATTTCCAGCATCTGCCGAGTGGTGGAAAAACCTCACCCGCCCGAGCGTGCTTGTTAAACCGCTTGATCGTGCCGCAACGCGCATTGCAGATGCGACTAAGAACGGAACAGAAACGAGCGCTACACCAACAGAAAACGATTGGCGAAATTGGTTTGGGTTGGCCTCTTGGATCACTTCCCAGCGGATCGTGTCGCCAGTTGACAAAGAGGATAGCAAAAGCGGAGTTCGACCCGAAGACGATGATTGGAATTGGCCCCGCATTGTAGTCGTGAAGTTCCTGACGGCGGCTCTCGGCAGTAAATTTGAGTTCCCAACCGACCTCGTTTCCGAGTGCGGCCGACTCCTCCGCAAACTCATTGAGGATCCCGATAAAAGACTCGGCAAAAAAGACAAGCCATGGATGGACGATTGGGTAACTACGGCCATCAATTCCGTTCGAGGGACAGCAGTGGAGGGTCTTTTTGAGCTTGCCCTGTTCCACAAGCGGCGAAGCGGCAATCCTGATCCTGAAGGTTGGATTTTCGATCTTATCCTGAGTCGCTTAAAGTTGCCAAATGAGTCCCAAGCCGTCTTTGCGATTTTCGGCTGTCGCCTTCACTTGCTCGTTCATTTCTTTGGCGAGAAATTCAAATCTCAGCCTGAATTGCTGCTTCCTTCAGATCGCAAGGAGCACCGTAATACTCTACTTCTATCTCATTTCCGTTTTGACAATCCAAATGAGCTTGTAATCAAGACGCTTCCGATGCTTGCAGATGCTGGGATCGAATGTCTCGCCGAAATGATCAGGTTGGATCAGGATGATAAACAAACACGCGGGGATTTTGGCAGCCGATTAGGAACGCACCTTGGGTTTTACTACTGGAATAAATTCTTCTCAAACGAAGAGATAGCGGAGGCCATTCTTGATCGCTATTTCGCAACAGCCAAACCAAGTCAGAGGGGTAGTTTCATTCGGCAGATCGCAAGAATTTTCTCTGAATCTCCCGACAAAGAAAATCTCCATCCGCTCCATGAAATGCTTCGCAAACTGTGGGACCGGCGTTTCGCTAAAATCGAACAAGAATTGGCAGCCAAGCGCATTACTCCACAGGATGTTCACAGCGAACTATCTGCCTTCATTGATTGGCTGGGTATCGAAGGGCTTCCTTTCGACTGGTGTCACGATCAAATTCTTCGTGCTATCAAACTATTGCAGAAAGCGCCCGTTGCTGGCTTCACCATAAAGACTCTTGAGAAAATCTCATCACAGCCTGAACGACTACATGCTTCGTTGGAGATTCTAAACTCACTTATGTCAAAAGACTCCCAGGAGCTACGCTGGAACTATCAAGCCGAGTATCTCAAACCCATCTTGCTCCGAGGTATTAAGTCAGAGAACGCAGCAACCAAGAAGCTCGCGGAGGAATCTCGGGAAATTCTGCTGCGACAGGGACAATTTGAGTATCTCGATCTTGGTTCTGAATGAAGAAAAACATTCCCGCAGAACATCAAAGATACAACATGGAGGTAGATGGCGCGATTCCGGCGCAAGTCGGAATCGTAACAGCTACCGGAGTTGCCTCCATCGCTTTATTAGCCTCATTCTTTCTTTAGAAATGGGAATTCCAGATAACATAGCTGTGATATGCGACTGAATATTGCTTCATCTCCCTCATTGTGCCGAGCCAAGCATAGATAATAATTTCGACCTTCATGCTCAGCATAGACGATCCACTCTCCAGTGAGCTTGTGGGCAGCCTCTCTTTCCTCTATAGCTCCCTCGACCAATCGCTCATTGAGCTCACTGATCATCTCTTTCGTGATAATGCTCGATTTCTTCGGATCTAAAACTTCCTCCACTAAATTCTTAAGCCGATTGCCTGCCCAATGATTTGCTAAATTATGTGGAATGAAATGAGCATCAAAAAAATGCTTATGCCAGAGTCCTTTCAGTGGAGGATGCTGAAACTGTGTGGGCGGCTTGGTGCCAAATACTTCTCGCGTTTTTTCTAAAACATTAATCTGTAGAGATATATACGATGGATTATGGCCGTTCAGCTCATCCCAAAGTAATAGATCGAATATTAGAAGCCAAGATATGCGACCGGGCGCTATAGCATCGAGATTTAGTAGTTTTGAAAACCGTTCCAACTCCTCGAATGAGATGGTTCTATTTGCACTGCCAATTGACACACGAAGCGTGGGTTTTATTTTCATTTTTGGCTAACCTCCTCGATCACCGATGGCTGCCCGTGGCGTGACTCTGCCGAGTGAGGAACGAACCCAAGTAGGAGGCATGACGCGGGCAGAAATTCGCTGTATCGCATTGTTAAGCCTTTTCTTGTATTGAGTTACTAGCGCATCTCGAGGCTAAATTTGGGTTAACAGAGTTTTTTGATCGTAACGCCTTGTGATATTCCAAGAAATCAGGCACCAATGCAATTTGTTCATTAAAGGTGCTATCATCATTTATCTCGATCAAATGCGGGAAAGATACTGCTTCTCCTTGGATCGTTGAAAACTCAGATATGGCTTCTTTATAAACTGCTAGATCTTTCAGAAGGCGTTGATCTAGAGTTTCGCGAACTTTGCAATGTAATTTAATCAGGCAAGAAATATATTCTCGAAGGGGTATGCGGAGATCCACAGGCTTCCCCCCTCCGATATGGCGGAGTTCTTTGAGTGTGGTTTTTTTAAATTTGTCACTTTCGGACAATATATTCGGATTTATCTGAGGTAAAACCATGTGCTCAGAATAATTATGGAACTTTCCGTCTATTTGTGATTGCTTGTGAGAAATTATGTGAACGATAAGCCCAGAGTGCTGAACATAGTTTCTGACAGATTCCATCAGGCGATATCCCCAATTCTCGTCATACAGAGCATTCTTGAATTGCTTCAGAATTGATAGCTCATTGCTGGGATTCCCAAACAATCTAGAAATACCCGAATCTGTTTGGTCAAGGTATAGACGGCTAGCCGTTAATAGGTTGACGATTCTTCTATCTAGGTTCAATCGGCCGAGCATAGCTGTCTCGTGCGTTAAGTCCGTCCAAATGACGGATGCTTCAGCAAGCTTTAAAAGCTCGCATTCCATCTCATAGAAGTTGTCGAGCAAAAGCGCACACTTTTCTTCAACTTCAAGTGCAAAAATGCAGGTGCGCTTCGCGTTTTTTATCTCCTGGTAACGATTCTTTTCTATGCCAA
Organism: Terrimicrobiaceae bacterium; assembly: GCA_044340205.1. GTDB lineage: Bacteria > Verrucomicrobiota > Verrucomicrobiia > Chthoniobacterales > Terrimicrobiaceae > UBA967. The sequence continues at coordinate 31,266 of JBIIUB010000020.1, forward strand.
CCGCTGCGGCTCCAACCTTAAGATATCCTGATACCTCGTATTGCATATAGATTATTTTCTTGCCTAACGTAGTTTGGTCACACAAAATCCCAGTTTAACCTCGAAGACAAGAAAAAGTGGATAATGCGTATGGGTTTGAAGGATAGAGGCATGAATGCGGGAAACGAGAGAATGATTGTGTAACATCCGAAGCCTTGGGTGGTGCGGATGGTGTGTGTCAGAGGGGTCGGGCATAAATTATTGACATCTAAGAGTCTTCAAAACTTTTCCCCGCATTAAACAGCTCCAAAGCTGTAATCCAAGGCTCGTTTAAATCCATGCCGGTATCTTGCTCGGGAGCGATGCGTTTGAATCCTGCATACATCAGGCACATGAGCTGGAGGCCGGAGAAGGATTCGCCTGGGTAGGCTGAGAGGGTGTATTTGTTCTCGGGGTTCGCGTAGTCGAGTCCGCTTTCACCAAGACGGGCGACCTCGAAGGTGATCTCCATAACACGCTGTGGATCGGTGGAGTCGAAGCGCTTGAGGCCATCGTGGAGATGCCACACGGCAGCGGGATATTTTTCCTGGAGGAGTTCGGGATTCGTGGGGCCGCCGCGTTCACGAATTTCCGTTTGGATGGATGCGAGGAGTTGCTCAGCCCTCTGGAATACGGGATTGCTGCGGGCATCTCCCGGACTGGCATCGCGCAGCAGGGATTCCAGAGTTTCGGCGGCCGTATCGAGGTGGCCTTGATTTTTCAGCAGGAGGGCCTTTCCAAATCGTGGCTCGGGAAAGTGAGGATTGGCCTCAATCACTGCCTCGAAATGCCGCATGGCGCTGGCCTCGTCTCCACTCTTGGCCGCTGAGCCTCGATCATTTTTTCTGTGTTCGGTTGACGATATTCGATACGGGCTGTGCCATCGGTGATCGTGACGCGGAGGTCTCCAGTTAGAAACGTAAATTGCTTGATGATTTTTTCTCCCAGCTCGGCCTGAGAGCAAGCACCCGAGAGGTCTTCCGAGGAAAGAAAAGTGAGGTCAGACAATCTGACGACTATCGCACGCATAGAACAGAATTTAGCAACCTGAAAAATCAAGACGAGGGGAAAATTCCTGCAAATCGAGCCAAGGCAGATACCAAGTTCTCAGTGATCGATGCCATTGCCTTAAAATCGAGCGTCTCCACGGTGTCGGTAGGTTGGTGGTAGTTGGGATTCCGAAACATCGCGGTGTCGGTGAGCATCAAGGCGGGGAAGCCCTCATCCCAGTAGCAGAGGTGGTCGGAGAGGCGCATTTCGGGCATGACGAGCGGGAGAGTGGGCACAGGGTCTATGGAGAACGCGGCATCAAAGCGGGCAAGCAGTGGGGTCGAATGCTCATCGCCCACGATGGCGATGTAGTTTCCGATCGTTGGATCGATGCCGCGTGAGCGTGCGAATGTGAGTGTCTCATCGGGAACACCGTAAATGGGCAACTCCTGCGAACCGGGCTCGTTTGAATAATACCCGAGGCTTTCGAGGCAGATCATGCCTTGGAGATTGTCGCCGTTTTTTCGGCAGGATGCGGCATGGACGCGACTGCCCATCGTCTCGTTCATGAAATGGGGCGGTTCCTCGTTTGTGTAGGCCACGAAGCGGATATTACGCGGCGGGTTGGGCGATTGCGCAAGGAGGCGAGCGGTTTCCAAAAGGATCGCCACGGCGGAGATATTGTCATCCGCTCCAAAGGTGCCCGGAGCCGAGTCATAGTGCGCACCGAGAATCCAGTGGGGTTCCTGCAATCCGCAAAAGTTGCGAGGCACAGCTTCGAGGTTGTGGCAATCAACGCGATCGACTTGGAAAGTCTGGCGCGAAACGCTGAATCCAGACCGTGAAAAAAACTCCTCGATGAAATCTGCGGCCCGTGAGAGGCCCGAGGGATTATTGCGAAGATTGCGCTCTTCGAGGGAGAGCGTTTCGGAGATTTGAAAGAGGCGTCGTTGGAGATCGCCGGGGCTTCCAGGAGTCAATTTATTCATGGGAAAAAGGTATCCGAAACCAGCTGTGCGCAAGCACAAAAAGCGAGTGCTTTTCTGAAGGTGAAATGAGTGTTTGACATATCTCCTGAAATCGCCGCTGAGCTAGGCATAATGAGCCTCAGGAGGCTTTCTATTATTCCGGTTAGTGATACATTTTCAGCATGTGGATTCTCACCAAAATCGGCTTCTATTCGATCATCAAAAAACCCTCACACTTCAACCCGGATGGCCCTGCCGTTTTCAACATTCGTGGCCGGGACAAGGACGACCTGAAACGCTTCGCCGAACTCGTTTCGCCAGACTTGGCCAAGCGCCCAGTAGTGCACGAATACGCTCACAGCGACTATCCGTATCGCGTGTATCTCAATACCCAAGAGGAGATGGATGCAGTGATGGCGAAGCTCTCGGCCTTAATCGACTACAACAACTTCAAGGACACGATCAAGGCGACGCCCCATCAAAAGGCGAAGCTCGAACCCTACGAGGAATTCTGGAGCCTGCTCTACAACGCCCATTTTTCACACCGCCCGCGAAGGGAGTGAGCCGGGAATTTTTTTGATCTCGCACTTATGCTCAAGCCCATCGTCTTTCTGCTCTTCTTTTTTCAAATTGGTCTTCATCGAAACTCCCCACGGGCCAGCGATTAACTGGACGAGTCTGTTGAACTAAGCCGCTGCGCGGCATTGTGAAGTGGTGGTTTTTGAGAAGTGACGGAGCGGGTCATGGACTGGCTTCATGGGGGTGAGTTTAGGAGAGTGGGCGGTCATGAACAACACAGATGGCTTA
>JBIIUB010000026.1:0-28989 GCA_044340205.1 Terrimicrobiaceae bacterium
ACGCCGCAACAGAAATCCGCCTCACCGCTTATGAGAAGGCCGGATACAAAATGGTAGACCCCGAGCTTGTGGACTACTGGCAACCGGATTTCCGCGACCCGCAAGTCCTCGACCAGGAAAATGGCCCGAAACCCATCCCCCTCTGCCTCATGCTGCGCCGCATCGGCAGGGAGCAGGAGGAATTTGTCAGCGGCGCCGAGGTGTGCCAGGTCGTCAACGCCCTCTATAAAATGTATGGCCGCAGCTTCCGGAAACAGGACATGCAAGCCGTCCTCGAAACCCTCAAAAACTACCCCCCGCCGCATACCCGCATCCCACTCGTGCCGCCCACAAGCGAGCTGAAGAATCCCAAATAAGGTCTGCTTGTCTGCGGGAGACCTCTCGACTCTTTCTTTGGAAAGTCCTTGGACTTGACCTGCCCGTGTCTTGAAGACGAAGTTAGCTCTATGGGCTTAACGCGCATCGCCAATCCAATTTACGACGGAGCGTTCAAATACCTACTGGACGACAACCGGGTCGCGCGGCTTTTTCTCTCGACGATGATCGGTGAGGAGATTGTGGAGTTGACGTTTCGTCCGACCGAGCACCGCACCGATGTCGAGCAACGCAATGTCACGGTGTTCCGGATCGATTTTTCGGCCCGTATTGCACTGCCCAAAGGGGGAGAAAAGCTCGTCATCATTGAAATCCAGAAGGCGAAATTTGCGTCCGACATCATGCGCTTTCGCAAATATCTCGGTCGGCAATACCTCTCGAAGGAGAATTCCTACATGGTCAATGGCGAACTGCGCGCCATGCCGATCCTGAGCATCTATCTGCTCGGACACTCGCTCGAGCATACCGAATCACCGGTGATCCGAGTCGTCCGTCAGTATCTTGACGCCACCGGCCGCGAACAAATTGCACGCCAAGAGGACTTCATCGAAAGCCTCACCCACGACAGCATCATTGTGCAAATTCCCCACCTCAAGCAGCGCCGCCAAAATGATCTGGAATCCCTACTCGGCATCTTCGACCAAAGCCAAAAAGATCCCGCCGACGCCCACACGCTCAGCATTCGAGAGGAAGATTACCCAGAGAAATTCCACGGAGTCATCCGCCGCCTGATCAAAGCCATCAGCGAGCCCGATGTGCGCGAAACGATGGAGGTCGAGGACGACTACCTCGAAGACCTCGAGGACATGGAACGCCTGGTCGCGGAAACAAACGCAGCCCTCGCGGAAAAAAGTGCCGCCCTTGCTGAGAAAGACGCTGTTCTAACAGAAACAAACGCCGCGCTCACAAAAAAGGACGCTGCCCTTGCCGAGAAAGACGCTGCTCTCACAGAAAAAGACGCGGTGATCGAGAAAGCCATTTCGCTGCTTGTCGCTGGCGGCTTGAGCGAGAAAGACGCCCGCGCCAAGCTTCTCGGGTAGCTAGGACCATCTGCGCGAGCTTCCCCGATAGCCAATCTTCTTCTTGGCTACCATTCGTGCTGCAACTTCAATCGGATGGTTCGTGCGGGCTCTCGCATGACGAAAAACTCCCATTGGCTGCGCCGAAGTGCGGTGAAGAATCATCCGCATTAAGAACGCCCCGCCGGCAATTCAAGGCTGAGGCAGTGTCCTGAACAACACGCTGATTGGCGCATCCTGCAGCATTGTGCGCTCCAGCATTTCAAAACCGCAGCGCTGGAAGAGCTTTTCTGCGGACTCCGTGAAAACATGCAATTGCTTTGCTCCCGCAGCAGCCGCGAACTCGATAGCAGTTTGCACAAGCTCCAAGCTGTGTCCGCGCCCGCGCCTCTGCGGAACCACATACAGACTGGCAAGCCATGGATCCAAATCCAACCGCGCCGGACAGTCACCGAAAACCACACTCACCGACCCCACCAACTCCATCCCCTCATGCAGAACAAGCGTCGCAGGCAGGGAGCCATCCGCTTTTTGATTTAAAAACTCAGCAAGCGCAGCGTGTTCATCCCAATCCGCGTAAAGATGTTTCCACTCCGCAGCATGCAAAGCAGCCAGCTCATCGCGAAAAAATGGAACATCCGCAAGGTGCGAAATCATAGGGCAACAGGCTGTAAAAATTTCTGATCAACAGGTCCAAGACCGAAATGTAGATCGGGCTTAAACGCCGCGGAGGCCGGTGAGGAGGAGTTCGGCGTTGGAGCGGGTGTGTTGGAGATTTCTGACCAGGATTTCCATGGCCTCGGCGGCGGGGAGTTCGGAGAGTTGGCGGCGGAGGAGGAGGATGCGCTCGTATTCGTCGGGGTGCAGGAGGAGTTCGTCCCGGCGGGTGCCGGATTTGACGATTTGAATGGCAGGAAAGATCCGCATTTCGGCGATGGAGCGATCGAGGTGCAGCTCCATGTTGCCGGTGCCTTTGAACTCTTCAAAGATGAGGTCGTCCATGCGACTTTTGGTTTCGATGAGGGCGGTGCCGAGAATGGTGAGGCTGCCGCCTTCTTCGGTGTTGCGGGCGGCTCCGAAGAATTTGCGGGGTTTGGCGAGGGCCTTGGCATCGACGCCGCCGCTCATGGTGCGGCCTTTGCCGGGTTGGAGGTTGTTGTAGGCGCGAGCCATGCGGGTGATGGAGTCGAGGAGGATGATGACATCACGGCCGAGTTCGACGAGGCGCTGAGCGCGATTGGCGACGCTTTCGCAGATCTGGACATGACGGGCCACGGGTTCATCGAATGTGGATGCGTAGATTTCGCAATCGAGTGAGCGACGCATGTCGGTGACCTCCTCCGGGCGCTCGTCGACGAGGAGCAGGATGAGGGCAGCTTTGGGATGGTTGATGCGGATGCTGCGGGCGAGGGTCTGAAGAAGAATCGTCTTTCCGGCACGGGGCGGTGCGGCGATGAGACCTCGCTGGCCCATGCCGAGCGGGGCGACGAGGTCCACGGCGCGCGCAGCGAGTTCGGAGTCCCTTGGTGTTTCCAAGAAGACGCGGCGGTTGGGAAAAAGAGGCGTGAGTTTGTCGAACTCCAGCGGGGGCTGCCACTCGCTGGCGGGGATGTCTTCGATGGATAAAATTTCATCCACGACGAGGCCATGTTCGCGGTCGCGGGGCAGGCGGACCTTGACCTGCAGCATGAGGCCAGACTGGAGGGAAAATTTTTTGATGAGGGCGTGGGGGACGAGAAGATCATCGACTCCCGGACGCAGGTCGTAGGCTGTGAAACGCAGGGTGGAGCCCTCCTGAGCGCGCTCGAGAAGGCCTGTGGCAGTCACGACTCCCCCTTTATGCAGGCTGTGTCGAACCTGATCCACAACCAGATGCCGCCGGGTGAGGTCGGTCCGAATGCGAAGGCCGGCCTCGACGGAGAGCTCGATCAATGCAGTGAGCGGGAGCTTTTGCAGCTCGTTCATCACAAGCGGGGCAGGAGATGGAGCAGACGGTGTTTCGGTGGAGGACATGAAATCCTAACTTGGCCGCATTGCGGTCCGGGAGCGGCCTCGAGCAGGCGGGAAACAGATCAGTTTTTCGGCGGGAAGTAGGACGGGGCCTGAGGATCGGCTTTCTCGCTATGGGTTGCCTTTTTCTCAGCCTGCGCCTCTTTTTTTTCCATCTTCTCGGCGTAACCGGGAACGGTCTCCGATGCGGGATGGCGCTCGCATCCGGACTGGATGGCGACGAAGGCGAAAGCAACGAGGAGTGTGGTGGCTAGGGATTTCATGGTTCGATAATTTCGAGTGTCGCTGTCAAGTTGCGCTTGTCGGCGGAGGCATTGAGCAGCGTGCGCAGGGCACGGATTGTGTGGCCGCTCTTGCCGATGATTTTCGGAATGTCGGACGCCCTGGCTGCGACGAGAAAGCTCACTGTTGAGGGCGTCTCTGTCTTTTTAAGAACGACATCCTCGGGAAATTCCACAAGCGATCCGATGACGTAGCGCAGGAACTCCTCCATGGCGGGACTGCTTAGGCCGCGACTTTTTTGCGGGCCTTGTTAACCATGCTGCCGACAGTCTGGCTCGGGCGGGCGCCGCACTGGATCCAATATTCTGCGCGGTCCAGCTTGAGGTTGAAGTTTTCACCCTCTTGCTTGGGATCGTATTTACCGATGATTTCGATAAATTTGCCATCGCGCGGGCTGCGCTGGTCGGCGACGACGATGCTGTAATACGGGTGGTTTTTACCGCCTTCGCGGCGGAGTCGGATTGCTACTGCCATAGTATGTTTGTGTTGTTGGAAATTCGTTTGTGGTGGTCAGGCTGCCTATCGGAGGCTCAGAAGGGTAGTCCGGCACCGGCGCGGCCCATGAGTTTTTTCATGGCGCCCATATTTTTCATCATCTTGCGCATCTGGTTGAAACGCAGGATCAAATTATTTACCTCGCTGACGGAAACTCCGCTGCCTCGGGCGATCCGCTGGCGGCGGCGCGCATTCAGAATATCTGGACGCGTGCGCTCCTGCGGAGTCATGGAGAGGATAATCGCCTCGACCCGTTTCAGTTGGTTTTCATCAACCGAGGAATCTTTGATCTTATCCATTCCGGGAATCATGCCAAGGATATTTTCGAGGGGGCCCATGCGCTTGAGCATTTTGAATTGCTGAAGGAAATCGGTGAGGTCGAACGATGCGGTGCGGAGTTTCTGCTCCATGCGGCGGGCATCGTCTTCAGAGATGGCCTCGGCGGCCTTTTCGACAAGGCTCACGACATCGCCCATGCCAAGGATGCGGCCTGCGAGCCGGTCGGGGTGGAAGACCTCGAACTGCTCGAGCTTTTCGCCCGTGCCGGCGAATTTGATCGGTTGGCCTGTGACGGAGCGGAGCGAGAGGGCGGCGCCACCACGGGCATCGCCGTCGAGCTTAGTGAGGATGATGCCGGTGAGACCGAGCGCGGCATGGAAGCGCTCGGCGACGCTTACGGCCTGCTGTCCGGTAGCGGCATCGCAGACGATGAGGATTTCCTGCGGTTGGAGAAAATCGCGGAGTTGTTTGAGTTCCTCAATGAGTGGTTCGTCGAGTTCTTGGCGGCCTGCGGTGTCGAAGATCTGCACATTGTCGCCTGTCGCGGCGCACCAGTCGAGAGCCTGCTTGGCGACCTTGAGCACATCGGTCTCGCCTTTTTCGGGGCGGAAAACAGGGACATCGATTTGGCCACCGAGGACGGCGAGTTGGTCGATGGCGGCGGGGCGATGGAGGTCGCACGCGATGAGAAGTGGCGAGCGGCCCTGCGATTTCAACAGGCGGGCCAGCTTGGCGGAGGAGGTTGTTTTTCCCGCACCGTTGAGGCCCACGATGAGAATGCGCGCGGGCTTGTCGAGATTGAGCTCCGCGGCGTTGCCTCCGAGGAGTGCGCAGAGTTCCTCGTGGAAAATTTTTACGATCTGTTGGCCGGGCGTCACACTGCGGAGAACGGCTTCGCCGAGGGCCTTCTCCTTGACTTTGGCTATGAAATCCTTCGCTACCTGGAAGTGGACATCGGCATCGAGCAGCGCGAGTCGAACCTCGCGGAGGGCGTCCGTGACATTCGATTCGCTGATCTTGCCTTGGCCGCGGAGGTTTTTGAAAACATCCTGAAGTTTATCCGAGAGTCTACCAAACATCAGGCGTTGCCGTGGCGGTTGCGCCACTTGAGGCGGTAGGCGCCCATGTTGTCGACGATGCGGTCGCGGATTTTGAATACGAGACGGCGGGCGTGGTTGGCGCGGCGACGGTCGATGAGGCCCGACTCGAGCAGATTGTTCATGGCATCGAGTGCGTCGTTTGCCGCCTTGAGTGCGCGCTTGAGGTAGGCGATCGTCATTCCGATCTCCGAGGTGTCGTGACCGCAGAGACCCGCTGCCAGCTTGGCTCCGCAGATGGCGGAACGCGTGGCGAAGCGAACGGCCTCGGGGTGCTCGCGCAGGTCCTCGCGCGTGTCGAGGAGGCGGTTGATCCAGCGATGCAAGCGCAGGGTATCCTCGTAAACAGCGGAGTGGGTGAACTCCTCGAACTCGTCGTCGTATTCCTGCTCCTCCTCGTCGGTGAGGTATTCCACCGCCTCGCTTAGAAAGTTCTCAAATTGCTCCTGCGTCTGCTCAGCCTCCTCAAAGATGCTCCAGCCCATTTCTTCGGCGACGATTTCATCGCAGTCCGGGTGATCCATGTATTTCTCAAGCAGCTGAAAATACTTCTCCGTATTCTGATCCTGCTGCTGGAGGAAGCGCTCCCACTTGTATTCGTCCCAGGCCTCCTCGTTCGGAAATTGGTTGTCGTCGGACATCACTAAACGGCTAAAGCAAGACAGGGGTCTGGGCAACGGATTTTTCGACCTGCAGGCGGAGCTGTCCGCAGGCTGCGGCGATGTCGTGCCCCTTCTCACGGCGCAGGGTGGCCTCGGTTCCGGCCTGCTGAAGGATTTTGAGAAACGCCTCCTGGCGGGCTTCGTCCGGGCGACCCCATTCCAACCCATCGACGGTGTTGTAGGGGATGAGGTTCACCTTGGCGTTGACGCGGCGGGCCTGGCGGGCGAGGAGGCGGGCCTGCTCGGGGGAGTCGTTGATATCGCGGATGAGAATGAACTCGAAGGTGAGGCGTTGTTTTTTCAGACGCACATAATCCTCGCAGGCGGCGAGGAGTTCCTCGACGGGGTATTTTTTGTTCACTGGCATGATGCGGCCGCGGACATCATCCGTCGCCCCATGGAAAGAGATGGCGAGCCTCACTTGGAGTGGCTGCTCGCCGAGATCGCGGATGCGCGGCACGAGGCCGGATGTCGAAACCGTCATGTGGCGGGCACCGACACCCACGCCCCAAGGCGCGTTGAGAATGCCAATGGCACGAAGGAGATTGTCGTAGTTTGCCATCGGCTCGCCCATGCCCATGAACACGATGTTGTTGATCTTCTCCCCGCTCTCGGCTTCGACCTGGAGGAATTGATCCACAATCTCGCCGGCGGTGAGGTTTCTTTTCCAACCCTCGAGCCCGCTGGCGCAGAATTTGCAGCCATAGGCGCAGCCGACCTGGCTGGAAATGCAGATCGTTCGGCGATCTGAAGCCTCGCCGTAAAGAGCCGGGGAGGCGGGGATGAGGACGCTCTCGATGAGTTGTCCATCGGCAAGGCGGAAAAGAAATTTTCTGGTCGTGTCCCGCGCGCCGGTTTCGCGGATTTTGACGAGGCGGGCAGCGGGGAATTCCGTTTCAAGCCGCTCGCGGAGAGCTGCGGGGAGGTTCGACATATCCCGCCACTCGCGGACCCGGCGTTGGTAAATCCACTCCAGCACCTGCGCGGCGCGGTAGGCAGGCTGCCCCCACGCAGCCATGCGCTCCTCCCAATCGGTCTTTGTCAGTGAGAGAGCCTCCATGTCACTCCCGGCGCGACCAGCGGTCCCTATCCGCGAAAAGGATGCACTCCCCGTCGATCGGCAGAGGCGTGAAGACCGGCAACGAAAACCCCTGAACATTTGGCGGGCGGGTGATCATGAAAACCCAATCGGTGTAGGGGCCTTTGTAGATATCGCTGAAGAGCGGGCGGTTTCCGGTGATGGGCGTGAGGTAGAGTCCGGAGAGTGGCGCGCCCAGCACACGAAAATCGCTGATGCGGTTGAAGTCCTTGATGGTCTTCGGCAGGAGGAGGGATTTGCGCTGGGCATACCATGCGGTCGCCCAGGGCATATCGGTCGCGATGGCTTCATCCTTGCCATACCATTCACCCAGGACGGCGATAAAGGGCGGCACATAGGGCGGCCATTGAATGGCCATGTCTTTTCCTGCAAAAAGAGTCGCCATCATTGGCAGGGCGCAAAGGAAAACGACACCCCCCAGAAAAACACTGCGCATCGCTGGAATCCCGATTTCAAGCCGGTTCCAGAGCACGATCAGGAATGCCAGTCCGTAGAAGACAAAAAGCGGGATGAACAAAACATGGAATTGGTTCGAAGAAACAACCCCCTCGACGCCGCAGAGGCCCATTCCGACAAAGGCGCCGAGCCACATTAGAACCACGCACAGGCGGAAGGCGGAGGTCGCCGGGGATTTAAATCGATGGAGTAGCGAGATAAAAAACGCCACAGCCACAATATTCATTCCGAGAAATGGGAAAATTTTATCCGACTGGGCAAAGACGGCATTTTTCAGGCGATTGAAAGGGTGGATTCCCGAAAGCGGAGGAGGCTCGTTCAGCGAGCGCAGGTAGACGGTTTCGGCGGTATTAACGGGAGCAACCAGTTCGTAGCCCGCCAGGCCGAGGGGATTCCCGCAGACGGCGTAGTTCCGGACAGCCCAGGGAAGCGTGACAAGCAAGAGCGCGGCGAGGGCCACCAAGCCTGCAATGCCGCGTGGATGGAAATAGAAAAGGGTGAAGACCAGCCATCCGAGGAAAATCCAGAATGTCGCCCCGTGAGCCAGAACCATGAGCCCAAAAACCGCCCCGGCAGCGAAAAGGAACATGAGCGAAGGCACAAACTCGTCGCGTTTTTCCATAGCCTTCAAGGTGAGCCAAGCCGCACAGGAAAGGAGGAGGAGCAGGAGCATTTGAGGCAGTCCAGACAAGGAGAACTGCCACATCAGATCGCTAAGGATAATGATGGCGGATCCTAGGAGGGCGATCAATTTGTCAAAGAGACGGCAGGCGACATGATACCAAATCCAGACAGAGAGGAAAAAAAGCAGAATGCAAGTGCCTGCGATAACGCGGTCGCCGACATAGACCAGATCGGTCGGCGTGAGCTTCCAAGAGGACTCCACCATTTTGAGAGGTATGGAATTGATCAGCGGATGAAGCGGGGATTGGAAAACATCGGGGAACTCGTCCTTGGGAATTTTTTTTCCTGCCGTCTCAAGCTGCCAAATCGCAAGCGGACGGATGTATTGCGTGGAAAATCCATTTCCCATGGCGAGTTGGCGGGCGATTTGAGCCTGATCCATTGCCGTGGCGCTTGAGAGTCCGCGGAACTGAACGAAAAGATAGAGAAGAGTGAGGGTTAAAATGAGGGCGCCGAACATCGCCACCCGAATGACCGGAACGAGTCCACCTTGGTCGAGGGAGTGGACCACATCCTGCAGGCTTTTTCCTGATTGTGCCATTTTACAAGTGTAACGAGCGTTTGAAGAGGTTCAGTTCCTTGAGGCGACGGTGCAATGTGCGGCGGCTGATGCCGAGTTTCTTGGCGGCTTCGCTGCGGTTTTGACGGCAATCCTCAAGCGCGAGGAGGATAAGAGAGGTCTCGGTGTCGCGCAAATTCAATCCGCCGGAAGTGGTGGATGGCAGGCCTTGATCGGAGGCGGCGATTTTTTGCGAGCGAAGGGTCGCCGGCATATCGCGCAGTGTGATTTGCGGGCCGGAGGCCATGACGACGCCGTGCTCCACCGCCGTCCGCAATTCGCGGACATTCCCGGGCCAATCGTATTCCAGCACCTTTTCCATCGCCTCTGGCGAGAGTTCGCGATGGGGTTTCCCGTTTTCGAGTGCGGTTTCCCGCAAAAAGGCATCCACCAAAAGAGGGATATCCACCTTGCGGTCGCGGAGGGGCGGCATGGTGATGGGAACCACATGCAGGCGGAAGAAAAGGTCGTCGCGGAATTTGCCCTCGGCGACGAGTTTGGAGAGATCCTTGTTGGTTGCGGCGATGAGGCGCACATCGGCTGTGAGCGTTTCCCCTCCCCCCACCCTTTCGAAGGTTCTTTCACCGAGGACGCGGAGGATTTTAACCTGTGTGGTGAGGTCAATCTCGCCGATCTCATCGAGAAAAAGTGTGCCGCCCTTGGCTTGTTCGAAGCGACCGATGCGGCGCTCGAAGGCTCCGGTGAAGGCGCCTTTTTCATGACCGAAAAGCTCGCTGGCGAGCAACTCGGGCGTAAGGGAGGCGCAGTGGACGGCGACGAATTTCTCCTTCGCGCGGGGACTGAGTTCGTGGATGGCATGGGCAGCGAGTTCCTTGCCGGTGCCGCTCTCGCCTTGCACGAGCACATTGGCGCGTGAGGGAGCGACCTGCTTGATGGTGTCGAAAACCTCCACCATCGCGGGAGATCGGCCGATCATGCCATCAACGCGGAACTGGTTCTGGACCTTCGAGCGGAGTTCCTTGTTTTCACGACTAGTGTTGCGCTCGCGGAGGGCACGCTTGATGAGGATTTCGAGCCGGTCGATGTTCACCGGCTTCGTGACAAAGTCGTAGGCTCCGCGCTTCATCGCCTCCACGGCGGTATCCACCGAACCGTAAGCGGTCATCATGATGCAAATCGGCGCGTTTGCTTTTTTAACAATCCGCTCAATGAGAGACATGCCATCATCCCCGCCGAGCCGCAGGTCGGTGAGCACGACATCCACCGGCACGCTCTCCAGAGTCGCCAGGGCACCATCAGCATCCGGTGCAACATAAACCTCAAACTCGGTCTCCAGCGCATTGCGGAGACCGTCGCGTGTGTTTTTTTCGTCATCAACAATGAGCAGCGTTGCGGACATCACCACGAGTAGAAAGCAAACACGCCGCCGCATCAATGCTGCGCTCGGAGCGGCAACTCAAACAAAGGGCAGCAGAGGGAAGTTTCTTTTCAGAACCGGCTCGACGGGGGCTTTGAGCCATTTTGACAAAACGGTCGCGTAAACGCTGCGAAAGTCGACGCCATGAATCATGTCGCCATCGTGCAATTGCGTGAGGCTGGGAGCGGATCCGAAGATGCCTGGCTTCACTTTTCCGCCAACAACGAAAAGTGGAGCGGCGGCACCATGGTCCGTGCCACCGCTGGCATTTTCCTGAACCCTGCGGCCAAATTCACTGAAGCTCATCAGAAGGACCCGATCAAAATTGCCTTGAGCCTTCAAATCCGCGCAAAAAGCGGAGAGCGAGGAGTCGAGTTCCGCCATGAGCCTTTCATGCGCGCCGGCTTGGTTGCTGTGCGTGTCGTAGCCGCCTTGGGACACATAGTAAACCCGCGTGGGCATTCCCCCGCCGATGAGTCTGGCGACGAGATTGAGCGAGTCCGCAAGCCTGTTCGACGGATAGGAGGCTCCTGGCCGGGTGCGTTTGATGATCTCGGCCACCTTGTCGGAGCTCATGACGGCATCGAGGGAGGTTCGTTGGAGAAAATCCAGCGTATCACCGCTTGCATCCGCGTGCCCGGCGAGCATTCCAATGCTGCCTCCATCCATCTGCCCGGACTCGAAATCATTCACCGAGCGAAAAAACTCGTCCACCGCATTGCGGTCGGATGCGGTTTTGAGGTCGAAGCGGAATTGCTCCGGCCGGGAGAATGATATCCCGCGCGGCTCGGGTGCAGAAAAAGCCTGTGGGGCCTGGGATCCGATGCTGACGCCGATGGATGGGTCTTCACCTTTGCAGCAAGAGTCGAAGTAACGGCCCATCCATCCATACTGTTCCGTCACGCTACTGTCGGATGCCGTTTGCCAAATCTCTGTCGAACGAAAATGCGAGCGGTTCGGATTCGGGTAGCCCACGCCTTGAACTATCCCGAGGTGTCCCTCGTCGTAGAGCGACTTGAGCCCCTCGAGTTTGGGGTTCAATCCAAAATGATCGTTCAACCGCAGAGTCTTTTCACCGGGAATGGCGATGGTCGGGCGGGCGCGGAAGTAGGCATCATCGGCAAGCGGCACGAGGGTGTTGAGCCCATCGTTGCCTCCCGCAAGTTGAAGCACGATGAGAATCGGGCTGTCCTTACCCGTGGCGGTCTGAATGGCGGAGTCGGCAGCCATGGCATCCAGAGTGAAAAATGTGCGCTCCAGAAAAGCAGGAATCGTCCATGAGACGGCACCACCGAGAAGGGAGGTGCGAAGGAAGTGTCTTCGGGTGTGGAGGGTGTGTTTCATGTCAGTTGAAAGTCAGGGGTGCTCATCAACAAATGGACGATGTCGCGGCGGGCGGCGGGCGCATTTCCATTTTTCTCCAAGTGATGAAAAGTCTTTTCGCGCAACTCAGAGTTCATGGGGCCTTGGAAGAGACGCCACGAGAGAAGGTCGCACGCCTGCTGCGGGGTTGCCGCAGCGGGAAGGATTTTTTCGATATCTGGCGCGGAATCACCCCCTCCCCTCGCCAGCGTGCCGGATAGGTTGTAACGTAAGAGCAGGGTGGAGGAGCTGATCCAAGCTCGGCCGCCATCCCATCCCTTCACATTCGGCGGAGCGAAGAGTGTCTGGCCGAGTTGTTCAAGTGTGTTGTGGACCATCTTGAAATCCGGCAGGGGTCTTTCGAGAACTTTGCAGGTCTGAATGAGCCACTGGACGGGGCTCTTGATCTGACGCCGCCAGTATTTTGGAGAGTAGAACTCCCGGCTTAAAAAAATTCTTTCGAGAAAGTCTCCTGTTTGAAGACCAGAGGCGCGGTATTCAGAGGCCAAAACTTCGTTCAATGAAGCAGCGGGTTTTTCGCCGACATAGAAATTCCAAATTTTCGCCGAGAGAAACTCCGCGCACTGCGGTCGGGATACAATAAGATCAACTGTCGCATCGCCATCGAACGCGCCGGTTTTGCCGAAGATTTTTTTCACGCCGGCGTCGTGGTTTTTTCGGCCGAAATGAAAAGCGCCGGTTTCGGGATTGATGCGGTAGCCGGTGAAGGCGCGGGCCGCCTCTTGAATATCCTCCTCGCTGTAATTCCCCTCGCCGAGGGTGAACAATTCCATGAGTTCGCGGGCGAAATTTTCATTCGGATGCCCAGCCTTGCTTGAGTTCAGGTCCAGGTAGCGGATCATCGCGGGGTCTTTCGCCATCTCTTTGGCAAACGGCGCAAAGGGGCCGAAGGCGCGGGCGCGCAGGGTTTGATTTTGTTGCAAAACAAGGAAGGGGTCGTTGACCTTTTGGATGCTTGTCGCCCAATGGCCATGCCAAAAAAGCACACACTTCTCGCGGGCCGGGTAGGGCGTGGAGGCCATTCGCTGAATCCACCAGGTGCGGGCCTCCTGAGTTCGCTCCCTCGCCTGCATGTTCATGATTTTTCTCTTCTCCGCGAGCTCTTCGGGCGTCATGGAGTCGTTTCCGGGGCGCTGAAACTTCATTGGAGCGAACTCCGGAGCGGGAAAGAGATCCTCTTCCTCGCCTGCCTTCAAGAGACTGCGAACCGCAGCCGCATGCCCCATCGAATGAAGGCGCTGGATTTCCTCAGGCGAACCGCCAAACGCGGCGCGATTCAAAAGATGCGCGGCGGCGGCAAGAGTCCATTCGTGGGAGGGCAGCGGTGTGAGCATATGGATTTAAACACGCGACACCCGCCAGAGTTGCGCTCGGATTTTGGAGGAGCGGTTAGCGGCGCCCTCCCCCGAATCGTGGCGGAGGCAATGCGGCGGATGGCCCCCAAACCCGCCAGTCATTCCACTGCTGAACAGCGAGCACGGTGTTTTCGGAGGCTGCAGTGTTTTGATTGGCGATTTCCTGCTGGAGCTCGAGTTCGCGGTATTTCGAGTAGTCCGTCTGGTTTCCAATATAGGCGATGCTTTGATCCGGGCAGGCGTAGAAATAGTAGACCTCATCGCCTTTGAGCTTGCGCTCGACTTTGTAGGGGCGCGCCGACTCGAGGGAGAGTTGGCGTTCGGTGGTGTTGGCCGGCAGAACCTTGAATCCAGCGGCCGCCAGAAGCTTCTCAGTATTGGAGCGATCAGCCTGCTCGATGGCTGCGCAACCGGGAAAAAGTAAAACGATCAGCGGGAGGAGGAATTTCATGAAGTATGAACATCGAACAAAATATCGCCGACATAAGCAAAATAAATGCATTTTGATATCTCTACGCATGATTTCCGCCTTGAGTTTCCCTTTGACAAAGGGAATATTCGAAGGGCTTCCGACGCTATCATACATGCAATACGGCTCCGGCGACTCATTTTACTACGGTCCAAGGTCTGAATTCATCGCGTCACTCATGTTCTTTGCGGTGTGCGTTAAGCACACACTTGCAAGGGGGTGTGCATCGTCGGCAGCAGAACTGCCGTCCGCGCCGTTCCTGTGGAGAGGATTTCTCCGCACGGCGGGTCGGCCACGCAACGCAATACTAGAAACCATGTCATCAGAATACTCACCCAGCGGAACACGCCGCTCGTCACGCCGAGGGTCCGGCCGACGCTCCGATCGCGGTAGCCGAACCGGCTCCGCCCAACACGAAAACAAACCCAAAGCCAAAAAATCGCTCCTCGCACGCATCCTTGGATTCCTAACCGGAAAACCTGAGGAAACAAAACGGCCCGCCCGCGAGGAACGCCAAACCCGCACTACCGAAAGCGCCTCCTCCGAGCGCCCTGCCCGCGAGCGCCAGAGCCGCAGCGAGCGCCCTACCGGCATGCGCACACCCGAGGTGGTCGAAGTCACTTCGCCCCGCCTCTATGTCGGCAACCTCTCGTTCGACGCTGGCGAAAGCGACCTGTTCGACCTCTTCAACGGAGTCGGATCAGTGCAGAATGTCGAAATCGTTGTGAATCGCCACAACATGCGCTCCAAGGGATTTGCCTTTGTGCAAATGCAGTCGGTGGATGAAGCAAAACGCGCTGTCTCGGATCTCCACGACAAGGAATTCATGGGACGCAAACTCGTGGTGAGCGGAGCCAAAGCTCTTGAGGAGCGCCGATCCGAACGCACCGCCGCCCCAGCCGCTGAGTAACACACAAACATCCTTCGCCAAGGGGCCCCGTCCGATCATCGTGACGGGGCCCACAGGCGCGGGAAAATCCGCTCTCGCCGTCGCGCTGGCGCTCCACCTCGGAGGAGAAATCGTAGGGGCGGATGCTTTTCAAATTTACGCCGGACTGCCGATCCTCACTGCCCAGGCCACGCCGGCGCAGCACGCGCTGGTTCCCCACCACTTGGTGGGTTTTTTAGATCTCAAGCAAGGGTTCGATGCTGCGATCTATGCAGAAGAGGCTTGGCGCTGCATCCGAGACATACAATTGTGCGGTCGCGTGCCAATTTTAACCGGAGGAACCGGCCTCTACCTGAAAGCCCTCACACACGGCTTGGCGGAAATGCCCAAGACCGATCCTGCCTTGCGCGCCCGCATCGCGGTCATGCCTCTCGAGAATGTGCTGGCGCAGTTGTCTGAAAAAGATCCGGCGGCACCTGCTGCGATTGACACTCAAAATCCCGTGAGAGTCCGCCGCGCTCTCGAAATCGTTATTCTCACTGGAAAGCCCTTAGCTGAATCCCGTGACGCTTGGAGCAAGGACAAGGGGCTTTTTCGCGGGCTCGTGCTCACGCGGGATCGCGAGGATCTGCGCAGTCGCATCGCCGCGAATGTTGAAGCCATGTTTCTTTCCGGCGTGGTTGAGGAAGTCCGTGCCGCCTCTCATGCGGGAGAGGGCGCACGACGCGCCATCGGCTTTCAAGAAATCCAACAACTCATCCGGGGCGAAATCAGCGAAGGGGACTGCAAGGCCGCCATGGTGATGGCGACCCAACGCTACGCGAAACGCCAATTGACCTGGGGACGCACCCAATTTACTTTTCCCTCCCTGAATTTAAGCGAATTGCCCTCTCCCGAGGCCGCACTTTCAGCCGCCCTCGCCACATTGGATTCCCACGCCCCATGCCTCCCGAAATAGCTCTCCAACAACGGCCGTGCCGATTCTGGCATGGCGCGTGGGGGTTGATTTTTTGCCTTTTCCTAGCCGGATGCCAAACCCGCATGGTCATTGACACATCTCCCGATGGAAGAGAGGCGCAGGTTTTCTCCGGCACGCCAACATTGCTGGAGTATGGAATGGCCTCTTGGTATGGCGGGCGCTGGATTGGCCGCTTGACGGCGAATGGCGAGACCTACCGCGCCGGGGATTTCACAGCGGCACATAAGAAACTGCCTTTCAACACCCGCGTTCGGGTTATAGATTTAAAAACCGGCAACTCGATCATCGTGCGGGTCAACAATCGCGGTCCTTATATCAAGGGTCGCATCATTGACCTCAGCGTCGCCGCCGCAAAAAAACTCGGCACCTACGACCGGGGCATCGCAAAAGTCCGAATCGAAGCCCTGCGTGAAATTCCGCTGCTCACAAAGTCCAATGTGCGAGCCATCAATCCGCCAAAACCTCCGGGCGTGAAGGCTACGCCTCCCGCAGCTCAAACAGGGCGCATGCCCGAAATTTTGAAGACAAACTAACCGGGAGCCAAAGGATGGGCGATGTGCGGCAATACGCCGCTTTCCTCGATTTCGACCTCGCGCTCCATACCGAGGAGTTCGAGGAGAACTTTCACACGGGCCTGGGCAGGAAGAACCTGAGTGACGATGGCGCGAATTCCGCTGAAGGCCCCCTTGAGAACCTGCACCTCGCTGCCCACCTCGATCTGTGTGCGAATTTCCACCGTTTCCTCATCCACCACAACCTCACGCAGGGCTTTAATAATATCCTCCCCGACAAGCGCTGCGATGCCTCCAAACTTGACGATGTGGGAAACTCCATGGCATGCGCCCAAATGACGATGCTGGTTCCGATAGTTGAAGCGCGCAAACAAATAACCCGGAAACATTGCTTCGGTGACCCGCACCCGACCACTCCGTCGCGCCCGCTCAAATCGAAGCATCGGACAAAAAACCTCCGCGCCAATATCCCTCAGAATGCTGCGCTTGGCGGCGGATTCCTGCCGGGGCTTGCATTTTATGCAAAACCACTGGAGTTCCTCATTTTCAAAGTCGTTCATTAAAAGAGAAAAAACTCACCAAAAACTTTGTGGCACTTCGATCCTGTCCCCGGGCTTCAGACGGATATCCTTCTCGGGATCCTTCCTAACATCTTTGACATTTACGATGGTGACTTTCCCATCGCGCAAGAGACGGACTTTTCCTTGATCCGCAAAATCCGTGAACCCTCCGGAAGCACTGATGGCACCGAGCAGGGTGAGATCGGCCGTAAAAGGCACGCGCTGAGGCGCCTTAACCTCGCCGCCTGTATTCACAAAGCGCGCCATATTGGGAATAGTCAGGGTGATGGAGGGATTCGTGTAAATCTGACGCGAGATGTAGGAGGATTCGATAGACCGCTGCAATTCCGACTGTGTGGCGTCGGAAGCGCGGACTTTTCCAATATGTGGCAGATTCACGAATCCATCCCCATCAATTGTATATGCACCAGAAACTTGCTGAACTTCCTCGGGAGGCACGCCTCCTATGCGCAACTCTAAAGAATCTCCGGACCGCAAAACGGCGTCTTGCGCGAAGAGACTGGATGACAGCAAAACGAAAGAAATCGCTCCAATGAAAAGTTTAATATTCACCGGTTTTATTGATGTTTTTGACAGATTGAGACGATGACTTATTGGGAACCGAGGTTCCCCTCTGATCTCTCCCCTGCGGTTTACTATAATAATTGTAATAGCTTGTGTAATATTCGTAGGATTGATCATGGCGGATGTCCACATTATTGAGCACCGCGCCTAATGCAACCCCGCCCACATTGTCGATCGCCTGTTTGACCCGTTGGAGCATCGCCTTTGGAAAGCGGCGATGTTGCACAACGATAATGGTTAAATCCATTTCGCTCGAGAGCACGGAAGCATCGCTGACTCCAAGAATTGGCGGTGAATCAAAGAAGACGACATCGAATCGGCTTTTCACATCTTGTATCAAATCCAGCATGCGTTGAGAGTTTAAAATTCCGACAGCATCCCTCGGAAGCTCACCGCTGGGAAGGAAATAAAGATTTTCGAGCTTCGTAACCTGAACAACTTCTTCAAGATCATAGCTTCCAATGAGATAATCACTGAGCCCAATTTTATTTTCAATACCAAAGAGACGATGCTGAGAGGGGCGTCTTAGGTCCGCATCCACCACCAGTGTTGAGTAGCCACCCTTGGCAAAGGTATAAGCCAAGTTGTTGAGAGTCGTTGATTTGCCCTCTCCTGCACCACCGCTTACGATGGTAATCGAGCTGGCCGCGGGAGATTTGCGATTGAATTCAATGTTCGTGCGCATGATGCGGTAAGCCTCCGCATCTGGATTGTCATCACTCCCCCGAATGAGAAGACTGACATTCTTCGGAATAACCGCGAGAACAGGAACTTGTAAAATTTTTTCCAAGTCTTGGAGCGTCTTCACGCTGGTGTCGAGATATTCAATGAAAAAAGCCAAGCCAATACCGAAACCAAGCCCAACGAGCACACCAAGTATCATGTTGAGAAGCACTCTCGGACGGGAGGGAAAGTCCGCAGGTTCGGCGCGCTCCCAGATTACCGCAGGATCTTGGGGCATGGTGCGTTGCATCGTTTCGGTTGAGAGACGCATCTCGGCCGCTTCAAGGATTTTTTTGGCCTGAATGTAATTATTTTTTGCCTCGTAGTAACCTGAGGCACGGGTTTTGGAAGCCTGCTGTTTACTTTGAGTTTCGCGAAGACGCTGCTCAAGTTCTTTGATCGATTCCTCGCCGATCCGGATGTTTGCCTCCATGCTGGCACGCAGGGAGGCTATCTGGGCGGCAAGTTGGGTGGCCATGACTTCTCTTTTGGCTCGTATGGACTTAACGGTGGGATGGTTGACTCCCAGCCCACTATTCAGCATGCGGGCTTCCTCGGAAACCACTTCTTGATACTGCGGAAGCATTTGAATGATGGTGGGATCCTGCACATCGAGCGTGCTGATGCTGCGCATGATCTGGTCATCGGAGAGCTTGCTGATCTGCTCGTATTTCGCACGAAGCGAGGAAACCCTCAGACGCTCAGTGCTCACTTGCTGCTCGACGGAGAGGAGAACCTCGTTGGCCGCCTGCATGGGATCCACAACGCTATCGGGGTTCAAATCTTGAATTTCATTCTCAATCCGAATGCGTTGCGCCTCGGCGCGAAGTTCATCGACCCGGCGACTCTGTTTCGCCACTTCATCCTTTAACTGAATAAGCGATCGATTGACCGTGCCTTGCTGCTCACCAATGCGGCGGCGCTGATACTCTTCCGCAATGCGATTGGCGATTTCCGAGGCTTCATTTTTATCTTGGTCGAGAACGCTGATTTGGATGAGTTCGGTGTTTCGAATCTCGCGAACATCTATCATTTTTCTTAGTCGGAAGAGGGTTTGTTCCTTTCCAACAATGCCGTAGAGTTTTTTCCACTTTTGCTCGAGGCCGAGTGCCTCGATCACCGGATAAAGGATTTCTTTACGCTGAATGATCTCGAATTGCGTGGTGATGAAACGAGGGTCAAATCCCCTCCCGCCCGTGCGATCGTCGAACACCTTCAAGTAGGTATCGTTCTGGTTGATCTGCATGGTGACGCTGGACTCGTATTGCTTTGGAAGAAAATAAGTAACGACTCCCGTTGTTATGACCACCAAAAGAAAGACCAAGACGATGAGCGGAAAGCGAATGCGAATGACGCGCCAGTAATCGAGAAAATGGAGTTGGGCTTCGTTGGAGTCTTCCGAATTCATCAAGAGGAGGGACAATTAAGCACAGAGGAGGAGGAACATCAAATGACAAGTCGTAGAGAAGACTTTTCGACGATCTGCGTGATATACAAGGGAGTCAACAAACGCGGGGAGAGTCAGAACGCCAAATCCATGCCAACAAAGGCAACATTGCGTTGGTAGCTGAGTTGTTCCGATGCTGGAGCCATATCAATCGTGTAGGTGTAGCCTCCTTGAAGGATCAAATCTTTGGTCATCTTGAAATTCGCTCCCAGCGCGAATTCGATGATGTTTTCATAGAATTCAGGCGATTCATCCTGCTTATCGAACTCGTTGTAGAAATTGTTTTGATAATTCAAGCCTCCGGTAAAGGAAAGTTTGGGAGTGATGCCTTGAACGATATTGAATCCAACTCGAAAGGTTTGGCGGGTGGGGGCTCCATCCAATCCCGAACCTTCCGTGCCGTAGCGCATGTTCAAGCCTACACTGGACGATTTTTGGTATTCATACAATCCGTTGAGTTCGGCAAATGGACCGACATAATTGGGATTATCGTTGTCGCTGTTGTAAAATCTCAACTCGGCACCACCACGCGCCGTGATTTTAAACTTCGAGCTGAAAATTTGGTCCACTCCCAGCAAGAAAAACTGCCCGAAGCTATCCAAAGGAGCGCTGAAATAAGTCACTGGATTTGCGCGATATTCAAGAACCCCGGTAGTCTTGGGAAGAACCAACCAGCGGAAGGATTGGCTGAGCGTTTGTTCGATGCGGCCTTGATTGTCGTTGAGGGAGCTATCCACATAAAGGAAAGGCGTGAAATTGTATTTCGTGTCGGTAGAGAATTTTTCAGACCATTGATAAGCGCCAGCCACCGTCGTTGAGGAATAAATATAGTCGCCGTTTTGCCGGTTCGTTCCACCCGCAATGGTCAAATCAGGCTGGGCAAGGTAGGCTGTATTTGTTGAAAAATTTATAGTCAGCCGCTGGCTGAGCTTGTAGGCACCTTGGAGATTCAAAGCTCCCGTGTAGTCGAATTTGTTGCCGGGCCGCGTGTAGTAATATGTCACACCGCCATTGAGCGCGGCAGAGAGTTGCAGGCGGGAACTTTCGGCGGTGTAAGTAACACCACCCGCCATATTCGTGTAAAAACTGGCCGAACGGTTGGTTTCCGTCGTAAACAGGTTGTCGTCATATCCTTCACGAACCGCAAAATCCAAAGTGAAGGGCTTTTCCTCAAATGCGCCTTCGGAAACTTTCTCGGGAATATTTTCCAGCGCAGCCGCGTTGTCATCTACTGGCACTCCTTCTTCTTGTGGAAAATCAGCTGGAGCTGGCGCCCCGTAGAATTCCTCAGATGATTGCTGCGCCTGAGCGTGTAAATTCACGAACAGTAGAAGGGCCACGAAAGCGCATAGGTAGGATTTTTGCTGCATAAGAGGAAAGAACTCGAAAATGCATATCTCTGGGCGCTCTTCAATCCAATAAATTTTTTTGACACTGAGCGCTCAAGTGCTGCCTACCTCATCGTTCCGTAAGCAGAATTTCTGAGCAGGGCATCCCGCCGTTGGGCGGCAAATGTGGACCCCGGGAGATGGAGGGCGAGTTCGTAAAAGCGGATAGCCTCGGCGGGTGAGGCGGAGAGCTCTAGGTGGAGAGCATAGAATTCATAGGGCGTCGCATAGTAGGGGGCCTTGGTGATGGCGGTCTGGTGGAGGAGTTTGGCTTGCTCGAAATTCCCGAGGTTGTCATAGGCGTGGGCTAGGTTCATGAGATACCAAGCGTCGCATGGTTCTGCTTGGGCGGCGATTGATGATAAATCGACGGCACGCTGCAGCAGGCGACGCCGCTCGACTTCGGAAAAACGGGTGTCTTTGCCAAGAGCGAGGGCCACCCGTCCCCCGGTGGCGGCGAGGGCACTGTGCTTCGGGTTTGCCGATATCCCGGCTTCGGCAAGTTCCAGTGCTCGTTCGGAATTTCCGCGAGCCAGTGCGGCATCGGCGCGGACCCAGGCAAACTCGGCGGGCAGGTCTTTCCAAGCGCTCCATACCAGCACCAGCACCGCCGCCAGAATGCTTGCAAA
Organism: Terrimicrobiaceae bacterium; assembly: GCA_044340205.1. GTDB lineage: Bacteria > Verrucomicrobiota > Verrucomicrobiia > Chthoniobacterales > Terrimicrobiaceae > UBA967. The sequence continues at coordinate 21,315 of JBIIUB010000026.1, forward strand.
AGCCAGGCGTGATGCAAAAACCGGAACCGAGCCGGATGAAATCCGATGCCCGGGCGAGGCCAGGATTCCCAGTGAAACACTGACCAAAAGCGCGTTGGCCGGGACCTGCATGTTGAAGTCGAAGAACGAATGAACCGCAAACGCGGCGAGCGAGGACATGGCTCCCATCTGCATCGCGGCCTTCAAACTTACGGGCGAGCTCCTGGCGGCTATTCGTTGGCGGAGATCAACGACCATCGATCTCCATCCCGAGGAGAAATGCACAAGCAAAACGCAAAAGCCCAGACCGGCACCGATCAGGCCGATTTCCGCGAGCGCCTGCACCCAGTCGTTGTGCGCAAAAACATCATCCAAAGCATCCGCGCGGAACCTGTTTTGGCGTGAGAAATTGGTAAAAGTGCCAAGGCCTGTTCCAAAGAGAGGTTCGGACTGCCATTGACGGAAGGCCGTTTTCCAAACGGTCGCGCGGTAGCTTTCCTCACCCGCCTTCAGAATGCGGTATTGGGCGAGATCGCTGGACTCATAGGCCTGCCAAGCCGCGCCCAAAGTGACTAAAACAGCCAAGGCCACCAAGCCGAACATCCGCCCCCGGTTGCCCCACGCTCCGAGCATAAGGCCTCGGGCGCTTAGAATGAGAAACACGCCCAAAGCGGTGGCGGCTCCAAGCAAGCCTCCGCGACTTTGTGTGAGGATGCCCGCGCCGAAGAACATCGCCGCTCCGTAGAGCAGAAGGATGCGCGGCCACAAGCCGACCCGGCCCCAGACGCCGATGGAGAGGGCGAATGCCCCCGCGAAGTTCAGCAGCCAGGCGAGGTGGTTGGCATTGTAATAGAATCCCCGTGCCCGAAAGGCATGACCCTCCATGCGCTCGGGGCAAAGTTCTGAGATCCAGCCGAGATGCGGATGCGCGTCGGGAAACATGTATTGAAAAATCCCGAAAGCCGCTTGCACAAACGATCCGACGAGCAGAATCGAGAGGAGGACGAGCCTTTCGCCAGTGCCCGTCACGACAAAAACCAGCAGTCCGCAAACGATCCAGCACGCCAGAACCATTCGCAGCAGCGCAGCTGGCAACCAAAGATCGGACTGGCCCAGCAGCGGAATCGCTATCCAAGCCACGAGGGCAGCGGCAAAGGAAACGCAGACCCAACGCGGCACGGCAAACTCCCTCCGCGTGATCTGCCAGACGCATGACAGCCCGGCCAGACAAAGCACGGCATACGCCGGGAGGGGCAGAAAGGGATATGGGCCCCGCCCCACAAAATACTGGGCAACCAGAAGCGCAAGGCCGCAGAGGATGGCTGTGAGATAATTCACCTGGCGAATCCATAAACCAGAATCCCCCGCCGCAGAAACAGCGATTTCATACCTGCAGCGCATTTTTTGAATCGTCACCCGTCCAGCGCGCGTAGAAGTTACCCAAATGAACCCGATGACCATTCCGACACAGGCCGCGCGCCGCGTTTTTCCAGCATTCCGACTCGCAAACCTTCTCCGCAGCACCTTTGAGCCGAAAGCCGGGCAGAAAATTTGCATCCTCATCGACTTGCCGGACGCCTCGCAAATCAAGGACTTCGCCTTTTTGAAAAACTCGGAACTGACGATTCAAAAAAACGCCGTAAATTTCTTCTACGAACCACTCCGCGACGGCGCCCTCGCAGAACTCGGGCTCGGCGGCGGCGAGATGTATGCCTACAAAATCACCGGCGGCAGCAACCTCGACCTGCCCGATGACGCCTACACGCCCGAGGGACGCATGGTCAGTCTGGAGAAGGATGTCTACCCGCACTACGACATCATTCTCTGCATCTCGACCTACTCCGCCACGGCACCGCTCACCGCCTTTGCCAAACAATACGGCTTCCGGGGCGCCACGCTTCACGGGGTCAACCAAACCATCCTCCGCACAGGTCTCGCGGTGAGTTACGACGATGTAAGCGTTGATGCCGAAAAAATGCGCCTCGGCATGACAAACGCGGATTGGGTGGAGATCGATTTTCTCTTCAATGGAAACACCCACACGCTCCGGCTTGAACTCGGCGGCCAAGAGGCGCAAAAGAGCCACGGCCTCTGCCGGGGTGACGAACCAGATGTCGCCAACTTACCGGCCGGCGAGATTTATTATGTGCCCACCGGCGCTTCTGGACATTTCCCCATGCGCTACGAAGATGGCACAATCGGCCTCATGCATGTCGCAGGCGGTCGCATCCAGAAGGCCCAACTCCTCAGCGGCGATGCCTCTGTTGTCGAAGCCCATAATAAGAAACTCGTCTCCGACCCCGTCACGGGTGAACTCGGCGAACTGGGCTTCGGCACACAAATCCTCCCTGTGTCCGGCCGTGACATTCAGGACGAAAAAATCCGTGGAACCATCCATGTAGCCACCGGGCGGAGCGATCATCTAGGCGGCTCGCTGACACCCGACAAGTTTGCGGAGCACCTCAACGCCACGCATGACGACATTCTTTTTGCCCCGCACAAAACTCCAGAAATCCTGGTCACCCAAGCCCGCATGCACCGGAACGGGGAGACGGTCGTTTTGATCGAGAACTTCGAGCCCTCCGCCTATATAAACAGCCTGCTCGCTTGAGCAGGCCTGGGTTCAACGGCTTTTCAAAAACCACTCGTAGGCATCCCGAATGCCTTCTTTGAGTCCAATGCGGGGTTTCCAGCCGAGGGCCAGAAGCCTGCCGACATTCATGAGCTTGCGCGGAGTTCCATCCGGCTTCGAGGCGTCGAAAACCAGGGATCCCTGGAATCCAAGCACCTCGCAGACTGTTTCGGCGAGTTCCTTGATCGAGACATCCTCGCCGCAGCCAATGTTCACGATTTCGGGCGAGCTGTAGTTTTCAAGGAGAAAAAAACAGGCGTCAGCGAGGTCGTCCACATGCAGAAATTCCCGGCGCGGCGTGCCACTGCCCCAAACCGAGACCTCTTTCGCTCCACACTCCTTGACCTCATGCACCTTGCGGATCAAGGCCGGGAGCACATGTGAAGTGTGCAGATCGAAATTGTCATTCGGCCCGTAGAGGTTCGTCGGCATGCCGGAGATGAAATTTTTCCCATACTCACGGGCATAAGCTTGGCAGAGCTTGATGCCGGCAATCTTGGCAATGGCGTAGGCATCGTTCGTCGGCTCCAGTGGACCGGTGAGCAACGCATCCTCCGTGAGGGGCTGGGGGGCGAGTTTTGGATAAATGCACGAACTGCCGAGGAAGAGGAGCTTCGTCACGCCAAAGTCGGCGGCCGCTTGGATGACATTGTTCTGGATCGTGAGGTTCTCGATGAGGAATTCGACCGGCTTCTCGAAATTGGCGGCAATGCCCCCCACCCTCGCTGCGGCATCCACCACATAGTTCGGTCGCTCGGCTTCGAAGAAACCGCGCACGGCGGCGCGATCCATGAGGTCGAGTTCCTGCCGTGAACGAGTGAGGATGTTTTCAAAACCAGCCCGCTGGAGCCGTCTTACAATGGCACTCCCGACCATACCACGATGCCCCGCCACAAAAACTTTCGCCTCTTTGTCCATGGCGCGCTTTTAGCGGATTTGGTCCTCCCCGCAAGACAGGATCAGTCCGCTCTCAGACCCGCCTCAAGCGTGGGATAGCGAAATGCGTAGCCAGAACGCTCCGCCACCACTGGACGCACGCGCACACTGTCGAGCATGACATGCGACAACTCGCCGAGCGCGAGTTTGAGGGCGCAGGAAGGAGCAGGCAGAAGCGCGGGACGGCGCACCACGCGCGCCAGCGTGCGCGTGAACTCGGCATTCCGCACCGGTTGCGGATTCACGGCATTCACCGCACCACAGACCGATGGATTTTCCAGCGCCCATAGAATCATCCCGGCGACATCGTCCACATGGATACAACTCATCCACTGCCGCCCATTGCCAAGATTTCCTCCCAAACCGAGTTGAAAAACCGGACGCACCAGAGCCATCGCGCCGCCCGGTCCAGTCACGAAGCCAATACGAAGCCGCACAACGCGGCACCCCAGCGCCTCGGCAGGTAGCGCCGCAGCCTCCCAGGCCTGGCAGACCTCGGCCAAAAAACCACTTCCCTCTGCAGCCGATTCATCTACCTCCCGCTCGCCCGTGTCACCGTAGAATCCAATCGCCGAGGCGTTCACCAGCACGCCAATGCCTGAGTGAAGACTGCCGACCACCTGACGCGTCGTATCCACACGGCTGTGCAGGATTTTTTCCTTCTTCGACGCCGTCCACAGTCCCAAAATCGGCTCGCCCGCGAGGTTCACCACGGCATCCAAGCCCAAAAAATCGAGCCCTCCAGTTATCTCGATCCTGCGAAACCCGGCCCGCGCGCTTCGCGAAAACCGCACCACGCCATGCCCAGCCTCCTCGGCCATGCGGCAAAGTCGTGCCCCCACATAACCAGTTGCTCCGATGATTCCGATTTTCATATTGAAAACAAAGTGCGCCCGCCACGGTTCATGCGCCAGCAAGAATCCGTGCCGCCACCGCGCGTCCCGCCAACCAGGCGGATTCAACCCGTGACTCAGTGAGCAAATCCCCTGCGAAATGCCATCCCTCGGGCAGTGCCGGAATTTCCATTTTCTGCGAAATGCGGGCATATCGCCAGCGGTGCGGATGCACGGCGCGGAAGGCGTTTGATGGAATGTCCCAGCGCTCCTCCACAAGAGCCTGCAAATCGGCAGCCCAGCTTGCCGGATCGTCCTCCAAACGGGTGCGGCTGAATTCTTCCGAAGCGTGGACGACCATCACAGTGAAGCCCTCGCCAATACGCCCGGGCTTGTGATTCTCGCAAGCCGACCAAGCCAGCGCATGCCCCGAACGGTCGCTGATGGCATACCTCGCTGTCGAGGCCCCCACCCACTCACCCTCGTAGAGAAAAAGCCCCGCTAAACACGGAGCGTAGCGATTTTGAGCGTCTAAAATACCGGCCAGTTTCGCGGTTTGCGGCCAAGGCGCCGTGCTGAGAATAAGATCGAACTCCTCACCGCCCACACGGCGATTTTCGACGGATTCAATCGCCACGCCCGTCCTGACATCGAGTCCCTCCGCAAGCGCCCGCGCGAGACGGCTGTTGCCGTTGGCATGAAAAAAACGCTCCTCGCTTGGCAACTCCCGACCGGCTTCATCCACAATCGGCGCCTGGATTTCCAACAAATCCCCCCCGCAGGCCAACCGAACCACCTGCGAAAAATTCGTATCCCTCATCGTGAAATACTGCGCCCCGTGATCCACCGAGTGTCCCTCCCAGCGCTTCGTCGCACAACGCCCGCCCAAGCCGCGCGACTTGTCAAAAACCACCACCCGAAATCCCGCGTCAGCCAGCACACGCGCCGCACCAATCCCGGCCATCCCGGCCCCGATCACAGCCACAGATTTTTGTTCCATGTATTAATTGATTACTTCATTGCACGGCGAATGGCGAAAAGCCTTTTGCCTTGAGGAACCGAGTGTGCATTTATGGGCTACATGTCGAAGCACGAAATCGAAAACACCCCGCAGGATCGGATTCAGTATCGCGAATATAAAATCATTTTGCAGGCTCAGCATTTCACTTCGCCACAGGCTTTCGTGGATTTCTGGAGCATCGTGAGGGCGACGGCGAAGAAGTTTGATGTGAAGGTGAAGGAGGCTGAGAACGCCTTTGAGAGCAATGTGCGGGAGGTTCTCTTCTACGACACAGAGGATTTCGCGCTTTATAAAAACCATTTCATCCTGCGCTTGCGCACGCACTACAAGGGCGGTTGGCCGCAGGGAATCCCAGAGCTGACCTTCAAATTCCGCCACCCGGATTTCAAGACAGCGGCGGCGGTGGATGTGCGCCCGGCGACTGCGGGCGGGGTCGCGAAGATCAAATTCAAGGAGGAGCTTCTACCGCTTCGGGAGACGCTTGGCGGGACGCGCTCGATTTTTTCGCACAATTGCGTTCTGGCTAAGCCCAGGGAGGGTTTGGAGGTCGCCGTTAAAGATCTCACAGCAGCTTTTCCGGCGATTCATCAGGTCGGCGCGGACCATGCGACTCCGCTCCGGCTCGTCAACGATATGGCAGTGGAGGAGGTGCAGGTGGATGTAGGCGAGTTGCACTTCGGCGGAGGCTTCAATGGCAAAACCACAATCGCCGTGTGGCGCACCCGCAAATACGAACGCGCCTTCTGCGGCGAATTCGCCTTCCAGTGCCGCTTTGACAGCGAGGATCAAATCCACAAGTCGAGCCTGAAGCGGGCAGAGGATTTCTACAAAACACTCCAACTCGACGCCCATCAGTGGGTTTCCCTCGACAGCACTAAGACGGCGCTTGTTTACCAGCTCGGACAATCACCCAATGCCACCCGCAGCGAGTAACAAACCAAGCGCGCGGGAAATTTTCCGCGTATTCGCAAAGATCGGCATCACCAGCTTTGGCGGCGGCCTCGTCGCCTACCTGCGCGATGCGCTGGTGACCGATAAAAAATGGATGGACGAGGAGGAATTCCTGGCCGCGCTCGAGATCGGGCAGACCCTGCCGGGCCTGAACTCGGTGAATGTCGCCATCATCGCCGGACGCAAACTCGCCGGCCCGCGCGGAGCTGTTACGGCGGCTTTGGGACTTATTTTGCCAGGCGTGGTGCTTTTGCTGGTATTGGGCATCTTGTATGACCGCTTTCGGCATAATCCCAATGTCGCCGCAGCACTCGCCGGAGTCGCCGCAGCCGCTGTGGGACTACTTCTTCAGGTCACTCTCAAGATCGGTGCCAAGCAATTTCTAAACCTCCGCGACCTGTGCTTTGTTCTGGGAACGTTTTACCTTGTGGCCTTCCACCATGTGTCACTGCCGGTGGTTCTTTTTCTCATCGCACCAATCGCGATCATCCTGTGTCGCCCAAAAAAACCAACCCAACCGCATGAGTGATCTCGTCAAACTCCTGAATGTCTTTTGCCTCCTCTCCTTGCTCGCTGTGGGAGGCGGGAGCGCCGTGCTGCCACAGATGGAGCATGAGACCGTCACTCTTCGCCACTGGGTCACCGGCGACCAATTCGCCACGATTTACAGTCTCGGCCAAATGGCTCCAGGTCCGAACATGTCGATGGTCGCTCTGATCGGCTGGCAGGCCGCCGGCGTTGCAGGCCTCATGATCGCGCTTGTGGCATTCTACCTACCCTCAAGCTTTCTGACCTACGGATGCAGCTATATTTGGGATCATTTCAAGGAAAACCGGTGGCGCGCTTCTGTGCAACGAGGCATGGCTCCAATCACCATCGGACTCATGCTTGCAGGCGTCCACGCAGTCGGAAAAACGGCCTGCATCAACCCCAGCCACAGCCTCCACTTCAATACCATCACCTGCATAACCGCCCTTGCCGTAACAGGAATTCTCTTCGCTAAGCGTATCAACCCCGCCTTGCTCATGCTCCTCGGCGGCGTGGCGGGATGGTTTTTGCTGAGAGGGCATTAAAAGCCCAAACCAGCGGCACCTAAAAACACGCCGGCCCGGTAAATGCAAAATTGAAGCCCCCCGCAGTTGTCGTATAAAGGGAACTATGCTCAAAAACGCTTTCCCCCTTCTCTGTCTCGCAATCCAACTCATCCTTGTCTGGCCGACATTTGCGAGCACGGGAGATTTTCAAAAACCTCCGGCCAAGGAGGAAATTGAATCCATTTTTCAAGAAGACTTCGCGAAATCGGTTGAGCGCTTGGAGTCGAAG
>JBIIUB010000136.1:0-4826 GCA_044340205.1 Terrimicrobiaceae bacterium
TTTGCCCAGAATTACAAACCTTCGAGCATCGGGTTGTCACTGAACTCTGAAACCTCGAATTTCACAGCTTGGCTGGACCTATGGCGTTGGTGCAAAATTTTTGCCGCATTAAGCGAGGAGGAGGCCAGCAAGCACATCGAAAGCGGCTTGGCCAAGGAACTCTTCAGCGACCCTGCCGTTTCCCGAATGTTTTTTTCAACACTCTCGGAACAGGACTCTGTCCCCCGGGTGCTCGAAAACTTGAGTTTCATGCGAACAGCGCATCCACAAAAATTCAAGGAATACGCCAGTCTGGCAGTAGCCATCGCTGTGGTGAACGATGTCCCGCCTCCTCAAGGATGGCCCCACCACCAGGTGGCAGCGGAGTTGGTTCCCATCAGCATTCTCCCGGTTGACCAACAATTTTCACGCTGGATCGCGGCTAACGAGGCGCGGCAACTGCTTCTGGACCCCCGCAAACTTTCCCCATCACAACTTAAATTTGTGGTGGATGCTTTCATCACGGACGATGAACTCGCCTGGGCCAGAAAGAATGTGCGTCTGACGCGCTCGACCTTTGAAAAGGCGTATTTCCAGATCAATTACAGCCACGAGAGGTTGAAGGCTCAGCAATATGATTGGACTGGTGGCCCCTACACGCTCGGGGCGATCCGAAAGGCGGGCGGAATCTGCGTTGACCAAGCCTACTATGCCTCGATGGCCGGCAAAGCACTCGGGTTGCCGACATTGTTTTTCACCGGCCAGGGAAGCGATGGAGGACACGCATGGTTCGGATACATGCGCAGCGACGACCAGTGGCAAATCGACTGCGGACGCTATTCCCAGCACAACTACGCCACCGGCGAGGCGCTGGACCCTCAAACTTGGCAACCTATAAGCGACCATGAACTGGAACTCCTCGCCGCGCGCTTCCGCGACAAACCGGAGTTCGCCGCCTCGATGAATACTCTGGCTGTGGGGGAAATTCTGGAGAAGTCAGGTGATAATCCCAAGGCCGGACAGGCCTATGAAAAAGCGATTCAACTTTGCCCGAAGAATGCTGATGCATGGTCGGCAGCTGCTGCTTTCTTGCAACGCCGTGGAGCCCCGGCAAAGGAACGCATTCTTTTCCATGAACGGGCGAAAACACAGTTCGCAAACCAGGCGGATTTAAAAGTCCTCCACCAACAGGCCCTCATTTCGATTTATCAGGAACAGGGAGACATCGAGTCGGTGAAAAAAATCGAGCAACAAATCCTGTCTCAAAACAGAAGCAAACGCTCCGACCTAAGCGTCAATATGGCCGCCGACCAGCTCACGGCCTTATTGGAAGCAGGAAATATGGCCGAGGCGGAAAAGCTCTTTCGCAGGCAAGTCCACTCGCTGAGCCAAACCGGTGGTGGAAATTTCTACTACGATGTCGCCGAGCCCTACATTCGCGTGCTCATTGAAAAAGGCTACAAAAGTGAAGCCCGGCGGAGCATCGACCTTGTTCGCCGGAAACTAGCCCCACAACCGGGCGGCATTCTTGATGTCTCGATGGATGACTTGGAGACGGGAACGAAATAAAAAACAACCCGGCCGTCCCAAGCTCACTCCCTCCCCCAAGTTTGCGAGCTTTCACTCCCTACGGCCGGGTTGTCCTTTGATCCCTAATTAAGCAACCCCCGTGCCAAGTCTCCGCCAAGCGCGAAAATTCCGCTCACCAAGCGAGGTAATTTTCCGACAAGTAGCTTCCCTTCAATTTTTTGAATTCTGTAAATTCTGTCTAAACATCCCCGTTAGACTCTAATTCCGAAAAGCAACATACTGGCGAAAAAGCTCCACTTCACCCGGCGGATGGTAAAAATCGCGCACTGATACAATGTCCATCTTTTCCCGAGTGCTCGATTTCACCCTGAACCGCCCTGCCGTGCCGACGATCCTTTTTGGAATCTGGCTCGCCATTCTTTATCGTGTGTCGAACAGCGTGCCGACGGAGATGCCGAAGATGGTCGTTCCTCAGCAGGACAAGATACTGCACTTCGTTTTTTTCTTGGGAGGAGCGACGGTTCTGGCCGCCTCCCTGCGTGTGCTCGTCAGATTGCAGGGTATCCGTTTGCTCTTGGCTGTGGCGGTGGTAATGGGACTTCTCGGTGCGCTCGACGAATACAATCAGCAATTCATTCCTGGGCGCTCGGGGCTCAGCTTGGAGGATTGGCTTGCGGACATAACCGGCGCACTGACTGGAGTGCTGCTGCTTCGATTCCTCGTTGCGAAACTCCAGACGGAAGAAATCAAAGAAGCCTGAGAGTCAGACGCCTTTTTTCTCGATGAGCGCGTAGGCGCTGTGGTTGTGGATCGACTCGAAATTCTCCACCTCCACGCGATACCAAAGAATGTTCTGATCGGCCTCGCAACGAACGGCGACATTCCTAACCAGATCCTCGACAAAAACGGGATTCGCATAGGCCTGCTCGGTGACATGTTTTTCGTCTGGACGCTTCAGCAGGCTGAACAACTCGGCGCTGGCGGACTCCTCGGCGAGGCGCACCATGTCTTCGATCCACATCGGCTTTTTGCAGCGAACCGAGAGTGTCACATGCCCGCGCTGGTTGTGCGCGCCAGCGGCACTGATCGCCTTCGAGCAAGGGCAGAGCGTGGTGACGGGCACGATGGTGGTGACGACAAAATCCATCTCGCCGTTTTCGAGGGTTGCGCTGAAGCGCACTGTGTAATCCATCAGGCCAACCGCTCCGGTCACGGGCGCTTTTTTGCCCAGAAAAAAAGGAAAATCGATTTCGAGATGCGCGCAGCCGCTCTCAAGGCGCCGGCACATTTTTTCGAGAATGTCGCGGATGTTTTCCACATGGATTACGGGCCCATGCTCCGAGAGCACCTCAATGAAGCGGCTCATGTGGGTGCCCTTGAAGTGGTGCGGCAGGTCAACCGTGAGCTGAATATTTGCGACAGTGCTTTGAACAGAGTGCTCCTTGTCGCGGACTTGCAGCGGGTAGCGTAGCGATTTCACTCCCACACGATCAATCGGCATACGCCGCTCGTCGCGCTCGTTTTGGGTATCCTTCAACATGAGCGGAGCATTTTTACCGCTGCATCCGCGAGTCCAAGTCAAAAAAAACCGTGCGGGCGCAGGCGGGTTTGTTTTTAGTGGCCGATATATGGCAACAAACCTTTTTGATCTCTCCGAAGAAGTCGCTGTGGTTATTGGCGCAACAGGCGTCCTCGGCGGTAGCATGGCAGTCGCCCTCGCCTCCGCCGGAGCCATTGTGGTGGTCGCTGGACGGAATGCCGAACGCGGCGCCCAACGATCAGCAGAAATCCAAAAAAACGGCGGACGCGCTGCATTTATCGAATGCGATGCCACCGACCGCGAGAGCCTAGAGGAACTTCTTAAAGCAACGACCGAGCGCTTCGGCGTCCCATCCGTCCTCGTGAATGCCGCCGGTGGAAATGACCCGCGCGTCACAGTGACACCTGAAAATCCCTTCTCGCAAATCGCTGCCGAGGACTGGACGGCGAGCTTCGATCTCAACCTCGTCGGCGGTGCATTGCTTCCATGCCAAGTCATCGGCCAGGCGATGGTGGACGCAGGTCGAGGCAGTATCATCAATGTCGCCAGCGCCTCCGCACACATTCCTCTTTCCCGCGTGGTGGCCTACTCCGCCGCCAAGGCCGCCGTTCTGAATCTCACGAATTTCCTCGCTCGCGAGTGGGCGACCTCCGGCGTGCGCGTGAATTCCATTACTCCCGGATTCTTTCCCGCCGAACAAAATCTCCGCCTCCTCTTCAATCCCGATGGCTCGACCACTCCCCGCGCCGCAGCCATTCTGGGTCACACGCCCATGGCTCGATTCGGCGAGGCCGAGGAACTCTCCGGCGCGGTCATTTTCCTGGCCAGCCCGAATGCCAGCTCATTCGTCACCGGCACGGACATCCGCATCGACGGCGGCTTCCTCTCCCAGACAATCTGACCACATAGCAAAACCACTCTTCTCAACACTCGACCCAAAATTCAGCAGTTCTCATGGAACAAAAAATTCTCACGATCGGCCTTCCCTCAGGCAGCCTCATGGAGCCAACAATCGCCCTCTTCGCAAAAGCGGGCTACGCGATTTCCGGCTCCAGCCGCTCCTACCGCCCCTCGGTGGATGACCCCGAGCTTCGCATCCGCCTCCTACGCGCCCAAGAAATCAGCCGCTACATCGAGCACGGCTATCTGGACTGCGGCATCACGGGACATGACTGGGTCGAGGAAAATGGCTCGGATGTCGAAGAGGTCGTCAAACTTCCCTACAGCAAAGCCACCGCAAATCCGACCCGCTGGGTGCTCGTCGTCCCCGAGGATTCTCCAGTCAAAACAACGCGCGACCTTGATGGCAAGCGCGTCGCGACCGAGGCAGTCGGCATCACCCGCCGCTTCTTCGAACGCGCCGGGGTGCAAGCCGAAGTCGAATTTTCCTGGGGCGCCACCGAGGTCAAAGTGCCCGATCTCGTCGATGCCATTGTGGACATCACAGAGACCGGATCCTCACTCCGCGCAAACAAACTCCGCATCGTGGACACGCTCATGGAATCTTATCCCGCGCTCTTTGCGAACCGCTCCGCATGGGCGAACGATTGGAAGAAAGAAAAGATCAGCCACCTCGCTCTTCTGCTCAAAGGCGCCCTCGCCGCGAGGGATCTCGTGGGTTTGAAAATGAACCTTCCCGAGTCCGGCTTAAAAAAATTGCTTGAGGCATTGCCCGCATTACGGAATCCTACCGTTTCGCCTTTGGCCCAACCCGGATGGGTCGCCATCGAAACGGTGATCGAAGAGAAAATCGTGCGCGAGATCATTCCCAGCCTGA
>JBIIUB010000021.1:0-33355 GCA_044340205.1 Terrimicrobiaceae bacterium
AGCCTCCGGATAAGCCACTGGGGTCGTTTTTGTTTCTTGGTCCGACCGGTGTGGGAAAGACCGAGCTGACTCTGGAATGCTCACGGTATATTTTTGGTGACGGGTCGCTCCATCGCTTCGACATGTCGGAATTCCAGCACCTCGATAGCGTGAAGCTCTTCCTTGGTGATGAAAGTGGGATGCCGGGACGGCTTGGGAGGGTATTGGAATCCTATACTCGGGGGATCCTTCTTTTTGACGAGGTGGAGAAGGCCCATCGGCTGATCTGGGATTTATTCCTTCAGATGCTCGATGCCGCACGGATTACCTTGGCCGATCACCGCACCTATGACCTGAGCGGTTTTTATGTGGTTTGCACAAGCAACATCGGCTCACACCAGCTGATGAGACCCACTCGGTTGCCGTTTGCGACACTGGAGCGGGCTGTTCTGGCGGAGCTACACCGGCACTTTAGGCCTGAATTGATCGGGAGATTCGATGAGAAGATCGTCTTCAGGTCCCTGACTCCAGATACCCAAAGGGAGATTGCCTTGATCGTGATTGGGGAAGAGATCGAGCGTTACCGAAAGATGGGGATCGAACTTTCGGTGGATGAGGAAACCGTTGAGATGCTAATCCGTAAGGGAATCAACAAGGCTCTCGGAGCACGTCCCATGAAGCGGACGGTTCAGAAGTATCTGGGGGATGTGGTTAAGGAGAGGTTAAAGAAGAGCTGATACCCTTTTTGAAATCGCGAGGGGTGAATAGGATTCCTTTATGTGCGGTCGCTCTAACCCCCACCACCGCCCTGCTTGGAAACTCCCTCCAGACGCGCAGCCCAGACTGTTCGTCCAACTCCACGATGCAGTTGGCAATTCTATTATGCCTCCCGAAATCTCATCCAAGAATGACTCTCATACGAAGGTGATCGTGATTTCTAAGCGGGTATAAAGGGATGGTGGAGTTGACTGCGGGTGAATGCTCAGATTTTGAGGAGTTTGCGGATTGCAGAAGAGTCACCCATGACTTCGTTAATACGAATAATACCGCCATCCCAACGGAACTCGCATGTGTCGTCCATATTTTTACCCTTATTCACAGGAGAACCGATAGTAGCTAGGAAAAGTGCAGGAATAAGGCTGATCGGTATGTGAAATTGTCTTTCAGATCCCCCAAAGTGCACTTCTTCTGTAAACACCACCCCAGTAGGAAGATCGGCTTCATGGAGAAGAGCGCATCGAATAGCTTCGTAAATAATTAGTTTAAGGTCCTGCGTTTCATTAGGCTTCTTTGGATTCATGAGTGAAAATGAGCCGCCCGGCACTGTCATGATTACCCCTCCGAAACCCACCTTACAAATTATGTCGATGTTCCTGTCTAAAAACTTCAGACATCGCTTTTTGTGGCCTCCGCCGATTTCTATCAGAGCAGTCCCATCCAATGCTATGCAGGCACATGCCATGGATGGAAGGTAGTTACCGTGATTGAACTCGCGAACCGCTGCCATTAAAAAATTTTCAATAGCCATATGATTGTGAGTGGTTTTTAGTGTTTTGTAAGGTCAGAGCTGTTCTCAGTATTCCACAAGATACTTTCAATAATACTGCCGGATGTAGCCATAGGCCCTGTCGAAGAGGTCTTGGTCGGTGTGGAGTTTGTATTTCAGCAATGCGCGGCGGAGGGCTTGTTTGACTTCCCTCTCGCCTTGGACGGTGCTTTGCCAGCCGTCGAATCGCACTTGTCGCACGATCGAGTCGATGTCGGTGACGATTCTTTCGACGATGACATGGGTGTGACGGCTCTTGATTTCGTTGAATAGCTCCGTGAGTGCGGCAGTCGCTCTATCCTGTTCCTCCTCCGGATCGACACGGCGCTCCTCCTCCACGACTTCCTTGGCGATTTCGAGGATTGCCTTGAGGAATTCCAGACTGTTGAGCAAGCCCTGCTCGTGCTTCTCCTTGATTTTTTCCAACCGCTCCCCGAGGGCCTTGAATTTTGGATTCCCGGCATGTTTTCTCAATCGGGCCACAAGTTGGATTTCGATCTCGACGGCTTTCTTTTTCGGCTCCGCGTTTTTCAACACATCATCGAGGACATCGGCATCCAACACCAAGGCATCGATGTCGTCATGCACTGCTTCGACCTGCACATTCTGGTTGATGAGTTCGATGGTCTTCGCGCCCAGTCGGTGCCAAACGAGTTTGCCGTTTCCACTCACGGGCTTCACCGACTCGTAGATTTGCGTGAGCCAGCGAAAATCCTTCTCATACGGGCTCAGGCATGGATCGGGTGACAAAGCCTCCCAAATCCGGCCGAGGACCGAATATTCCGCTGCAAATTTGTCCCGTGCGGCATTGTTCGGCAGGCATTGCTGGGCTGCCATGAGCCCTTCGAACCCTCCAAGGCTTCGATCCACATTGGGGAAAAAGGCGAGGCACTTTTGCATCTGTTCCGGGAGAGCCTTGCGCAGCTCGTCGATGTTGCTCACCACTTGCTGCACCGCCTTTTCGTCGAAGTCCAAAGCCCTGGCCACATCATCGAAGATGCCGATGTAGTCCACAATGAGGCCGTGCGTCTTCGTCTGGCCGTAGGTGCGATTCACACGGCAGATGGCTTGAAGGAGGTTGTGATCCTTCATCGGTTTGTCGAGATACATCACCTGAACAATCGGCGCGTCGAAACCGGTTAGCAGCTTGCTCGTGACAATCAGGAATTTGAGCGGGTCGGTCGGATCGCGGAAACGGTCGAGGAGCTTTTCCTCGGCGTCCTTGTCGCGGATGTGCTCTTTCCACTCGGGTTTGTCGTGCTGGGCGCTGCTCATCACCACGGCGCTGGCCTCGGGGCCTATGAGTTCGTCCATCACTTTTTTGTAGAGCACACAGCACTCGCGGTCGAAGACCACCACCTGTGCCTTGAAGTCGTTCGGCTCCACCTTGGTCTGAAAGT
Source organism: Terrimicrobiaceae bacterium (assembly GCA_044340205.1). Classification (GTDB taxonomy): domain Bacteria; phylum Verrucomicrobiota; class Verrucomicrobiia; order Chthoniobacterales; family Terrimicrobiaceae; genus UBA967. The sequence continues at coordinate 2,926 of JBIIUB010000021.1, forward strand.
GATGCACGATGTGCTCCACCACGGCCCGCACTCGCTCCGGGTTCTTCACCAGCACGGCCATCTTGGCAGCGCGTTTGGCGAGGTCGTCGCGGTCTTGCTCGCTCAAGTCGCCGGTGATCTGCTTGTAGGCTTCATCAATCGCCGCCTTGTCGATCTTCAGCTTGATGTTCGGGGCTTCGAAATGCAGCGGCAGCGTCGCCTTGTCGCGGATGGAATCCTGGAAGGAATAGCGGCTCATGTAGCCCTGCACATCCTCGTCCGCACCGAAGGCCCAGAAGGTGTTTCGGTCCGCACGGTTGATCGGTGTGCCGGTGAGGCCAAAGAGAAAGGCATTCGGCAAAGCCTCGCGCATCTTGCGGCCGAGGTCGCCTTCCTGTGTGCGGTGCGCCTCGTCCACCATCACGATAATGTTACCACGCTCGTTGAGTTTTCCATCTGCCTCGGCGAATTTGTGAATCGTTGTGATGAGCACCTTGCGCACATCCTGCCCCAGCAGGCGTTGCAATTCCTTGCGGTCGCCCACACCCACCATGTTCGGCACATCGGCTGCGTTGAAGGTGGCGGTGATCTGCGTGTCGAGGTCGATGCGATCCACGACGATGAGCACCGTGGGATTGCCGAGGCGCGGATGCAGGCGCAGCTTCTGCGCGGCGAAGACCATGAGGAGCGACTTCCCGCTGCCTTGGAAATGCCAGATGAGGCCCTTCCTCGGATATCCGGCCACCACGCGGGCCACGATCTTGTTCGTCGTCTCGTATTGCTGGTAGCGGCAAATGACCTTGATGCGCCGGTGCTTCTTGTCCGTGGCGAAGAGGGTGAAGTTTTGCAGGATGTCCAGCACCACCTCAGGCCGCAGCAGGCTCTCCACCGTCTTGCGGACAGCGCCCATGTTGCCCTCCTCCTGATTGTCGTCGTCGCGCCATGGTCCCCAAAGATCGATCGGCATGCGGATGCTGCCGTAGCGCAGGCAGCGGCCCTCGGTGGCAAAGGAGAAAACATTCGGCACAAACATCGCCGGCACTTCCTTCTCGTAGATCTCGTTCACCTGATACGCGCCGTCGAACCATGTCACCGCGCTGCGCGTTGGCGACTTCGCCTCGCCGATCACCAGCGGCAAGCCGTTGATGAGAAAGACTACATCAAAGCGCTTTGTGACCGTGCCGCTCTGAAAGCTCCACTGGTTCGTCACCGTGAGCCGGTTATTGGCTGTTTGAGTAAAATCGAGCAACCGCACCGGCACATGCTCGCCGTTCGGGCCAAAGGGCATCGTCTTCTCCCCGCGCAGCCACATGGTGAAATTCTCGTTTGCCCGCACCAGCCCATCGCCACCCACGGCGAGAAGGATGGCCCGCAGGGCATAGATCACCTCGTCTGCCCGGTCCGGCTGTTCGGCGATCTCGGGGTTCAGGGAAATGAGCGCCTCCCGCACCCAAGACTCCACCATCACCTCGCCCGGTTGACGCGGCACCTTGAGCGGATCGACGAAGGTCCACCTCGCTGGCTTGAACTCCTCGCCCAACGAACCACCCCAGCCGGCTGGCGGGTCCTCGCGCAGCACGGAAGGGACCGCGCCGCTGCCGAGGCTAGTCGCCGCGTCGAGGATCATCTGCTCGACGGTGTTGGATTCGGTGAAGGTCATGAGGATCCAGCGTTGAAGTTAAGTGCGGTCTCAAGGTGCTGGCGCTTAAGATTGGCCAAACTGCCAACATGTTGCCTCGCCATTTCAAAAGCAGACTCAAGCTCGCTCACCCGACTCACAAAATCATCCTGCTGCGCCGCGGAAGGCAGCGGTATCTCGATTCCTTGGAGATCACCAAGTGTTATGTGTTTTGAAGTCGAGCCCACAGACAGGTTCTGCATTCGCTTTAAAGACCGCTGCATCATGAGATGCAGATATCGATACGTGATCTTCGCCGGATCGCAGATGGTGATTACATACACCCGCTGTCGGGCTTCAAATTTACCTTTGAAATGTTTTACTGTGTAAACCCCTTGGGCGTTGTTGCCGGCCAACAGAAGCGCTTCGCAGTTAAAGGAGAAACTGTGCGCCTTCGAAATCTCCGGTGCACAGGTGAAGAAAGGATACTGCCCGTCTTCGGCAGCAATGCTTGAGTTTACCTTTCCTGAAGTGATGTGGCACAGTTGTCCTACTGTTGTGACCGGCCAACGAATGGTCTTCTCCCGACCTCCATTTAGTTCTCCGAATACAAATGCCTCAACGGTAGCCAATCGGGCGCTGGCTAGCTGATCGGCTAGCTCTTGGTGAGCATTTTCAGCCTCATCCACCGCCCAGAGGATTTCCGCGATGCGGCGCTGCTGGTCGAGCGGCGGGAGGTCGAAGGTCTCCAGCTTGAGCGTGGTCCAGTTGATGGTGGGCGAGAGCGAGCCGACGGAAATCTCGACGGCGCGGTTCATGAAGCGGTCGCTCATCATGAGGGAGGGCAGGAACTCCGGCAGCACCTTGTCCGGCCTGGCCCGAATGACCATGGCATGTGCGGAGCAGATGCCGCCGAACGCCGCCACGGCCAGCTTCCGCTGATAGGCGCGGCGTTTGCCAAAGATGATGTCGCCTTTCCGAAAGCGCAGCTTGCCACCGATGACATCGCTGCCCATCCCCCAGCGCCGGATGTGCAGGCACTGCGGGTCCAGATGCTCCAGCCCCACATAAATCTCCTCCTGCGCATCCCTCGGCTCCGCCCGCTCTCCGATGCTCTCCGCAAACTCCCCAAACGCCACCCGCTTCCACCCCGTGCGGTCGAAGAGCGGGAGCGAGCCCCAGGCGGTATTAGGCTGGAGCGTCGATAGCGATGGAAGAGCAGCGGTCATGTGGTGGCGTTGAATGTTTTTTCAAATTCCCCAACGACGCGAAGGATTTCATCGAAGGCGGGGACATCGCCAAAGAACATTTCCGTGCGCATTGCAGAGTAGTCTCCCCGCCAAGTGGAGAGTTGGTCGGGATGTGGGAGCAATCTTAAGGAGCCGGGCTTCAAGGTCGTGTAGTCCATCCAACGGTAGTTGAAAAACATCTGCCGATGGGTGGCGACGCGGTCAAACAAACCTCCGTCGGCAAGGGCTTCGGCGGCGATGCCTTTTTGGATGAGGCTCCAGAGGTCGTAGTAGTGGCGAGCGAGCGGGCGTTTCCGAGGTTTATCGGCGGGGCGGAAAGTTTCCTCGTGGAGCAGCATGGCTTTGTCCCAAAAGGTGCGCCGAGCGGCCACGGTCTTGATTTGAAAGGCCGTTTCGCCGAGTTGCTCTGGAAATGCGTCGGAAAGATAAGGAGTGAGAGCGGGAGACTCGGAGGGCTCGGTGTCGGATCGGGCCCCCATCTCGATTTTCACGATTTGGCGGACATATTTCGGAGCATCAGGGAAGACGCTCGGATAAGTGAAAAGCAGGGTCTGCTGGTCTGGGTCCTCCGCGACTGAGGCAGGTGCAAGAGTCCACTTCGCGGTCTTGGAAAGAAGTCCTGAGATATGCTCCGTCAAAATCGGGAAAAGCTCTTGATGAATGCTTTCGCTGCATTTCTTGATGAGTTTCTTCTGCCGATTGTGGCTCAAAGCCTCCTCTCCGAAACCAAGGAATTCGCGTGAGATGACGACATCGATGTCCTCGGAAAAGCGCTCGATGAGTTTCCATGCTTTGGAGAGTGAGGTGCCGCCTTTGAAGGCAAAGTGCTCGCCCCATTTTGGCAGACCAAAAAGTTCACGAAGCGTCCAACAAACCCAGAAATCTTTTTCGATACTTGTTGCGGGAAGGTTCAATTGCGTTTGCGCTTGCTCGCAGTAGACTCGCTGGTCGTCGGGTGATAGGGCGATGTAGGCGTCCATGGGGGTCAGCGATCCTCGGGTGCGGCGATCTGGCGCATCACAGCAGCCACCCACGCAGGTGCATGCGGGAGGTCTTTGATGAGCTGCCGCTTGTCGGCAGGATCAAGCCGTTGCCGAAGGTTGGCGACGACTGCATCACCCACATGGCGCGGCCCGAGATGGCGCAATGCTTGAATGACCAGACCGCTCGTCCTGCCTGCAGTGGCCATATTTTTTGGCGTAGTCTGTTTTAATAAGATGGTCTGCTTTCCCAATACGACTTTTCGAGTGGGACCGTCGGTGAGAAAAACGACCTTCATGGGCACTTGCTCGGATAAGCCAAGGAGGTTCGCTGCGTATCCGCCGGAGGGCTGAAGTCTTGTGACATCGCGGCTCGAAATGGCTCGCGCAACGGCGTCTGCACTGGGGTTCAGCAAGCCCAGAACGGGGTGCTGGCGTGGGTAATCATAAATTCCTCGGGCCAGTTGTCGAATCGTGCCACTGGCCTTGAGACGGCGCAACGCCACATCAATGGCATCACTGCTTCCGAGGTCCTGAAAATGCCGGGGAGTGAATACCCAACCCCTCTTATTTCCAAAAATGCGGCTGCGAATTTTGTAATCAATAGATTGCGTTTGTCTCGGCATATTCGTTTTGACGGAAATAATTGGTATTTTTTGCGTCAAAACAAGGCTCATTTTTCGGCAGTGAGGAGGCTGTGAAGTGATTGCCGGACGGCGGCGGAGCTTTCCAGCCAACCCGCGAGAGCTTCTGGCAATGCCGTGACAGCCGTTTCGGTCGCGGCATCCATCTGAGCATGCGATTCACCGACAACATAGAGCGGGATGCTGAGATTTCCCTCCTTCGCCCGGATTTCCTCGATGGGCACAACACGAGTGAAGCCGGGCTCGTCTTTAAAATCCTGATAGGCGCGGACGACGCGCTGGAGGTGATCGGCGGTGAGGAAGCTCTGGGCGCGTTCGCGGGTGACTTCGTTCACCGCGTTAATGAAGAGGATTTTTCCCCGCCGGGACTTGGACTTCTGCGTGCGGCAGACGACGACGCAGGCTTCCATAGGCGAGTTGTAGAAGAGGTTCGGGCCAAGGCCGAGGACGCACTCGATGAGGTCGGCTTCGATGAGCTTGCGGCGCATCTCTGCTTCCTCCTGCCGGAATAGAACGCCGTGGGGCCAGAGGACAGCGCAGCGGCCAGTGCCGGTTTTGAGGCTTTGCAGGATGTGCTGCTGGAAAGCGTAGTCGGCCCGGCCCTGCGGCGGCGTGCCATAGAGATTGCGTCCCCAAGGATCGGAGGTGAAGGCGTCGCGGTCCCACTGCTTGATGGAGTAGGGCGGATTGGCCAGCACGACATCGAAGCGCTGAAGGCGGTCGCCTTCGACGAGCTTCGGCTCGGCCAGGGTGTCGCCGCGCTCGATGCGGAAGTCCTCGATGCCGTGGAGGAAGCAGTTCATCCGGGCGATGGAGGAGGTCATGAGATTCCGCTCCTGGCCATAAAGCTTCACATTCCGCCATTCCATTTTTCTGTTCCGCAGGTGGGCGATACAGGAGAGCAACATGCCGCCGGAGCCGCAGGTGGGATCATAGACGGACTCGCCGGGCTGCACATCGAGCATCTCGGTCATGAGATGGACGACGGTGCGGTTCGTGTAGAACTCGGCGGCGGTGTGTCCGGAGTCGTCGGCGAACTTTTTGATGAGATACTCGTAGCCCTGGCCCAGCTCGTCCTCGGGCAGGTTGGCGACGGTGAGTTCCAGCGTGGAGAAGTGCTCGATGAGGTCGCGTAGCATGGCATCGGACAGGCGGTCCTTGTTCGTCCACTGCGCATCGCCAAAAATACCGAAGAGCTTGTCGGGATTCGCGGTCTCGATAGCCCGCATGGCCTGCTGCAAGCCACGGCCCACATCCCGGCTGACCTTCCGAATCTCCCGCCAATGCGCGTCCGCCGGGACCTGGAAGCGGTGGTTCTCTGGGAACAGCGCAAAGTCTTGATCCCCGCCTGATTCGCGCAGGGCTGTGACGACCTCCTCATCGAAGACATCGCACAGCCGCTTATAAAACAGCAATGGAAAGATGAACTGCTTGTAGTCCCCCGCATCAATCGTCCCCCGCAGGAGCACGGCGGCCCCCCACAGGTAGGATTCGAGCTGTTGTTGGGTGATGCGGGTCATGGGGAATTAAACACGGAATTAAACACGGAATTAAACATGATCTGGGTTCGCGTTTAATTTTTCAGGCACAGGGGATGAAATGGAAGTTAATGTTTTCCAAAGGCCTCCAGGCCCTCTGCGTGGCGGGATTGCCTTTCCATCCCCTGCCAAAAGACGCAAAAGGTGTTGGACTTGTCTTTTTTTCTTCGAGGGTATGACCTGGGCGAGTTCCTCCAATGAGGCCCCCTTCTCGCCCTTGAGGAGAAGATGCTTGAGCAGTAGCAATTTCGACTCTTCCTGATCCAGACCCTTGCGACGGGTGTAGGCGGCAGATTCACCAATAGCCTGAGAGAAAGCCCGGGAAAGAATCAACCGCGCACCCCGTCCGCGGCTGACGCGCTCCAAAAGACCATCCGCGACAAGCCTATCAGCCAAGGGCTTGAAAGCCTCAGGAATCGGCGCTTCCCGGCGAACAGAATCCAAAACTAAAAGGTGGGCAGTATCGTAAAGCCGCATTTTTTCCTGCCCCACGCGCTCCAGATAGGCGAGGAAAGTGGGATCCTGAACCACTCCGTGGAGGGTAAGGGTGAATTGATATGGGGCGGCGTCCGGGGTGGGGAGTTGCTTAGCGCTGGTGATGGCATCCTCAAAGATAAGGTTCATGCCTTGTCCCGACCGCTCGACCATGCCGCAGCGCTGGAACACCTCGGCGAGGCGGCGGTTTCTGGGGGCTTGGCGGTCCAGTAGCGTATCCACGGTAACCTGAGGAAGAAGACCGCCGGGGCTCTCGACCGTGAGAGTTGTAGGGGTATGGCGGATAAAGATGCTGCTGCCGAGAAGGTAGTCGCGGTGGCAAACTGCATTGAGGACGGCTTCGCGCACCGGGCGCTCGGCAAAAGAAGGCAACTGACGGACGAAGAGTCCGGTTTGGAAGGACTGGCGAGGATTTCGGCTGGGCTCGTTGACTTGCTGCCAGAGGAGGTCCTGCCATGCAAAAAAACCCTCTTGGAATTCATGGCGAAGATCGGCAGGCCCAGAAGCAGGTGTATTGCGAAACTCATAAATCAACTCGGCCTGGGCCAGATGTCTGCGGACAGCCTGCCGGGTTCCAAAGAGGATCAAGGCGGCATTGGGCAAGGTGCCGTCGGCTTGCAGCAGCTCCGTATCGCGTAGGAGTTGTTCATGGGTGAGGCCTTCGATACGGTCAGCGTCACGCTGGCTTAATTCTTCGCGTCGTGCCCGAAGGGAGTTCACCCAAGCCCGACGGAAGGAATCGATGGATGCGAGATTGAGGTCGCTGATCGCGAGGCCTCGGCAGGTCTCTGCGGAAAAATCCCGGCCAATTTCCTCCCAGATGGCTTTTCGGCGGGATTCGGTTAAAGGCACAAGGCTGTCGTTCTCCCGCATCCACGAGTGCCCATCCCAAGATGCCGGCAACCCGTAGGCATGGCGGGGCACGGTGATCACGAGAACCCTCCCCGCTGGAGTCTGGAACTCCTCCCACTGGGTGTTGAGGTGGATGCGCTGGTTAAGGTTTTTTCGCGTGACTTCGATCTGCGGCCAGACCTGAGTGCCGACAATCCGGCGAGGGCGTTTGTCCGAAACGCCCAAGACGATTTGCCCGCCGCCTTCGTTGGCCAGTGCGCAGGCATTTTTTGTCAGTCCATCGAAGTCATCTTTTGTTTTCCATTCCTTGAACTCGCAGCGCTCGCCTTCGAGTCCTTCAAGGATTTGTTGGAGGCGTTGAGGAACGGAATTCATGCCAACAGGCCCTCTCGTTTCAAAATTCCAACAAGCCTCTCCTCCGCCGCGAACGCAGCCTCTGCGCTTTCACGCAGCCGCTTCTTGGATTCCTCCACGGTGAGCACCACCTGTTCGACCTTTGGTTCAACATAACGGGGAATATTGAGGTTGTGGTCATTGGAAGCGATCTCTTCGATTGAGACGACGCGGGCGATGCCTTCGACATCTTGGAAGTCGCGATACCAAGCGTGGATTCGTTCGACATGCTCCGCGAGCAGTTCGTTCTGCGCACGGCCGGTCTTAAATTCCTTCGAGGCATCAATGATGAGCACCTTGTTCTTTCGGTCTTTCTGCTTCCTCTGTCGAAAGACCAGGATGCAGGCGGCGAGGCCGGTGCCGTAAAAGAGATTCTGACCGAGACCGATGACGGCCTCCAGCAGGTCCATGCCGAGGAGTTTTTTCCGAATTTCCCCTTCCTTCCCCATGCGGAACAGGGCTCCATGGGGCAAGACAACAGCCATTCTCCCTGTCGCGGTGGCCATGGATTTGACCATGTGCTGGACAAAGGCATAGTCGCCACTCTTGCCCGGTGGCATGCCAGCGAAATTCCTGCCGTAGGGGTCGCTCGTCCAAACTTCCTCGCCCCATTTTTCCAAGGAGAAAGGAGGATTTGCGATAACGCAATCGAAGGCGGCGAGGTTGTCACCGGAGTAAAACGCCGGGCTACGCAGGGTGTCGCCTCTCACCACTTGGAAATCCTCGGCACCGTGGAGGTAGAGATTCATCCGAGCGATGGCGGCGGTGGTGAGATTTTTCTCCTGGCCAAAGAGTTTGCCCCAGAGCTTGCGGACATCGCCTTGTGTTTCGCGAACATGGTGGATGGCCTCTAGGAGCATTCCGCCTGTGCCGCAGGTGGGGTCGTAGATGGAGTCGCCTTCCCGAGGGTCCAGGATGTTGACCATGAGCTTCACGACGGACCTGGGTGTGTAGAACTCGCCTGCCTTTTTATTGGTGGCATCGGCGAACTTTTTGATGAGGTATTCGTAGGACTGGCCGAGGATGTCCGACTGCGCGGCTTTGTTGCCAAGATCGATCCGGGAAAAATGCTCGATAAGGTCGCGGAGTAGGGAGTCGCTCAGTCGGTCTTTGTTCGTCCACTGGGCATCACCGAATATTCCATAAAGCGTATGGGGATTCGCCTGCTCGATCCCGCGCATCGCGGATTGGAGGGCTTGGCCAACATTCACGGCGACCTGCCGCACATCGCGCCAGTGCGATCCCTGGGGAATCTGGAAGCGGTAATTCTCGGGGAACATGGCGGCCTCTTCGTCGCCGACGAATTCCGCAAGGGCCACCTGCATCTCCTCGTCGTGGACATCGGAAATGCGTTTGAAGAAAAGGAGGGGAAAAATGTAGGTCTTGAAATCAGCGGCATCCACCGGCCCGCGCAGGATGTTGGCAGACTCCCAGAGATGCGATTCGAGTTCGGAAAGAGTCATGTCAGGCGCTTAAGAATTCTGGCATTTTTTCCACATTTTAGTTCTCAAGCACGAAGTCTTGTCTGATTGTTTTTCGGTAGTAGAAGCACATGGAAGAAAGTTTTAAGTATTAGGCATTAAGTTTTAATGGTCGAAGAAATATTTAAAAGTCTGACAATAGCAGGTTGGCTCGCAGAGGTCGAGCGTGCCTTTGTGGATTCCGTAAAATAAATCCCATCAATCATAGATAATGTGCGGATTCATGCGACTCGGGGAATACCAAACGATGCCGTGATCTTGCTTCAGGATTTCTTGTTGGCGCCGCCAGATAAGGTGGCAGGTGCCAAGATGTTCATAGCGTCCACCTGAGACTTCCTGGTGGGCTCTCTCGCCAGCTGCTCTCACGAGCTTGGCAATCTCTGGGTCTTTTTCGATTGGGTCACGATATCTTCTCAATCGATGGTTGGATATCTTCTGCTCCTCGCGGGCTTGAATGCGACGACGCTCAAGCTCTAGATCGGGAGGTAGAGGAGGAGTTGATTCGCGCAGGGCCTGACGGGCGAGGCGTTCTTTATTCTCCTTGCGCTCGCGAAACAGACGGAAAGGTAGGTGCAGAATCCATATAGGAACCCATAGTGGACTTGTGATCGTGATGATCGTTACTCCTACAAACTTATTAAGCCGGCTTCTCTCGGGATAATGATACCGACGCTTGGCTTGAAGGGGAGGTCTTTGGGGGATGGGAGTCCTCATGGAAGAAATCGTGTTTGATTCTTAACGAAGGCAAACTCCTCCTGCCTTACAAAGCAAGGATGGAAGCGGTTCTGCGGGTGAATGCGATTCATGACTGCATCGATGATGAGTAGGATTTTGGTGATTATTTCACCAAGAGGCTAACAACCCCGGTCGGACATCTGCTGGGGGTCCAAAACTTTTCTTAAAAAATCCTCCGAGGACATTTTTACCGCTAGGTTCTCGCGATATTTTCCCTGAATCACTGCCATGATCGTCGGAAATGCCATCCCTTTTGAAGCCCGATCCAAGCTGAAGATTCGTCTCGTCTCAGCATATGTGCTGGCAGGCATCCCCTCTCCGGCGGATGACCACTTGGAGCGCTTGGTTGATCTGAACGAGCATCTGGTGGCCAATCCTGCTGCGAACTTTGAGGTGAAGCATGATTCCGAGGCCCAGCAATTCGAGCCTTATTGTCTCCGAGCCATCGCGCAAAGCCTCATAAAGGCTGGAAAGAAGGATGGCTGGGGCGCATTCGGCAAGGTTTAGGAACATTAGAGGGCGCAGGTGGTATCGTTGCCGCGTGCAGGCACTTTGAGTTTTTGGCCGATACGCAATTGACGTGGATCGGTGACTCCGTTGGCCTCCAGGAGTTCGCTGTAGGAGACTTGGAGTCGGCGCGAGACGGCATAAAGATTGTCGCCGCTGATTAGGGTATATTCGCTGACCGGCGCGGAGGGCTGTGTCGCGGCCACAGTTTTTACCGGTGCAGGCGAAGGGATATTTTCTGAAACGATTGGCTGGGAGGTTGTGGACACTGGGATTCTTTCCTGCACCTCAGCATCCGCCTTCGGGTGAGGCGCTGTGTTTTTTGCAGCCAAAAACTTGTCCTTGAGCGCGGCTTCCTCGCGTTGGGGAGCAGGTGAAGAGGCAGTAGTTATTTTCGGTGCAGCGACCGCAACCGATTTGGATTGGATAGGTGTGGAAGGCATGCGCTCGGCCGGTTTGGGAGCAACAGGTGCAGGTTTGGACACTGTCGCAACCTTCTTCGGGGCGGGAGGCAGTGCCTTCACTTCAGGCGTTGCGTCGGGCTGCGGCCATTCGTTTTTTGCCAGCGCATCAGACATCGGCCCGTCGGTTGTTGCCGTTGGTGTCTCCAACGCTGCGGTGGGTTTGGGAGCTTTTGACTTCAGGTTGCTTGAAGCATAGATGCCGCAGAGCAGGATCACATGGAAGCCAAGCACGATCAGGAAGGCCCATTTGAATGAGAGGCCCATTTTCACGAGGCGGGCTCTCAATATGTTTTTTTCGAGTTCAGGCTCGGGATCGACATCGATCCAGTTCGGATGGCGGGTTGGGTAGGATGGGGATGTTTTCATCGCCCGCTGTATCCTTTAAAATTTTGCTGAATGCAAATTACCGAGGCCCTCAGAGCCTTTGCTGGTCTTGTTTTCCAGCCATTCGTCCAGCGCTCCCGACCGCTCGACCGGCAAAATCAACCGTTCGTTGAATTTGCAAAAAAGTCCGTTTTTACACGGCTTTGAGCTCGCGAAATTCGGCGCTTTGCCTGCGCGAGAGTTCAATTTTCACCCCGTTCGCCATCGTTAAAATCATAAAGCCTCCGTCGACATCCTCGACATTTGCGATGTGGTCAAGATTCACCGCATGGCTGCGACTGGCTAAAAAAAAGAGGTTTCCATTGAGGCGCTCGCGGACGCCTTTCAGAGTGCCATTCACAGTCACTCCACGACCATCTCCGAGCAACAGGCGGGTGTAGGCATCCGAGGCCTCCAGGACCTGGATATCACCGACGCGGAGCAGCACATTCTTGCTGCCGTCTCGAAAAAGCACTTTCTCTTCGCTCGAAAAAGGCCGCTCCTCGGTCGGTTGCGAAACCCGCTTGAGGCTCTCCTTCAAGCGCCGGGGATCGACAGGCTTCAGCAAATAATCCACCGCCCGCACCTCGAAGGCGCGAAGCGCATGGTCGGGATGCGCTGTGATAAAAATCGCCGGAATTCCCTCCGCAGGCAGGGTGTCGAGCAGGTCGAAGCCCACCTTTCCTCCCCGCAATTCGACATCCAGCAGCAACACATCTGGCCGTTCTTCATTCAACGCCTTCACGGCCTGTTCAATTGTCCCGACATCCCTCACATCTGTGACGCCGATTTGCGCCAGCACTTGTCTCATGCCCCGCCGTGCAGGCGGTTCGTCGTCGAGTATCAGAACCTTCATTTAGGTGACCAAGGCACTCTTTCCGCAGCCGTCTTGTCAAGTGCCATCCTTGGTTTGATCAAAGGTGAGTTCTAAAGTATTTTTTGCGTCCGTTTGATTCGCAGCAAAGCCTGCACTATTCCCTCGGCGGGTTTGGAAAACTCCAGCCCGCTGCCTTCCGGGCAGGCATCATCAATCCGTGCGCGCACACTCGCCAGGCCGACATTGTCTTTCCATTCGGCGGGGTTTGAATTTGGCGGCGCTGTGTTTCGGACGCACACAACAAGGTCACCGGCTTCCATGCGTGCGTTGAGTTCCACCCTGCCAAAGCCATCATCCACTCCATGCTTCACTGCGTTTTCCACGAGTGGTTGCAGCAGCATCGGCGGCAATAAAAATCCATCGGTATCGGCATCCGCGCTGACGCTCCATTCAAGGCCTTCCTCGTAGCGCATTTTCTCCAAGCGCAGAGTCTCGCGAACGATGTCCAGTTCCTCGGAAAACGGAATCAGCGTTTCCTTGGATAGGTCCAATGTTTTCCTAAGGAGCTGTGCAAGCGAGGTCACGCCTTCCTGCGCCGCATCCCTGTCCGAGCAGATCAGGCCATGGATCGCGTTGAGGCAATTGAAGAGAAAATGCGGATTCACTTGGGCTTTGAGCCGCTCCAATTCCGCAGTCTTCTGAGCCGCCAAAGCCTGCAGCGCTTTCTCTCTTCGCTGGGACTCCGCGCCTGCCGCGATGAGGAGGCCTGTGGTGGCGACAATCGCTATGAATGCCTCGATCTGCCAGATCGTGCCAACCATGGAGTTCGACACAAACGGCCCGCAGCCACGACTTGTGAAGGCCGCTGCCGTGAAGACGACGAGAAGCACTGAGAGTGCGGCCACAGGCAGCCCCCGACTCAGCGCGACCCAGACTAAAAAAGGAAATGGCAAATACGCCAGCGCCTGCATGGAAGCCGTTGCGGAGGGCTTTCCCTGAAAAGCCAACCACGCCCCGAGAAAGACGCAGCCAAGTTGGACGAGGCTCGCCGCCGCATCATGAAACCGGGTCGCCTTTGGCCAAAACCGCCCGCTTGCCATCAGCAAAACCACAGGTGCTACGACGACCGTTCCCGCTGTGTTTGTCGCCCAGTAGATGCTCGCCACAGACCACAGCCCCACAGGTGGCATCATACCGGAAATCACAAGACAGCCTGCGCTCCAAAAACCTGCCACGCCCATGGGAATGGCCGCGCCGAGCCCCGCAAGCAGGAGCACATCTCGGGTCGATGAGAGCTGGATATCAAACCGCGACCTTACCAGCAACGCCGCGCCTGCCCACACGGCGGCTGTCATTCCCGCAGGAGCCAGAATCGTGAAGATCCACGGATTCCCCGCTCCAAGGCTACTGAAAAAAAGCGGCAGAAAAATTCCCGGCAACACCTGCGGACCAAGCAGCAGAGCGCACGCCAGCGCCACACCGCCCGCTGGCCAAATCGGAGAAAACACCGCGTCGGCGTTTCCAAAAAGCTTTGCCGATCCCATGGCCGTCAAATAAACCGCCGCCGCGACAGTTGCGTTGGCCAAAATGAATTTGCCTGCTTGCCTCAGTGGGGAAATGGCCGACACGCTGGATTGGTTAACCTCCCGACCTCCCTTTTGCAAATCCTCTTCGTTTAGCATCGCCCGGCAACTCACCGCAGCAGTCGACCCAATTTCCTGTTTACGCGCATCAAGCGTTCTCGTATGAACGCATCTGTTTTGAAAACCGTCCGCCCCGCAGCTTTGAAGTAGAATGAAGCTCTTCTTGCTAATGATAGCCGCCTTTGTGGTTGTTTCGTGCTCTCCCCGTCGCGAGTTTGTGCGCTTTCAGGATGCTGGCACATTTCGTCCCGGCCCGGGGCAGGGCGATCGGCGTGTTGGTCCACCTGATGGTGAGTATGATTCCTACGAACTTATCGACAATGGGGCGCCGGGCCACGGGATCGCGCCGATGTATCAAGGCTACCAGCAGCCAGCTTACAATGGCGGCTACCCGCAGGTCGTCGAAACTTACGATCCCTATGGAAATCCCCAGCGCGTCATCATTCCGAACCCTTGGTGAGCGATCGAAAACGCAAAAAACCATTCTTTCAACGAACGGTCGTTTCGCACGGTTGAACGGCGATTATTCCATCGTGAGCGGCTGTTTTTTCTTTGCAAAATGTTGATTAACAGGGTCTGAGATTTGACCTGAAAAAAATCCCCCTTAGCATGTTTTCAAACCTGCAAACTCTATGAAAAAAACAACTCTCCTCGTATCCGCCATCACTCTCGCCTTGGGAACCCTCGCGCAAGCTGGTTCCTGGGGATTCACGCTCGGGGATGGTTCTGGCTTCTACTACAACAATAACAAACGCCAATGCGCGCCAGTTTACTCTGCTCCCGTCTATGCGGCTCCCGCTCCCGTTTATTACTCGCGGCCGGTGACCTATTATCAGCCGCAGACGGTTTACATGCAGCCCTACCAGCAAGTGCGCCCCGCACCGGTTTACTACTCGCAACCGACCGTGATCTATAATAGCCAACAGCCTGTGATTTACCGCGAATCCTACGGCAACTGCGGCAATCGCCAGCGCGTGAGCTATCCGAACCGCTGGTAACCCCCATCCCGAGTTCATGAAAAAAACACTCGTCGCAACCCTCCTGCTCACCACCATGTCACTCCACGCCGACGGCGTCATTGCCGTCCTGAAAAACTCCTCCTCCGTCGAACGCCGCGATGCCAAGACGGGTTCGTTCAAAGGCTCGATCTCCGTGAGCAACGCGATTTCCGTCGGCTGCGATGGCGAAACGATTGCCGTGCTTTTGGCAAATGGAACCGTGAACCGCTACAACGCGCAGACCGGTTCCTTCCAAGGCTCCATCTCCGTCAGCGGCAAGCCCGCAGCCGTCCAAGTCAGCGGCGGAGTCATCGCCGTCACCACCGAGCGCAGCTTGAACCGCTACAACGCAAAAAGCGGCTCGTATATGGGGTCGAGTTCGCTGTAGTTTCTACGCCTGTTTTTGACTTTATGAAAAAACCCCTCCTTTCGTTGATCTGCCTTGCAGGCTCGGCATTCCTCACTTCGTGCACCACAATCACCGTGGACGCACCGCAACCCGCCGAGTTGAGCTTGGGCCGTGGCGCACGGGTTTCGATCGTGCCAGAAGCCGGTTCCGATGCTGGCGAGATGGCGCACTCGTTGTTCCAGCTTTTTGCGAATCAAGGTTACTATCAGCTCGTGGACCGTGCGAATCTCGGCCAGACCATTGATGAGCGCAAATTTCAACGCATGAGCTTCGTCGAAAATCGCGGCGGCGGCCGGATCAAAGGTGTGGATGCATTCATCTATCTCCAAGCCGAGGGTCTGTCTGGCTCGACCAGCGATTCGAGTTCCTACACCTACAACGGGAACACCTTCACTTCCTACAACACGAAAACGACCGCCAACTACATCGCCAATTACCGCGCTGTCCTGACCTCCTCCTCGCAGATCGCTGGTGGTCGCCGCATCGAGTTGAGCGACTCGCAGTCGGCATTCTCGTCGGATGGCTACCCCGCCGCACCCGATCCGTATCCGATGATTCAAAAAATGCGGAACAAGGCAGCAGAGCAGATTTTTTCGAGCCTGCATCCGAGTGTGTTGAAAATCCGGCGCGTCATTGGAGGAACGAAGAGTCCCGCAGCCAAGGAGGCGGTCCGCCTTGCAAATGCCGGACTCTGGCGCGAAGCGACCGCATCCGCCGAGCGCGGTGTTCAGGAGATGCCCGCCGACCCCGAAGCCAGATACATCTTGGCGGTCATCTATCAGGGAACCGGTCGCTACGCCGATGCCGAAGGCGTCTTGAAAGAACTCATCGCCATGTCGCCAAATGGAAAATACGCCACCGCCTTGCGGGAAAACCAGGCCGTATGGGCGAATGCCGCCCGCTTCCAGCAGCAGATGTGATCAGAAATTAACCACAATCGAGCACCGGGGGAGGGGCAAGAAAGAGCAACCGAAGGTTGGCCCAAAGGGCGAGAGAGTGGGAACGAACGAGTCAAAGAACACAGAGGACACAGAGTGGAAAACAGGGGTAACTTTTTCAGGTCAGTTTTTTTACGCACTCTCATCGCATTTGCGCTTGGCTGCCTCACGACTCACAGCGTTGAAGCCCGCGATCCCGCACTGGCAGTGATTGCCGAGGATTTGAGCGGCGAGACCGACTCTGGCGGGCTTGAGATGGTGGAGTCCCTCGCCGAGGCGGGAGTCATGGAGACCGATGGCGTCTCGCTCGTGAGTCGCCGCCATCTGGAAAAAATCCTCTCCGAACAGGGCCTCGCCTACAACAACATCGTCAATGACCGCGCCCGTCTCGGCCGCCTCGCCGGAGCGGATCTTTTGCTCGTCGTCAGCATCACAAAAAACCGCATCACGCAGACCCGCGAGAGCGTTTCAGCCTACGGCATGACAGAAAACATTGTCCGCAGTCGCAGCGATGCGGGAATCACAGTCAAGGCCCTCGAAGTCGAAAGCGGACGCATCGTCGCACAGAGACAGTTTGTGAAACGCGCAGACAACCGCCGTGCCTTGGACGCCTGCGCCGCCGAGATGAAATCCGCTTTGTCTAAAATCCCCTTCGGCAACCTCTCTGCCTCCAGAAACGAAGAGGTGCCACGCCACAAAGTCCTCATCAAACCAACCTCCGGTGGACAAGAACTCCAAGGCCTCGACCTCTTCATCGACGGCAACTTCGTCGGCAACACACCGATCACCACCGATGTGGAGGAAGGCGTCCGCGAAGTCTCCCTGCGCCAAGGCGGAAGAAACCTCTGGAGCAACCGCGTCCAGGTGCTCAAAGAAATCTGGCTCACACCCGAACTCGGCTCCCGCTGAAAAGCGATGGGAGTATCTCGGGTGGCAGCCCGGCCGCCTTTCAGGCTCCCAGACTTTAGATTTTGGTCAGCGTTTCACCCTTTCAGCGTTGATCACGCCGTAGTCGCACAGCGTCTCCACATCGTCACGCCGCAGCCGCGCAAAATTCCACCTAGCATTCAAAATTCATCATCTAAAATTCAAAAAACAAAACCGCTCACCCCCACTTTTCGACCGTTCGACCTGCCCATTCAACCGCTCGTTGAATTGCCTGTTTACGCGCATGAAGCGCTTTCATATTTTCCTCGCTGTTATGAAAACCATCCCGCGCTTCCTCCTTGTTACATCACTCGCAGCGTCATCCAGCCTACTTTCGCCGGCTTCAGTGCATGCAGCTGTCCGTCCCACCGAAGAGTCCGCACCCAAACTCCCTGAGATTTGGGTGAAGGCCGGTCCGCGCGAGCGTCTCAAGGCCACACGCGCTGCGGAAGTCGACGCCGACCGCCTACTTGCCGAGCGCATCTACGGAGTCCAAGTCGATGCCGATACCACCGTCGCCGACCTCGCCATGAGCGATGACAAGATCGCCAGCGCAGTTCAGGCCTCGCTCGTCGGCTCCCTCACTGTCGGGCAGCCCGAGTATTTTGCTGACGGCCGCGTGGAGGTCGTCAAGGCCGTGAAGATGGAGCAGGTCATCGAAACCCTCCGCCGCAAGACTAAGGAAAAACTCTTCGCCGACGGCAGGGCCGAGACCGTCTCGTCCGACGAATCTACCGAGTTGTCCACTAAGGGAAAGGTTATCGAGGTCATGGGAAATGCCGCCCTTCCCGGCTCCGAGGGGCATCAGAAAGTCATGGCCAAGCGCGCTGCTGAGCTCGACGCCTACCGCCGCTTGGCCCAGCGCCTCCTCGATATCCGCATCGACGCCACCACCACCGTGCGTGACGCATGCCTTGAGAGCGACGAGATCATCGCCAATCTCTCCCAAGTCATCAAAGGCGCCGAGGCGGTCGCCATCCGCTATTTGGATGACGGGACATGCGAAGTCGACATGCAGGTCACCCAATCCGAAATCGTCCGCGCCATCAGCCACAGCAAAAAAGGCCGCACCCGCACCACCCGCATCGAAGACGCTCCGCAGGATCGCACCTTCACCGAAACCGGTCGAGGCACCATGCACCCCGTCGAATCCGCTCCCGCCGAGGCCCCACAAGCAGCTCAAGCCGCACCCATAGCAGTCGGCGACGCTCCAGCCACCACGCAAACCGCCGTTGAATCCTCAACCAAGCCCCGCCGCAACGCCGATGTCTTCTTTGAAACCGAAACAATCATCCGCCACCTCTTGGAACCTCAACCCGTCAAACGCTGAAACCCATCAATATGGCCCGAGTCGGGAGGCCAGCGTCGAGCGCCATTCAAAATCCAATATGAAATCAACCAGCCTTCTCCTCGCAGCTCTTCTCCTTTGTTCATGCGCATCCACGGCTCCTCGTCCGGTTGCGCAGCGAACAACGAGTTTTGAAAAACAAACACTCGTTGGCGAAGCCCCCGCGCCTGTGAGTGACAAAGAGCGCGATGAATAAACTCCGCAAAGCGTCGAGAGTCGAGTGACCAGCGTCGAGCGGATTCATTCAAAATCCAACATCCCAATCTTGCTCCACCCCAAAATGATGAGATTTCTTTACATCATTCTCTGCACGGCCACGGCCATGATTGGATACACCATTCACGGGAGCCTCTTCTGGTCGATCGTGAATTTCATCTTCTGCCCCATTTCCTGGGCAAAGTGGCTCATTTGTAAAGAGGTATCTCTTTCAGTCATCAAGCAAACATTCGCCTTCCTGCTCACATGATCATGCTCTAATTACTAATTATCAAAATAATACCGTTTAGAAAATTATGTTAATTCTTTCTAATATTACACCGCTCTCTGTGACAAATTTGACACAAAGGCATTTTTTTTCTTTCCCTGCTTTGCCAAATTGGATATTTGCCTTTCCCCGTGTATCGAAAAGCTGCCCCCTCTCGCATTATCCCAAACTAAGCAGTATTAACCACGGACACAGAGAAGAGCACAAATAATGAGCTATTTACACTTCCGCGAGTAGATCGGCGCGCATCGTTTTCCTCATAGCAATAAATACAAACCCAAATATACTCATATGGCACAACCATCCGTAGTCAAAGTCGAGTCAGGCAATGTCAAGACCTTCAACTCCGCAGGGTCGGGATTAAGTTCTTTCCGCGTGGGATCCGGCCCTTCCGAGGCGGTGAGCGCGCTCATAGTCGGAGATGAAATCCAGGTAACTCGCCGCGATGGAAAAGTCGTTATTTGCACACATTACGGAAGTCAGAAACGCATTATTTGATTGGTATTTTGAATATCATTACATCGGCAAGACAGGTTTAAACTTAAAAAAACAGAAAAAATTCCTCGATTATGACAGATAAACTTCAATCCATTCTCCAAGCCGAGGGCTTGGATCACTTGATTCCCAAACTTGTCGAGCAAGGCATCGTTGATTCAATGCTTCCCGATCTTTCGGAAAGTGATCTGAGGAGCCTCGGGGTGGATAAACTTGGTGAGCGCAAGAGATTGCTCGCAGCGCTCACGGCAATTCGTGATGCCAATGAAGGAGGCGGCAGGAAACAATCTGGTTCGGGAAATAATGTCGATGACACTTCAAAGGAAAAATCTCTCGATATTGTTAAATCTGATGCCACTAAGCCAGTTGCGACTAAGTCAACGGAAGAAAAGAAAACAAAGCCACAACCTACTGGCGAAAAATCTCTTAAAAAATCTGAAGTTCCCGTAGTCCAAACCAGCAGCGAATCTGCCACGCCTGCTGCAGGTAAGCCACTGAACCGAATCTGGTTGGTCATCGGCATTTTTGTTATGGGACCCCTTCCGCTTTTCTTCGTATCTTGGAAGCGCGCGATTTTATCCATTTTACTTATAATCATTACATTGGGAATGCCTATAGCGCCGGCACTCAAATTTTGGCTCTTTTGGGTTGGCATTCCTCTCTTGTTGGTCTTCACCAAAAAGCGTAGCTAACTCTCTATAAACAAAAATTTTTTAATAAAAGATGGACGCAAAACTTAAATCAATACTGAAAAAAGAGCAACTTGAGCACCTCCTGCCGATCTTTGTGGATCAAGGAGTCACCGACTCCATTCTTGGAGAGCTTTCGGATGATGACCTCCGTGAGCTGGGGATTGATAAATTCGGCGAACGCAAGCGTCTTCTCACGGCGTTTGCATCTTTGGAAAGTGTCGACGAGGAATCAGATGAAGATGTCGAAGAATTTGATGAAGAAGATTCTGATACAGAGGAATCGAATGAAGAACCGGACGAGGACGAAGAAACTGTAGAGGACGAGCCACAATCCGATTTGGATGTTATCTATGAGCGCATCGAAGAGCGTAAGTTTCAACTAGAAAGCGAGATTCAGGATCTCGCGCAACAAGCCTTTGATGAAGCTTACGATTCCGAGCAAGTTGCAGCAACCCTTCCGTGGGCTGATTTAACACCAGAGACGCTCGGTGAGAATCCATGCTCCAAGCCTTCGATGCCTGCAAAGATTCGTATCGGCGAGTTATTCAACGAAAAAATGGGAGATAGCGAGGGGGTGGCGACATTACCGGCTTTCCTAGCGATTTCAAAGCGTAAGGGTTTGTTTCTTAATTCACCAGAGGGATCGGGCTCAAAGTCTGAGGACTTGCTCCAAGCCATCACCCTTCGTCTCATGTGTAGCTTGCCGCCTGGAGCAGCGAAATTGCATTTGATTGATTTTCTCACTCGTGGCCGCGCTTTTTCAGCATTGGGTTCATTGGATCAAAATCTTGCGCCGATCGCTCCAGCTACCCCTGAGGCCCTCACCAAGTTTCTCAAGGAAATGGAGGAGCGCGTAGCCGCACTCACGCGCACTTGCTTGAGTCGATACGAGTGGCTCTGCGATTACAATGCAGCGAATCCAGATGAAGCCGAGCCATACCACTTTATCTGCATCTCTGGCTTTCCAAAAGGACTTGATGAGGAACATGTCGAAGCCGTGCAAAGGCTGCTTCACGGTGAGTGCGCTGCTCGTGCCGGTATTTATTTCTTCCTGAGTTCTGAAACTGAGTTTGAAACTAAACCGCGCATTTTTACCGATGGCGAGAAAGCCGAAGTCATCGATGCAGACTTGGACACCAGTGCGAACGGGGAATATTCTGAACTGGCTATCGTGCCGGAGTCGTTGCCGGATAATGCGGCTGAAATCGTCGATTTCCTGAACGCCGCTCTCAAGAGCAAGCCCAAGCACAAAAAGGTAACGATCTCGGTGAACGAGTCCGATTCCTGGGCCTCAAGCGCTGCTGGTGGTGTTGCCATTCCCATTGGAAAAGCCGGCAAGGAAGAAATGCATTTCCGACTCGGTAATGACTCTGTCGTCCACCACGCTTTGGTGGGAGGAGCCACTGGCACGGGAAAAACCATCCTGCTACACAACATCATTCTCAATGCGGCGGAGCTCTACTCTCCTGAGGATTTGCAAATGATCCTCATGGATTTCAAGGATGGCACCGAGTTTGCCTGCTACGAGGAGCTTCCCCACATGCGGGTGCTTTCGATAGCCAGCGAACTCCACTTTGGCCACAGTGTTTTCGAGTGGCTTGTGGCTGAGCGGATGCGCCGCGCCACACTTTTCAAAAAAGCTGGGGTGCCCAACTTGTCCGACTACATGAACAAGAGCGGCCAGAAACTTCCGCGCATCTTGGTTTTCATGGATGAGTTTCAGCGCCTCCTTGCAGACCAGAGCGTTGGTTCGCAGGTTTCCATGCTCTTGGACGATATCGTCCGCACGGGGCGTGGATTTGGAATCAACCTGATCCTCTCCACGCAGAGTTTGGCGAATGTCCAGGTGGAAGCCTCCACGCTCACTTCACTGGGACTCCGCATTTGCCTTCGCTTGAGCGAGCAGGAAACAGTTAAATTCCTTGGATACGGCAATACCGTGCCTGCGGGATTCGGCTCCCAGCGTCCTGGCCAAGCCCTCTACAACGATGCCGAGGGACGGCCCGAGGGCAATGTCGAGTTCCAAGTGGCATTCGTCGATGTCTCGGAAATTCCCAACCGTTGCCGCGCTCTTCGGGAAAGGGAAACGCAGCGCTTTGGTCGCGCCGTTGTGGAAGAGGCGCGGATTTTCCATGGCGAGATGCCGGTGAATCCTGCCGGGCGCATCCCGGCCATTTCAACTGACAAGCTTCAAGCCTTCATCGGCGAGCCGCTGAAAATCTCGGCGGATCCTGTGGCAGTGACTTTTGAGCAGCAGGATGGCGCCAACCTGCTCGCTTTCGGGCAAGGAATGGAAATTCTCAATACGCTTTCAAACAACTTGGTCGTTCAATTTCTGCAAAGCCCTCTCAATCCTCAAATTCTCGTGGCCGATTCCTTGCCATTGGCCAAAGAGCGTTGGGCGGATTTCGTGGACAAAGGGGTGCAATTCCTCGCCACTCCAGTGCAAGTCAACACTGCCTTGGATGAACTCACGATGGAGCTTGAGAATCGTAAACTGGACGAGCAGAGCGAATCTTTTGCGACCAAGGTCTTCTTCCTCATTGAGCCACAACTTAACAAAGCCTTTCCAATCGGAAACGGCATGGATGCCTCCCCGGCGGCATTGAAAGTTAATACCCTTCTTGAGCAAGGCCCGAGAGTGGGAATCCACACGGTGCTCATCACATCGCGCCTCGCCAGAACGGCAAAGGTGATCTGCCAGCTTGACCGCCTGAACATGCAGCACTTTGCGAACCGCATCGCCTTTAGATCGGATGAAGCACTCGGCTACGAAGCGCCAACAAAGGACATTGGCGAGTTTACGGGCATTCTTTCCGATGAAACCACCGGCGAAACGACGCCATTCCAAACTTACGACACCATAACCCTATAATCACCATGAAATTCGATATTTCACCTCAAGATCTGGAAGGCATGATCATGCGTCTCCGCCAATGGAGTCAGCAGCTTGCCACCATCCGGAATTCCATGCACACCTACAGTCAAAATCTCCGCCAAACATGGCGCGATCCTCAGTTTGAAAGCTATGTCTCCAATGTGGAAATAATGAGCAAGAGTTTAGGGCTAAACTCCACAGAGATGGAGCAGACGGCAAAAACGCTCTTTATCCTCAAGCAAAACTTGGAACGAACACAGCAAGAATATCAGCGCATGATTAACCAAAGGCCGAGGTAGGTCTAAAATTACAATGATTCTGCAAAACTATCTGCAAACATCTAGATCACTAGCAAAGCTCAACTCTTTGGGAGATATTCGTGAGTCAACCGCCAATGGGCATATTGTAAGTAGTCTATTGGATATCACAAGTGACTCGGATTGCACAAACGATCAAATCTACATCGCCGCACTTGCACTAATTGCACTAAGCAACCCACTGGTTTCAGTTCAAGGTGGTAAATTGCCCAAAACTTCTGAGCTCGCTGGCGAGAAAGTCGCTGACTTCCAGATAGGTATGTATCCAGTCACATATGAGGAGTGGCAGGGCGTGCGAAATTGGGCCGTGGAAAATGGCTTTGATATAGCGGCGGGAACGGCAGGCGGGCCGAAGCATCCGGTCACAGAGGTCTGTTGGTATGATTGCGTGAAGTGGTGCAATGCGAAGAGTGAGATGGAGGGTCTCGACCCGGTCTATTCAGTCAAAGGCCATGATGGTTATTATTGCAAAGGCGAATTAGGAAGCGATGAATTGGACATTTTGATTTGGTATGACAAGTCTGGCTACCGCTTGCCTACGGAAGCTGAATGGGAGTGGGCCGCTCGAGGTGGCCGCAATTCGCAAGGCTATACTTTCGCGGGCAGCAACAATCTTAACGATGTAGGGTGGTATGTCGATAATTCTGCCGGAGCGGCACATGCGGTAGGACAGCAGGCTGTCAACGAGCTTGGTCTACATGACCTGAGCGGTAATGTCTGGGAATGGTGTGGGGATGTGCCAGAATCCTCCTACCGCCGCGATCGCGGTGGGAGCTGGGCCAGCTATGCCGCGTGCTGTGCTATCGGCTACCGGGTCATCAACGCCCCAGACGACCGCTCCCACGACATTGGCTTCCGCTTGGCCTGCAGTTTATGAGCTTGTTTTGGTAGCAAAAAATTAAACATAAAACCCAAAATGAACAAAACCACCTACACCACAAAACCTAAAGTCCAAGAATTCATTAAATTTTTTGCAGACAAATTCTGTGGAAATTTTGAACATAGTTACTTAGTTCGCCAAACTGGAGAGGTGTGGAGTTGCAAAAACATTAAAGATGCCGCTCTGAATTATCGCTGGCCTTGGCGAGGATTTACTAATCAGCTGTGCTGTAGCGTTGTAGCCTTACAAGGTTACCAAAGCGCACTGCTCTCTGCACTTAAGAAGGGAAATGCCGCAAAATTGAAAGACAGTAGCATCGATGTTTTCAGATGGGGAGGAGTCCTAAATGGAAATAAAAATCGTGTTACGGCACACGCAGTTGATCTTCCAAGCAATTATACAGCCACAAAATCAGAGCTTTGGCTCGGTGGCGACGATAGCATACTTGGAAAAGTCTGGAACATGAATGCTGGATTCTCAAAAGTCTATTCATTGCTTTCTAACGGTATGGTCATGTATGATAGTCGCGTTGGCGCAGCCCTCGGGTATCTGGTCAAACAATGCGCAATCGCGCACAAGTGGGATACTATTCCCGAAGAACTTCTTTTCCCATATGCGCCACCACGAAATTCTGCAACTGCAGTCAACCCTTTGAACCGAGACCCCGGCTCATATAATGGTGTGAGTTTCCCATCCTTTAGTAGCCGACCTGATTTGCAGAAAGTCTACATGCTTAGAGCAAGCTGGATTATCGATGCAGTAATTAACGAGGTAGAGTGTATCAAGGAAACCGACCTGCGATGTGGCAAAATCGCGATTCCTAAGCATCGGTTTATTGAAGCTAGCCTGTTTATGATTGGTTACGATCTACCTGCTGGAAACACGGCAAAAAAACAATCGCCGAAAAAGAATCTGGTGAAATCTAAAGATTCGCAATACCAATACCAAACGCTATGTAAAAACAGCAAATTTCATGCAGAGCTTTCTGACAACAGTTCCACTTTGCGCATTAGCAGAAAGCAAGGGCAACCTGCTTACATAAAAATTGATGACATAATAGCTGCTTTACTCTGGCTCATTCCGCATTGGGGCACAGTCGAATTCTTTCCGCTTGATAATGATGCAGCCAAAGTCCGAAAAGGAACTGGCAAAAATGGAATCGGAACAGCACTTTTTAAAGTGACTGGAAATACATTTAACGCCCCAGACGCGTCTTCCCTTGTATCTCTATTATATCAAATAGAAGTATTAGAGTGGGATCAAAAACCCCATTCATCTAATTACAGAATTATATTAATGCCTACAAGAGAATATTTAGTTGAATTATTTAAGAATGAGTTTGATGGAAAATCTGATGAATCTTAAATTCATTTAATTCGGCATGCATCTCCAAAACTATCTCCAAGCGTCTCGATCACTGGCAAAACTCGTATCTTTGGGAGATATTCGTGAATTAAATGCGGATGAACATATTTTAAGTAAATTATTGGATTTGACAAACGATTCTTGTTCGTCTGTCGATCAAATTTACATTTCGGCGTTGGAGGCAATTTCTCCGAATAGCCCTTTGGTTCCAGTTTTAGGTGGCACTTTGTCTAAACAATCTCAACTGGCTGGTGCAAAAATCAGTGACTTTCAGATTGGCAGGTTTTGCATAACCATGGAAGAATGGAAAATTGTTTCGACATGGGCAGACCAAAATGGTTTTTATATGCAAGATGGTAGTGCCGACAGCTCTCGGCATCCGAACACATGCGTAAGTTGGTTTGACTGCGTGATATGGTGTAATGCTAAGAGCGTGATGGAGGGGCTTGAGCCAGTTTATGGAGTAAAGGGGGAAAATGAGTTCTATTTTACCGGAGCATTTAACGATGATGATGATCCCCAAGACTCGGAAAACGTAGTTATTATCCCAAGAGCCAATGGCTACCGCCTACCTACGGAGGCAGAGTGGGAATGGGCCGCACGCGGCGGCCGCAAGTCGCAAGGTTATACCTTTGCTGGAAGCAATAATCTCAACGCCGTAGGATGGTTTGTTGAAAATTCCGGTAAGCCATCTTTTGCTAATCCCATGGGCTATGAAGTGCATCCGGTCGGCGAGAAAGAGGCTAATGAAATCGGACTTTATGATATGAGCGGGAATGTGTCCGAGTGGTGTTGGGATTTGGAGGGGGCCAACCGCCGTATCCGTGGAGGCTGCTTCCACAGCAGTGCCGAACAATGCAAAGTTTCCAGTCGTGAATCAAGTGAACCCTGGTCTCAAATGGATGCAACCGGCTTTCGGATCGCCCGAAATTTGTGATAAAACTCCTCAATCTTCTCTAAACCAGAATGCTCCTGCAAAGATATCTTTTGAGATGGTCCAAAAAATCCAGAAATTTGATAGGACGGAGAGAGAGTTGCAGGAGTTTTTGCTCTTTTGCATTTTTACATCTGGGCGGATAGGGAAAAAATCCAGCGAAATTTCAAGGAAACTCGATTTGTTTTTAAATGATGATTTAAAGTATGAAATCACTCCAAATAAAAAGAATATAAGACCTTTTGATTGGATAGAGCTAATCGCATCTATAAAATCAAATCATGGAAGGGATTATCTCTATTTATTTCTGGTTGAATATGGGTTGCCCTCGAATAAACGAACGCTCAAGTGCTTGAGGGAAGTGACAAGGCTTAGAAAAAAATTAAAAGAGGTCACAGAGAACGATCTTGAATCTATCCATGGAATTGGAAAAGCAATAGCCTCGTTTTTTATCACCAATACAAGGGGATAAATGGCCTGTGCCAAGCGGTGAAGTAGAAGGCGCGAATTGAGCGGTTTTCGGTTGTGCCTGTAGCGGTTGCGAGTCCCGAGTCCCGAGTCCCGAGTCGCGTATGTCTCCTGGGTATCGGATAGGGCGTTTTACGAAATGAACGAATGGTCGTTTTGATGGGTTGAACGGTAAAAATCTTGGAGTTAATGGTCGAAATGTCCCGTTATTAAATGTCGAAATAAAATAAAATATGTTGACATTTTAAATGATATTAGTATTCTTTACTGCATCTTTATCAGATAACTAAAGCATGAAATACTTTATAGGAATTTTTATTGTTTTGGCTGGATTTTTTTACGCGTTGAATGAGTCTAAAAAGGATTTGGTTGTTTATTATAAATACGATGGTTTGTATCCAGAGGTCATTCAGCGTGGGTTGAACCGGTGGCGGGAGTTGGGGCATATCAAGTTTCAAAAGACCGATCGTGAGGGTTTGTCTGTGTTAAAAATATATGATGTGGATCAACATGAAATGATTAACCCTGCGGCATTAGGAGAGTTTATGGGCTACAAAAATCATCCGTTTGAATCGAACCCGGACATTGAATACGAAGCAGTGGGAGGCTGTGGTGGCGCATGAGGTGGGGCATTTGTTTCTCCTGGAGCATAGTAAAGATCCCCGATCTGTCATGAGCAACAACATCCATGTGAATGCCGATGATCTTAAAATGCGAATAAAATTAAATCATTATTTTATTACAAACAAATTATTATTAAGACGATTGACAAAATTTTAACTGTATTTCTAACGACTACTTTCGTTCCATGAGTTTTACAGAACAATCAGTTCCTCCGAGCAAAAGAAAAGCACTCGCTGAAATCCGGGTGCTCGCCGAATCGGGAGGGGAGATTCTCATCTTGAGTCCACAAGGGTTTCTCCTGATTTTTCGGGACCGGACTCCTGAGATGCTCGCCCGCCAACTCCGCGATTTTGATACAGCCGAGTGGCGTGATCAAGTGGAGATGGATCAACTTTTTCCTATAGAGCTTGAAGGTATGGTGGAACGCGAGCGAATGCGCGATGCCGGAGATCTTTTTGCCCTATGCTCTAGCGAGGCGATGGCTCTTTTAAATCAGAACATCCTGAATATTAGCGCCTCGAATGTTGAGTTTTATAATTACATTCACTCCACCAACCCGTTCCGTGTCAAAGCTCGAATTCAAGCCCTCACGGTTCTACCAATGCTGAAGTGGGAATTTGTAAATTTTAACAAGGTCTCGGATCGCGTCCGTCGTCGGATCGATGCTGGCGAGAGCGTATGGGATGCCTATCTGGAGTTTCATCCGGGAAAAGTTTCCATTCTACGCCGATTAGCAACAACTCAGGCCAGTCCTGCGCCATGGCGCGGAAATCTGGAAGGACTACTTGCCGTGCTGGATCCATTGGCTCCCGAAAAGGTGCCGTGCAACGATGAGGAGTGGAATGCTTTTCATTCGATTTATATTGGGATGAATAACTTAAATGACAGGTTCGATTTCCATGTCAGTTATGGCAGGCACGATCTCCACCGATCCGTGAAGCAGCGCTGGTTGCTCGAATCAAGTCGTATGGGGTGGACCAGTGCCTACCAAAAATTTGCGGCCATCGAGGGTGGCACCGACGCCATCCGGGACACATTTGATTTTTTGGATGCCATCGGGAATGCGGGGGATTTTCTGGCAAGACGACGGTCCCGGGGAAAAAAGTTCTCCGCACAGGAAGTTCAGAGGAACTCCACCGAACGCTGGCTCAAGGCGCCCCAAACTTTTGGCATGTTCCGGTTAGTCGAGTGGAGTGCGCGCTGGCATCGTATGATGTGGGATTATGCGGGCATAGCAGAGCGGCGCGATGAGAATTTAAATAAATGGCCCCTGCTCCTTCCGGAGCGAGTGCCATTGAGTCCAACCGTCCAAGCAGTATCGCTTGGAACCCCGCATGCGCTTGCTGAAGAAGGGCGGCGCATGCAGCACTGCGTTGGAGGCTATTCCACCCCTTGCTTCTTGGGGGAATCCCACATCATTTCCTTGCGGGATTCCGAAGACAATTCCCTTTCCACCCTCGAAATCCGGTTGGACAGATACAATGCGCGCCAAATGAAAATCGTTCAGCATAAGGGGCATCGAAACCGCTCTCCTGAGCGAGCTTTGATATCCCTAGAGAGCATTTTGCTATCAGCCATTCAGCGGAATGCGGATTTCAAAGCACTGGACACGAGGCGAAAAAAAGCCGCAAGAATTTACAAACTCCTGCAATCCCGAGATGGTTTGCTGGGCGAAGAATTCGGACAACAAGCCGTGGATCGGATCTCGGCTGCCATGGGACAGGATCGCTTGATACGGCTCTTCCAATCAGATGTCCAATCCTGAGCAGCAGCTTTTATGAAACTCAAAGTTCCAAAAACCTTTCGCAGCACGGATACGAAGATCGTTCGTGCGTTCACAAAAACCGAGCTCACCCGCGTTCTGCGCCTGGCCGAACTTGTGGGGCGGCTGAAGGAGCGGCAGCGCACCTTCCAAGTCGATAAAAGAACGAGCTACAACGGCATGATCAAAAACATCCTCAATCTGGAATTCCAACTCGAAGCCTGCCCGTGCTTGGAATCCGCCCTGCGCCGACGCTATGGAAAGCAAGTCGAGGGGCTCACGACAAAAGACTATTGGGTCTTCTTTCGCAGTCCGGCGGAAAGTTGGTGCAAAATGTGCGGCTGCGAAGGGTGGTTTGTTTTTGACTATGAAAAGCTCAAGACCAAGGCATTCATTGTGACGATACGCAATTGATCCCATTCCATGAAGATCCTCCTCTTTATTGTTGCTGCTTTTTTCGTTCTCCCGAAAGGCGAGGGTAGTGAAGTGAAAGATCCGATCGACATCGCTATGGATGCTGCGATGGACCGCAATGGATCGACTGCGGGAATGTGTGAGGCGATCGCGGAGGCCCATGAGAAGTGGGAGGCAAGACTCAACACGGCTTGGTCCAAACTGAAAAAGAAGATGCCGGCGGACGAGTTCTCCGAGTTGCAAAAAGCCCAGCGCGCATGGATCGCGTATCGTGACCTCCAGATCAAATCCTACGAAGCCACCTACGCAAAAATGGATGGCACGATGTGGATTCCATGCAGTGCCAGTGCGGTGATGGAACTCACCAAGCAGCGTGTTCAGGACTTGGAGAGCCTCTTGGGACTCCTCGATGAACGCTGATAATCGAAGCTGTGAACCGAACCAAAGCCTGCAAGAGATGAAGCTAATCCTACCCAAGCAGCCATGAAAAAACTTCTTCTCTCCCTTTGTGCGATGGCTCTCATTGGTCAAACCCAAGCCGTGCAAGTTGAGGCCGAGGGCCGAGCGGCGGGTGATCAGAAAACAGCCCGCGAGCAGGCGCTCGCCGATGCGCTCCGGGAGGCCGTGCGCAAGGGAACTGGTGTCGATGTGCTCGCATCGAGCGGGGTCTCGAATTTCGCTTTGGATTTTGACCGCGTCCTCAGTTCAGCCTTCGGGCATGTGAAAAGTTACGAGGTC
>JBIIUB010000103.1:0-9726 GCA_044340205.1 Terrimicrobiaceae bacterium
CGAAGCGTTGGATGACGACCTGAACATCTCGGCCGCATTAGCCGTGATTTTTGACATGATCCGCACAACCAACCGCAAAATGGACGAAGGCACGCTCACAACGGGTGAGGCCATGAGCCTTTTGAGATGGCTCGAAGGTGTGAATTCGGTGCTGAGCTTTGAAGCTGAAGCCGAGGCCATTTCTGCTGCCGTTGGCGAACTCCTCGCACGCCGCGCAGAGGCCCGCACCGCGAAGGAATGGAAACTCAGCGACACACTCCGCGACGAGATCCTCGCCGCTGGATGGATCGTTAAAGACACCAAAGAGGGCCAAAAACTCATCCCTGCACCGCGTGCAGGGGCATGAGAATGATTGACCACAGACGGCACAGAGAACACAGAGGTTTTTTAACGAGCATTTTCATTCTTTCCCAAAACCCAACAAACCATGTTTTCCATCGACGAATTTTTTGATCTCAGCCACTGCGAGCACCAAGCCCTTTTTGAGAACACCGAGCATATCTGGGATGTTCTGCCGAAGATCGCGTCTTATCTCCAGTTCCGCATGAAACCCGGTCTACACGGCCGCCTCATCGGCAAGCCGTTCGTAAGCGGCGCCGTTTTTGTCGGCAAAGGCACGGTCATCGAACAAGGGGCCATGATCAAAGGTCCAGCTTGGATCGGCGAGAACTGTGAGATTCGAAATGGGTGTTACATCCGCGAAAATGTGATCCTCGGCGACGGAGTCGTGGCCGGGAATTCCTCGGAATTTAAAAATTGCCTCGTCTTCGACAAGGCCCAGATTCCGCACTTCAACTATGTCGGCGACTCGATTCTCGGCTACGAGGCCCACCTCGGCGCGGGCGTTATTCTCTCGAATGTGCGCCTCGACAAGGCACCAGTGACCATCCACACAGCCGAGGGCCCCATCTCCACCGGCCTCAGAAAATTCGGCGCTCTCATCGGCGACCACGCCGAGATCGGCTGCAACAGCGTTCTCAGCCCTGGGTCCCTCGTCGGACGCAACAGCGTGATCTACCCCGGCAGCCAATGGAGGGGACACCTCCCTGCGGGTCACATCGCCAAGCTGCGGCAGGAGTTTTCGGTCGTTCCGAGGAAAAATTAAAACAAAAAAATGCCAGCGCTCGCACGCTGGCATTTTGCAAGATCTCTTGCGGGAGTTTCCTCAGACCGAGAGGGTCATCGAGTAGTCGAAAAGCTCGCAGTCCTTGAAGAAACGCTTCAGTTCGACCTCCGCGCTTTCGGCACTGTCCGAGGCATGGGCGATGTTTTTCATCATGGTCGTTCCAAAGTCGCCACGGATCGTGCCCTTGGCGGCTTTCGTGGAGTCGGTTGGCCCGAGAAGCTCACGCACACGATCCACGGCATTGTCTGCGGCAAGAGCGACAGCGATGAGAGGTGTGGCGCCCATGAAGGCTTCCACTTCGGGGAAGAATGGTTTCGTGGCGATGTGAGCATAGTGCTCGCGCAGGAGGCTCGCATCGGCACGGAACATTTTGCATCCGCGAATCTGGAAGCCGGCGTCCTCAAAGCGCTTCAAGACCTCGCCGGCCTTGTGCCCAGTAATGGCGTCGGGTTTCAGAAGAATCAGGGTTGTTTGCATAAGGCGTGAAAATCTAACCGCCGATCTGCCGACGAAAAGCAGATTCTCTCGCAGCGGTTCAGCCCCAAACGAAAGATTCGCCATACAGCCTCTGGGCAACTACAATTCAGACCGTATGAAAAATCGTCATTTCTGCGGCTCGAGCTTCCATTTCAGCGAGGTGGACTTGAGCCTCTCGACGCTGTGGAAAGAAGCGAAAGCATGAAAAAACGCTCACGGGTCACGCGATTGGCGAAGTTCGTCTTGAGAGGCGGACGCCGCCGCGTTGGTCCCGCCGGGCCTTTGCAAAATCCCCCGCGCTATGTGTTGTTCGATTTCGACGGCACGCTGGCCGATACCTTTTCCGCAGGCGTGGAAATTTTGAATGTGTTGGCCGAAGAGTTTCGCTTCCGTCCACTTCCACCCGAGGAGGTCTCCCTCGCCCGCGACCTCTCCACGCGCGGGCTCATGAAACATCTGGGCATTCCCCGCATGAAGCTACCGCACATTTCCAAACGCGGCACCGAGGAGATCGGCAAACGCATCGACTCGATCGCTCCTCTGCCGGAGATGCCTGAACTGGTCCGCAAGCTGCACGCGCAAGGATTCCGACTTGGCATTCTCACCTCGAACTCCGAGGCCAATGTGAACGCGTTTTTGAAAAACCATGACCTCGAGATTTTCGATTTTGTCAAAAGCTCATCCAAGCTCTTGGGCAAGGCCAGCGTGCTGCGGCGTCTCATGAGGGAACTCCACCTCAAACCCAGGCAGATTTTTTTCGTCGGCGACGAACTGCGCGACATCGAGGCCGCCCAGGAAACAGGTGTGCACATCGCCGCTGTAACTTGGGGCTACAACAGCACCCCGGCCCTCACCGAAGCCGCGCCGGATTACCTTTTCACAAACCCATCGGAAATCTCCGACCTCCTTGAAACCATGCCGATCAAGGTCGATGTTGGAGACAAATGATGGCTTACACGGGAGGCCTCACGGCAGCATTCACACTCGGCTTCTTCTATTTCATAGGAGCAGTTCCCGGTGGCGTTGCAGCGGGTCTGCCAATCTGGCTGGCCGCTTTGACTGCATGGCTCGGATACACGGCAGGAGCCGCCGTGATGCTTCTACTCGGTGCCCCCGCCAGAAGCTGGATTGCCAGAAAACTTCACATCCCCCTCGAGCGCGATCCTAATAAGTGGATATGGAAAGCCTGGTCGCGCTTCGGGCTTGTTGGTCTGGGTCTGCTCGCCCCACTGACCATCGGCCCACAAACCGGATGCATCCTCGCGCTCGCCGTAGGTGAACGACCGCTGAATACATTCCTGAGTCTCTCGCTCGGCGTGATCCCCTACTGCCTCGGTTTCGCCATAGCCATCGGCTGGGGTGTTTCAGTAGTTAAGGGATGAATGACCAGCAGTCGCGCCTATTTTTAAAAACAAGAAGCGGATTGTGAAATTGCAAGGTGGCGGGTTTTCGGGTCAGCTTTCTGCACTATGCAACCACACCAAGCGCAAGACCCCACGGCCTTCTCGATCAACGCTGCGGCGGGTTTGTTTTCTGAAGCAGAGCGGCAACTTGCACAGGAGTTGATTTCCGATGGCCAGTCGCACCTGTTCATCGATTGGGATGCCCCGGGCGTTTGTGACAAAGAGAAGAAGGAATTCATGGCGACATTGCTCAATGCCCACCGCGCCTACCCCGGCGGTTTAACGGCCTACACGCGCAATGCGCGGCGGCTTTTGGCCGAGGCGGCATCTGGCGCGAATCCCTTTGAGGGCTGCACTCCGGCACAACCGGACTTGGTTGATCTATCGACCTTGGGCGCAGCCTACGATGCGGCCGAGGCCGAGGGATTGCGCTGTTTTGCGGAATCGGCGGTGGTTCTCGTTGCCGGGGGCCTTGGCGAGAGGTTGGGATATAAGGGTATCAAACTCGATATCCCGGTCGAAGTGACCGAAACGACAAGCTACCTCGCGCACTATGCCTCAGTGATCAAAGCGGCCTCGAAACGCCTCGACCGCCACATACCGCTTATCATCATGACAAGCCGCGACACGGACGAGGGAACACGCGCCTCGCTCGCAGCGAATCAAAATTTTGGTTTGGAGGAAGGCCAAGTCACAATCCTCCGCCAGGAACTTGTGCCCGCGCTTTCGGACATGAATGCCAGTTTGGCTCTGGAGAAGAAATACGAACTTCTTCTGAAGCCCCATGGCCATGGTGATATCCACACCCTCCTGCACACAAGCGGCACAGCTCAAAGACTGGCCAATTCGGGCGTGCGCTACCTGCTTTTCATTCAGGACACGAATGGCCAGGTCTTCAATGCAGCGTTCGCAGCAATCGGGGTTTCCGAGCAGCGTGGCTACGATTTCAACTCCATTGCGGTAAACCGCATTCCCTGCGAGGCCGTTGGCGGCATAGCACGCCTCGTTAGAAGCGGTGCCCCGGATTTGACGATCAATGTTGAATACAACCTGCTTGATCCCCTCCTCCGCGCCACAGTGAGCCCTGAAGGTGATGTGCCGGACGAAAAGGGTTTTTCGAAATTCCCAGGGAATATCAACCTCCTCGTCGTCCGTCTTGCTCCCTACCTCAAGGTTCTCGAGTCTTCCGGCGGCGTTGTGGCGGAGTTTGTGAATCCCAAGTTCTCAGACAACACCCGCACAAGCTTCAAGAAACCCGCCCGCTTGGAAACTCTCATGCAGGACCTGCCAAAAAACTTCACCTCGGGTGAAAAAGTCGGCGTCACCGTGTTTGATCGCGTCTGGTGCTTCAGCGCGTGCAAAAACAACCTCACCGACGCCGCTCAGAAAGTTGCTCAAAACGGTCCGCCGGAAAGTGCCTCCAGCGCGGAAAACGACTTCTACGAAGCCGGAAGAACAAAACTCCGCGCCGCCGGGATGACTGTGGAGGACGGCCCACGCCAAATGCTCAGAGGAGTTCCGTTCACCTCAGGACCGCGCGTCATTTTAAGACCCTCCTTCGCTCTAACGCTCGCCGATGTGCGCGAAAAAATCCAAGGCGGCCGCATTTCAGGGGATGCCACGCTCGTCCTCGATGGCGATGTGCGTTTGGAAAATGTGACCGTGCCTGCGGGAACCGCTCTCGTCGTCCATGCGCAGGATTCCAGTCCGATTCCACTCAAAGACTTCACCGCCCCGCAAACGCCCCGCTTTGTCATCCAACTCCTCACGGATGAGGAAATGAATTCCACGAATGTCCCTGAATATCTCAGGATTCGAGGATACCGTATTCTCCAAAGCGCAGATATTTCTTAAAAACGACAACGCATCCAAAACTTCATCCGTAGTAGAAACTCGCAAACCTTCCCTTAAATTATGTCCACCGAATCCAAATGCCCCTTCAACCATGGTCAACTCCTCGCAAAATCCGCCGGCGGCGGCACAACGAACCGCGATTGGTGGCCGAATCAGCTCAACATCCGCATTCTGCACCAGCACACCTCGAAGTCCGACCCGATGGATGCGGATTTCGATTATAAAAAGGAATTTCAAAGCCTCGACCTCGAGTTGCTGAAAAAAGACATCGCCGCAATCATGACTGACTCTCAGGACTGGTGGCCTGCGGACTTCGGTCACTACGGCCCCTTCTTCATCCGTATGACTTGGCACAGCGCTGGCACCTACCGCACAGGTGATGGACGCGGCGGCGGTGGAAATGGTAGCCAGCGCTTCGCTCCACTCAACAGCTGGCCCGACAACGGCAATCTCGACAAGGCCCGCCGCCTACTCTGGCCGATCAAACAAAAATACGGACGCAAAATTTCCTGGGCCGACCTCATGATCCTCGCAGGCAATGTCGCCTTGGAATCCATGGGTTTCAAAACCTTCGGCTTTGCCGGAGGACGCGCCGACATCTGGGAACCCGAGGAGGACATCTACTGGGGCACCGAGGGAAAATGGCTCGAGGACAAGCGCTACACCGGCGACCGGGAATTGGAAAATCCTCTCGCCGCTGTGCAGATGGGCCTCATTTATGTGAATCCGGAGGGCCCGAACGGCAACCCCGACCCGGTCGCCTCGGCGCGGGATATCCGCGAGACTTTCGCCCGCATGGCGATGAATGACGAAGAGACGGTCGCCCTTATCGCCGGTGGACACACATTTGGCAAAACACACGGTGCGGGCGATGCCAAACATGTCGGTCCCGAACCCGAAGCGGCACCCATTGAGGAGCAAGGCTTCGGTTGGAAGAGCAGCTTCGGATCTGGAAAAGGCGCCGACGCGATCACCAGCGGACTCGAAGTGACCTGGACGCAAACACCGACGCAGTGGAGCAACTATTATTTCGAAAACCTCTTCGGCTTCGAATGGGAACTCAGCAAAAGCCCAGCCGGCGCGCACCAATGGGTCGCCAAGGGCGCGGATGCCACAGTGCCTCACGCCTACGACAAGTCGAAACGCCTCGTGCCGACCATGCTCACGACCGACCTTGCGCTGCGCTTTGATCCGGCCTACGAAAAAATTTCCCGCCGCTTTCTTGAAAACCCCGACCAGTTTGCAGACGCCTTCGCCCGCGCTTGGTTCAAGCTCACGCACCGCGACATGGGGCCTCGCTCACGCTATCTTGGAGCGGATGTCCCAGCAGAGGAACTCATCTGGCAGGATCCGATTCCCGCCACCAACCACCCGCTTGTCGACGCAGCAGATATCACCACGCTCAAAGGAAAAATCCTCGCATCCGGCCTCGCGGTTTACGAGCTCGTCAGCACAGCCTGGGCCTCCGCCTCCACATTCCGCGGATCTGACAAACGCGGTGGAGCCAATGGCGCCCGCATCCGCCTTGCCCCGCAGAAGGATTGGGAAGTCAACCAGCCCGAGCAACTCGCCAAAGTCCTCAAAACCCTCGAAGGCATCCAAACCGAATTCAATTCGACCCAGTCAGGCGGCAAAAAAATCTCCCTCGCCGACCTCATCGTCCTCGCCGGTTGCGCGGGCGTCGAGCAAGCAGCCAAGAATGCCGGTCACACGCTGACCGTGCCATTCACTCCCGGCCGCATGGACGCCTCGCAGGAGCAGACGGATGTAGAATCCTTCTCCGTTCTTGAGCCAGTCGCCGATGGCTTCCGCAATTACCAAAAGAAAAAGTTCGCGGTATCCGCCGAGGAACTTCTCCTCGACAGGGCGCAACTGCTCACGCTCACCGCGCCTGAACTGACCGTGCTTATCGGAGGCCTGCGCGCCCTCAACGCCAACTTCGAAAACTCCCGCCTCGGCGTCTTCACGAAGCGCCCCGGCGCACTCACAAACGACTTTTTCGTCAACCTCCTCGATATGGCGACCGAGTGGAAACCTGTCTCTAAAGACTCCGATGTCTTCGAGGGACGCGACCGCAAAACCGGCGACCTGAAGTGGAACGGAACCCGCGTCGATCTCGTCTTCGGCTCAAACTCCCAACTCTGCGCCGTAGCCGAAGTCTATGCGACCGCAGATTCCGAGAAGAAATTCGTTCAGGATTTCGTTGCAGCCTGGAACAAGGTCATGAACCTCGACCGTTACGACCTCGCATAATCAGAGCGTGGGAGGATGGTGCGCGATACAGGGTTCGAACCTGTGACTTCTTGCGTGTGAAGCAAGCGCTCTACCGCTGAGCTAATCGCGCAAAATATTGTTTTTGAAGGCTTTGTAAAAGCTGAAAAAACCGCTTTTTTCGCTTGTAACCTGATTTTGTAACCCGATAGTTTTAAGGCATGAGCAAGCCAGAGAAAACATCGGGAACGAAATCAGATTGGGCGAAAGTTGGACCATGTCTTTACCGCTACAAAGGCCGGACATACTACGCGCTCGTAAGGCACGCTGGCAAACAAATTCGCCAGTCTCTTGAAACCACTGACGCAGCCCTGGCCAAGCGGAGGCTGACAAAATTCAAAAGCGACCTGGAAAAGGTCGATCCCGAGGTGGCTCGCCGATCTTTGGATGCGCATAGGCTCATCTATGAGAAAACAATCTCCGGCGCTGCATCTACCCAGACAATCACCCGTCTTTCGATCCGGCGACTGGTAGAAGAGTGGCCAAAGGAATCCCCGCGCGAGCTTAGGAAGATTAAACCGACAGACATAAAAGTCTGGCTGAAACAATATGAGGGGCTTTCTGCATCGACCTACAACCACATGATCACCGATGCGCGGAGATTCTTTGAGTCCGCAATGGAGGATGGAGTCTTGCCCGAAAATCCGATGGAGAGGATCAAATACAGGAAGATTCCAAAGATTGTCCGCCTGACTCCGACCACAGAGCAGTTTGAAGCCATAGTGTCGAACCTCCGCAGTCAGTCCGCAAATGGACATGGGGCACAGGATACCGCCGACACGGTGGAGCTGGCGGGCCGCCTTGGCCTTGGCCAGGCTGAGCTTGCGGGCATACAACGGCAGCATATCAACCTTGAAGCGGGAACTATCCAGATTTTCAGAAAGAAAACCACCGAGGCGTTCACAATCCCAATTTATCCAGCAGCCAGGGAGATCATAGAGCGGCGGGTGAAATCGATGCCGGAAGAGCCCACGAGCCCACTCCTACCCCACTACAACTTCATTAAGGCTCTGGATGGCGCTTGCACCAGATTGGGACTGCCGCATTTTGAGCCTCGCTCACTGCGGCGATATTTTATTACCACAGCTCTACGATCCGGCGTGGACGCGCCGACCGTGGCAAGCTGGCAAGGACATCGTGATGGAGGTGCACTTGTCTTGAAAACCTACGGCGATGAAGTCCGCATGGATCACTCTCAGCGCATGGCAAAACTTCTCGCTCCAAAACCTGATGGGGACAATATCACGCCATTCAAAGCGGAGGCCGCAGCGTGAAGAAGAAGCCTGCAGCAGGGAGTGAATCTCTAAAGAAAACCAAAACTCGCCACATCATGAGGTCGGCCAAGAGGCCCGCAAAAAAGGCTGATCCCACGGAAAATCGCCGCCGTTGTGCTTATGGTGATAATCTCGACTCCCCAGCGGTGCTTTTGTTCGACTTCTTACGGCAAGTATCAAGCCGCCCTTCTCCAGCCCTTTGCTGGAGCTTCACCGAGGAGTTGTCCAAGATATACAGGTCGGGTGATGGATCGATTCTCCGCGCCCTGGCAGACCTCATCGAGGTTCCGATTTCACGCCCAGCGCTGGAGATCGCGTGGTCGCAAAGGGAATATTGGCAGCAAGCAGTGGATGCAGGGGTTGCTCCTCCCGGAGTGAAAAAAAAGGACATCATCAAATCGATAATCAAAGGCTCTGGATGCAACGAGCGGACAGCCGAAAAGGCAGCGCGAGATGCAGGGCTTGCCGAAATCTTTGGTTGGAAAGCAGGTCGCCCGCGCAGCGAGGATTCATGAGGCTCTAAATGGTGCAACTTTTTTTGAGTTGAGCCGTCTTATTTCCAGAAAAAAAGGGCATAAATGAGAAGGCTGTGAAAAACATCAGCCACGGCGTGAAACCATTCGCGCCATCACCAGCCACGGGCCAGAGCATCACGCGTCTGGCGCTCACCACAAGCGAAACAGCCGCCTCTCTCGGCATTGACGAGGTTACAGTCTGGCGACTTTGCAAAAGGGGACTTCTCACCCCAAACCGCGCAACCCGTCGACCACTTTTTGCGGTCAGCGAGATTGAGCGATTTTTGAAGGAGGCCATCTGAAAAACCAAAAGACCGCCGCCCCGGTTAACACGGGGACGGCGGTTAATGGAAACGACCAAATGGAAACACCGAGTCAAATTCGCACTCAAAGATCAGTTTGCGACATCGAAGTATGTTTTT
Organism: Terrimicrobiaceae bacterium; assembly: GCA_044340205.1. Lineage (GTDB taxonomy): Bacteria > Verrucomicrobiota > Verrucomicrobiia > Chthoniobacterales > Terrimicrobiaceae > UBA967. Next base: position 9,343 of record JBIIUB010000103.1, read on the forward strand.
TGATCAAAGGAGGCCCTCTTGGAAACTGAACCTGCAACTCAAGGACAGGAGGCCGTTGACCCCGCAATTCAAAAGCAAGAGGCCGCTCGCCAGGCGAACCTCAAAAAACTCTTTGAGTTTTTGGTAAAACAAGAAACTTTTCCTAAGCATCACAGCTTCCAAAGCTTCCTGATAAATTCCAATTTAGCAGTGAAAGGAGTAGAAGAAGATGCCGAGAAACCTCTTGCTCCAGTTTTTGAGAATGTCGATTTAGCCTGGTCTGGGGACATGGCTCTTGAGAAGCCGCAGGTTGCCGAAGTCATGCCTGGCAAGTGCATGCTCTATCGAGGCCGCATGAACGAGCAGCATGGCGAGCCGGGCATCGGGAAATCAAATGTGGCTCTT
>JBIIUB010000167.1:0-9555 GCA_044340205.1 Terrimicrobiaceae bacterium
GCCGAGAGGATCGGCACAAGAATGAGGAAGAGAAGCGGGCTGACGGAACTCATTTGGAAATCAGGATGTAAAGAAGACCGACCACGCCCGCGCCGAAGAAGAAGGCGTAGGCTTGGATATTACCGAGTTGAAGGAAGCGCAGTGCAAACCCGCAGGCCCAAGTGAGCTTGCTGGGAACTTGAACGACAAGGAGATCAACGATCCATCGATCCGCCCAAGAGAGGAAGGCCGTGCCGCCGCCTTGGATGTTGTTGACGAACCAGAAGTAAACATTGTCGATGTAGAGGCGGTTTGCGAAGAGCGGGATTGAGATGGGATCTTTCTGGGCTTTGAAGTAAAGCAATGCCGAGAGGCCCGCGCCGCCGAAGAACATGGCGTAGAGGAGCGGGTGCAAGAGGTGTGGAACGAGTTCGTGGTCCGGACGGGCCAACTTGAAGAAGTGGTCTTGAATGAACGGGAACCCGGCAAAAATGGCGAGAACCGAGAGAACGAGCATCGGAACCAACATGGTGATGGGCTGTTCCTTGGCGTGTTCCGCGTGCTCGCTGCGGGCTTTGCCGAAGAAGATCACAAAGAACTCACGGAAGATGTAGAAGGCGGTAAGACCAGCCGCTGCGGCAACGAGCCAGCCGAGGAACGGAATTTTCACGACAGCCCACTCGATGATAAGGTCTTTGCTGAAATAACCGCTCGTGTAGGGGCAACCGGCAAGGGCAAGCATTCCGAGGAAAAAGCAAAGCATGGTCACCGGGGTCTTCTTGCGAAGTCCACCCATGTGCCACATGTCCACCTCGTGGTGCATGGCGATCATGACTGAACCGGCTGCAAGGAAGAGGAGGCACTTGAAGCAGGCGTGAGTGAAGAGATGGAACATCGCGACATCGGATGTCGGAGCGACGCCGATGCCGAGCACCATGTAACCAAGCTGGGAAATGGTGGAATAAGCCAGAATGCGCTTGATATCATTTTGCTGGGTGGCCATGAGCGCGGCGGCGAAGCAGGTGATGCCACCGACCCAGGCAATGATCTCACGGGCGTCCGGGACGATTTCCAGAATCGGGAAAATGCGAGCCAACATGTAAACACCTGCCGCAACCATTGTGGCAGCATGGAGAAGGGAAGAAACCGGCGTCGGGCCTTCCATCGAATTCGGCAACCACACATGGAGCGGCATCTGTGCGGACTTGCCGATGGTTCCCATGAAGACGAGCACGCAGGCGATGGTGAGGTAGATCGGGGCTGTGGCAAGTCCAGGAATGGCTTCGATCAACTCGCTGAAGACAACCGTGCCTGTTCCAAACCAGAGGAGAAGAATACCGAGCATGAAACCGAAGTCGCCGATACGGTTCACGATGAATGCCTGTTTTCCGGCATCTGCTGCCGAATCCTTCGAGTAATAGTGTCCGATGAGAATGTAGGAACTCACGCCGACGAGCTCCCAGAAGATAAACATCATCAAAAAGTTATCCGCCAGCACAATACCAAGCATGGAGAAAAGGAAAAGCGAGAGACCGGCAAAAAAGCGGGAATACCCCTCCTCGTCGCGCATGTAGCCGAGCGAGTAGGTGAAAACTAGGACGGAAATGGAGGTCACCACCAGAAGCATCACCTTGCTGAGGTGGTCAAGGGTCACGCCGATGGTGAGATTCAGCTCAGGACCAAGAGTCAACCAATTCAGGGAAAGTGTTTTGCCATCGACCGGCTGATTAAAAAGCCACCAACTCAGAACGCACCCTGTGATGGCTGCGATGAGCGCGAGGGAGGCGCTGAGTGTTTTTGAGAATTTCCCGAGGAGGAGGATCAGCGCGGCGCTGACCAGCGGGGTGAAAAGAATAATCCAGGGCGCGGTTTGCGTGCTCATCAGAACTTCAGCGTATTCAAGTCTTCAACATGTGTGGTCTGCTTGGCGCGGAAGAGCGCGACAATGATGGCGAGGCCTACGGCGACCTCGGCTGCGGCGACGGTGATGATGAAAAACACGAGCACTTGGCCGTTGTAGTTCGGCATGCCGTCGGCAAGCAGGTTGAAGCGGGAGAAGGCGACGAGCGAGAGGTTGGCCGCGTTCAGCATGAGTTCGAGACCCATGAAAATGATAAGAATATTCCGACGCAGAAGAACTCCGCCGAGGCCGATGGCGAAGAGGAGTCCGCTGACGATGAGGTAATGCGCTAAGGTTGGCATGGAGAAATCAAAGAATCACTTAAGTTCCTTCTTGCTGAGGAGAACAACCCCGACCGTGGCCACGAGGAGGAGGACGCCGATGATTTGGAAGGGCAGGTTGAAATTACGGAAAAGGGCGAAACCGACCAGGGCGACATCATTTGCCATGGGGTGGGAAACAGCGGGTTTCACGACATCCAAGGCCGGGAGGGCGGAGATGACTTGGGTGAGAGCGGAAAGGAAGCCTCCGACCACGATGCCGCCACCGACCCATGCGGAGAGGCGGACGCGGCGGCGTTTCTCCTCACGCAGGTCGAGCAACATGATGATGAAAAGGAAAAGCACCATCACAGCTCCGGCATAAACAAGGACCTGGACGACGGCGATGAAGTAGGCATCCAGCGTCACGAAGATGGCTGCGAGGGCTACGAACGACATGACGAGGCTCATGGCGCAGGAGACGGGGTTTCTCAGCAGGATCACTCCCAGCGCGAAAGCGAGCATGAGGAGGGAGAAGATCGAGAAAAGGGCGAGTTGCATGTGGTGGTGTGAGGTGGCGTTCTACCAGCGTGAGGCAGGTTGTTCTACTTTTTTTCGTTCCACTTGTTGACAAGGCCGGGCATTTCGCCACCGAGTTCGCGGAGTTTGTGGATGTCGTGAACCATCTCGGCGCGGGAGAGACCAGTGATCGAATAATCCTTGCGGAGATAGATCGCTTGTTCCGGGCAGACCTCTTCGCAGAGTCCGCAATAGATGCAACGGATCATGTCGATATCAAATGTCTTCGGGCGTTTCTCCACCTTGCCCCAGCGCTCGTCGGCGGGGATTTCCTCGGGATGGATGGTGATCGCGCGGGGCGGGCAAATGAATTCACAAAGTTGGCAGCCCACACACTTGTCTCGTCCAAACTCATTGCTCACGAGAGTGGGGGCACCTCGATACCAGTCCGGCATCTGCGCGTCCCACTTCTGCTCGGGGTATTGCATGGTGACTTTCGTCTGACCCGTCAGGAGGCGGAGCATGTGTTTGAGCGTGATCAGAAGGCCCGCGACGATCGAAGGCAGATAGATCTTTTCGGCCAAAGTGAGGCGCGGACGCGTGACGGTGTAAGCCATAAAGTTGGGTGGTTTTAACAATGTTCGTTCCGCATGGCAACTTTGGACTCACATTTTTTCGCGAGTCCAGAGCGGGGCCTGGATTCAAGGAGCCGGCTGGATTTGGGCGAGGCGGCGCTCGAGAACGGAATCCGGCTCGGCGCCGAGATTCTTGGCTTTTTCGTAGTGCTTCTTGGCGAGTTGGAGCGAGGGGGGCTCGGCGTTGGCATACATGACGGCGAGGTTGAAATGGGCGTTCGCGTAGTTTGGATTGATGGCGAGACTTGCGCGGAAGGACTCCTCCGCCTTGGCCGTGTCGCCTTTTTTCCCGAGGGCGATGGCGAGGAAATTGTTTGCCACGGGGTTTTTGGAATCGGCTTGGAGGGAGCGATTGAGGATGGCGATCGAGTCGTCGAAGCGGCCTTGACGGCAGTAGACATTGCCAAGGTTCACCGAGGCGAAAACATCGTCGGGCTTCAAGGCGACGGCTTTTTCCAGAGCAACCTGGGCGGCCGAGAGTTTGCCAGACTGGATTTGAGTGACGGCAAGGTTGGCGAGGGCGAAGTGGTTTTCCGGGGCCATTTCCACGATGCGTTGGTATTTTTTCTCGGCGTCGGGGAAGCGGCGTTGATTGACAAGGGCGGAGGCCTCGTCTGCGAGTTTTTTGGCCTCATCGGAGAGGGCCTCCGCGCCTCCGGTGGATTGGCGCTGGGAGCCGGAGGGCTTGACGGCGGTGAGAGAGAGTTCGGTGCCGTCCACTTCTGGGTCTTTCAGCACCACGAGAGGTTCGCGGAAGAGGATACGCTCCTCTTCTTTCACCACGGGCGGTGGATTTGATAAGATGCCGAGCGAGGAGGCCAAGGCCTCCGACTGAACTTGAAGGCGCACGAGCTCCTTCTCCAAATCGGATACCACCTGACTGCGCTCGCTTTGTTCCGTGATTTGGCGAATGACGATCTGGCGTAGAAGCTGGCTCTCGGTGAAGAGGCGCTTCTGCTCATCGGTTGGCTCGGGCGTGAGGCGAAGACGCGCCAACTCGCCGGAGGCCTCATCGAGTTGGGCCATGAGGGATTTCACGCTCGCATCGCGGGCGGCCAAGTCCTGACGCGAGGCTGCGAGGCGGTCCTGGAGCAGTCCGATCTCCTCCTGAAGGCCTTCAGCTTCGGACTTGGAAATCCCGCCCGCGCTGGACGCTTCCGCGAGTTTCTTTTCGGAGGCGGCGAGTTTCTCGGCGAGTTCCTTGTTTTCGGCTTGGATTTTGAGGAGGCGGTCGAGGTCGGGTTTCTGGGTGGCGAGTTGTTTTTGGAGATTGGATTTTTCCGCTTTGAGGGCTTCGAGTTCGACCTCGTTATCCTTCATGCGCTTGATGCGTGAGAGACCCTTGTCGCGTTCGGCGGCCACCTTGCGGCGATCCTGATCGGTTGCTGAAAGGACTTTTTCGCTTTCTGAAATATAGGAGGCGGCTTTTTCAAGTTTTCCGACGAGGCGGTCGTTCTCCTCTTGAATGACCTCGTTTTCCGCTGCGAGTTGAGCAATGCGTTCAGAGAGCTTTTCGATCTTCTTGTCTTGGGGATCACCGGCTTTTTTCTTGAGGGCGTCCCGCTCCGATGAAGTCCGCTGAAGGGCGTCATCGGACTGGGCGAGACGCGAATTCACTGCCACGAGCTCGGTTTTGGTTTTTTCGAGCTCCATTTTGACACTGGAGAAATCCCCCTCGAGGGTTTCGCGCTTCTTTTTCTCCTCGGTATGGAGTTTTTGATACTCCGCAACCTGGCGCTCCAGACTCGCTATCCGCTCGCGGGAATAGTCGGAATCAACATCCTTCTTCTCGGACGGAGTGGATTTTTGCTGACGCGGCCTGGTGGTCACGGCGGGTTCAGGGATGTCGATTTCAAAGCCGCGCGTGGGAAGCGGATCCTCGTGCGCGGGCAGTTTCTCTGGCTCGCTGGCCACCATGGCACGCAGACGTTCTATGTTTTCCTGGGCCTTGCGCATGCGGAAATTCACAACGATCTCCTGCCAGGAAGGGTCGTCCTTCCTCACCTGCTCAAGAATGGCAACGGTGGATGCATACGAATTCATGGCATCTCGCAAACGCCCATCGCGCTCGAATTTTTCTCCCGCCTGATAGTCTTGATAAGCCTTCAGGAAAAAATCCGAGGGGTCGCCTGCAAACGCGACCAGGCCTGAAGACAGACAGGCTGCGGCAAGAATCGCAAGGAATCGGGAGATCATTTCAAGGCGGGCAAGAGGCGCGCATCCTGCCCAAGGAGGTGGAGGATATCAACAGGAATCAAGACTGCCTCACGCCAAAATCGGCCTTGCGTTGGAGTGACCACGAGACATGATCGGGGCATGAGCGAGCTGGAAATTTATGCAGCCGGTGTTCGCCAGCCTGAGAAAATGCTCGGACTGGCTCTGGAATTAGATGTGATTCCGAATCTCCGATATAAAGTCGATACGAATCATGATATTGTTTACATGGAATTTGCGGGGGAAATCCCATCGGCAAACACTTTGGAATCACTGTTCAAAAAGCTCGGCCTGAAAGCTCTTTTCGTCGGCCAAGCCCCTCCAACAGGGAGCTCGCTCAAGAAGACACAGCGCATTTACTGACGCAGCCGCAAAAACCCGCATGCCAATTATTGGAGTTTTTTCGAATCTTTACACCGCCTTCCTGACTTTTCTGGGGCAGGTGGCCATGCTGGCCAGCGAAACCATTCTTTCGATATTCTGCGGCCGCATTCGACCGAAGTTGGTGATTCAACAAATCGCCGAGATTGGATTCCGATCGCAACTGGTGGTCATCGTTACTGGAGCCTTTACCGGAGCGGTTTTTACGGCGCAGGCGTATTTCCAATTTGCGAGCTTGAACATGGAAACAGCTGTTGGCCCTGTCGTCGCTATCTCGATGTTCCGCGAACTCGGCCCGGTGCTGGCGGGGTTGATGGTGGCGGGTCGCGTGGGCGCCGCGATGAGCGCGGAGATCGGCACCATGAGGGTCACGCAACAAATCGACGCCCTGCGCGCTCTGGCCGTGAACCCGGTGGACTACCTTGTGGTGCCACGCGCGATGGCGATGTTTATTTCCATGCCGTTTCTGGTCGTGGAATGCGTCGGCTGCGGCATTCTGGCGAGCTATTATGTGGGCGTGAATGTTCTGAACATTTCCGGCGTTTACTTCCTCGCAAACACCCAGAAGTTCGCAGATTCGAGTGATATCGTCATGGCGCTTGTGAAGGGCTTTTTCTTTGCGGGAGTCATCGTATTCATCAGTTGCCGCGAGGGTCTGAACGCAAAAGATGGAGCCGTGGGAGTCGGACGCGCCACGACATCCACCGTTGTGAATTGTTCGCTCGCCATCCTCATCGTGAATTTTTTCCTCACTATGGCGCTCAATGTCATCTTTCCCGCTGGCCAATGATGAGCACGCCATTGATCCAAGTCCGGGACCTCGTCCAAAAAATCGGCGGCCAGGAAATCCTGAAGGGCATCTCGTTAGATATCCACAAGGGCGAAACGCTGGTCCTCCTCGGGAAAAGCGGCGGCGGCAAAAGCGTGTTCCTGCGGCATCTGATCGGCCTCATGCGCCCGGTTTCAGGGAGTATCTTGTTTGAAGGCAGGGAGGTCACCACGCTCAAGGAACGCCAACTCGAACCCGTCCGCAAAAAAATCGGCATGCTCTTCCAAGACGGCGCGCTTTTTGACTCGATGAATGTTTTCGACAATGTCGCCTTCCCGCTCCGCGAACGCGGAGAGCGCGACGCCGCTGTGATCAAGCGGAAGGTCGACGAATCCCTGGCCATGGTCAACATGCGCGGACACGACAAAAAAATGCCAGTCAACCTCAGCGGCGGTATGCGCAAGCGGGTGGCCTTGGCGAGGGCGATCATCTCGCCGCCGGATGTCATCCTCTACGACGAACCCACCGCCGGGCTCGACCCCATCGTTTCAGACAGCATCAACAAATTGATACGCCGTCTACAGGCCGAACTGCATGTGACCTCCGTCGTCGTCACCCATGACATGGTGAGCTGCAACCACATCGCCGACAGGGTGGCTCTGCTGAACGAGGGGCGCATCTATTTCACAGGCACCACAGACGACCTCCGCTCGACCACGGATCCAACGATCCGGGATTTTGTGGATGGAAGATCGGGAGAAACCATTTATTAGAAACCCACACATGAGCAGCGAAGACAGAGGCACACAAATCAAAGTCGGAATTTTTATCCTCATCGGACTGGTGACCGTGGGGCTCATGGTCGTCTATTTCGGACGACTCGGGGAGGGATTGTCCAGCTACTACAATGTGAGAGTGGAATTCGCCAATGCCAGTGGACTTCTCCGAGGGTCCGAGGTTCTGCTGGCCGGGGCGAAGGTCGGGCGTATCACTAACGAACCCACGATTCTTCCCGACATGCGAGGGGTCTATGTGGATGTCCGTATTCTCGAACAGGTGCAAATCCCTGTGGGCAGCGTATTTTCCATAGGCAGTTCCGGACTCCTCGGAGACAAATACATCGAAATCGCCCTCGATGGTGACGGCAAAGAAACCGGCTTCATCAAGCCCGGAACAGTCCTCAAAGGCACCGAAAATAGCGGAGGCATTGCAGGCATGGCGGCCGGAGCGGGGGATTTGATCGCCGACCTGCGGACTACAGTGGGCAATATCAATGCCGTTGTGAAGAAGCTCGACTCGACCGTGCTTTCCAAGGCCGAGCTGGATTCCATTTCGGTAACGATGAAGAACCTGCAAACAGCCACAGGACAAATCGCAGAGGCTTCCAAAAATTTCGACACCACATTGGCAAGCGGCAAAGCCACGATGGACTCCGCTAAAAAAGCCGCTGACGAGCTTCAGCAGACACTCTCCGCCATGCACAAACTCGTCGAGCAGGCCAAATCGGGAAGCGGCGTGCTCGGCACACTCATCAGCAATCGGGACATGGCAAACAACCTGCGCGCCCTGGTATTGAACCTCCGCAAGCATGGCATCCTCTGGTATAAAGACACCAGCACGCCTGCAGCCGCAGGGGATGCCACGGAACCTTGATCTACCATTTCACAGAACCCGACAGCGTTTGACTTGATACCCTGCCAAACTAAACTGCGACATAACGAATGAGCCAGAAATCGAAACGAAGCGTTTTATTCATCTGCACAGGAAATGTCTGCCGGAGCCCAATGGCCGAGGCGCTGTTCCGCAGCATGTCCGCCGGATTGGATGATGTGCGCGTTTTTTCAGCCGGACTCAGCGCCCCTCAAGGAGCCCCGGCCAGCCGCGACGCGGTGGATGTCCTCGCCGCCCAAGGCATCGACCTCTCGAAATTCCGCAGCCAGCCGGTCACCGAGGATTTGCTGGAGAAGGCATCCCATGTGTTCGTCATGACGCGCGAACACGAGCGTCTGGTAGACATGTTTTTCCCCGAATACATTCACAAAGTCCGCCTGCTCCGCTTTGACGAGCAAGGTGCCCCTGATGTTCCGGACCCGATTGGCCAAGGCCGGACGGTCTATGCCGAGTGCAAACGCAGCATCGAGCAGGCCATGCCATCCGTATTACGAATCATTAATCAAAAACCCATGACGACATCCGCCGAATCCCAAACGGGACTCTCCGCCCTCACTGAAACCGATCCTGAAATCGCAGCAGCCATCGAAAAGGAATACAAACGCCAGTTCGAGCACATCGAGTTAATCGCCTCCGAGAATTTCACCAGCCGCGCCGTCATGGAGGCGCAGGGCTCCTGCCTCACCAACAAATACGCCGAAGGCTATCCCGGACGTCGTTGGTATGGCGGCTGCGAGTATGTGGACATCGTGGAAACACTCGCCATCGAGCGCGCGAAGAAGCTCTTTGGAGCACAGCACGTCAATGTGCAGCCCCACAGCGGTAGCCAGGCAAATATGGCCGTCTATTTCAGCGTGCTGACACCCGGCGACAAAATCCTGACGATGGATCTCGCCCACGGCGGCCACCTCACTCACGGACACAAGGCGAATTTTTCTGGGAAACTCTATGAGGTTCACCACTACGGCGTGAGCCGCGAAACCGAGATCATCGACTACGACGCCCTCGCCCGCCAAGCCGAGGAGGTCCGTCCCAAAATGATCACCGCTGGAGCCTCGGCCTATCCGCGTATCATTGACTTCAAACGCATGCGCGAAATAGCGGATGCCGTGGGAGCCTACCTCTTCGTGGACATGGCCCACATCTCGGGACTCGTTGCCGGCGGCGTGCATCCCTCGCCATTCCCTTACGCAGATTTTGTCACGACAACGACACACAAGAGCCTGC
>JBIIUB010000104.1:0-9464 GCA_044340205.1 Terrimicrobiaceae bacterium
ACGCGGCCTAAGGCCAAATGCCAACCTCACCGCCGAAGTCACCATTCCGGTGTCCGGTCTGCGGTTTCGTGCAGCTTGAGCCTCCCCACCTCATATCCACAAACTGCCGCTCCTGCGGGGCCCACTACCTGGCAACCGCCGAGGGAGTGCGCTCGTCCGGAATCACGGAGCTGCCCAGTTTTACAGGAAAGAAACTGGAAGCCGGCAAGCCTGTGCATTGCCTAAAATGCGGGCGCACCCACCAGGTGTCCCAGAAGGCGCAGAGCACGATCTGTCCGGGCTGCTATGCGCCGATCGAGTTGATCGAGGTGAACATCACCGCGCACTCGTCGCGAGCGGTTGATACCCGGGGACTGCTGAAAATCGGTGCCAAGGGCTCGCTTTCTAATCCATGGATCATCTGCGGCTCCGCGCGCATCGAAGGCGCATTCAATGGCCACCTGCGCTGCGAAGGCGAGGTTCGCCTGAACATGCAAAAGCCATGCACCGGGCGGATCACGGCGGACTCCATTCTGGTGGAAAAAAGAGCCAGCATCGAGTGCTCCCATCCGCTGGAGGCAGACCGCATCACGATCCAAGGCACACTGCGCGCTCCCATCCATTGCAACGGCATTATTCAAATCCTAAGCGGTGGTTGCCTTGAAGGTCCGGTAACCTCGCGCGCCATGGTTGTCGAAAAAGGTGGCATCCATGTCGGGGAGTGCCGCATCCAGCCTCCCGCCCCACCCGAGCCTGCCTTGGAAGCTGCCCCGCCGGAGGAAAATTCCGCCGCCGGCGAGGCCTAAGATTGCTCAATACGACTTCGCCCAGACCACACGCTGGCGGCTGGGTTCACTGCTGAACCGGCAGGAAACCGAAAACGCCGCCGATCCAGCCTGCCAAGCCGCAAAACACTATCACCGGCAGGAGTCCCGAGGGAAATCGTTGCAAGGCGACAAACGCCGCGACGCCCAGCACGCCGACAAACCAATCGATTCCCCCGCTGGAGGGCCACAGCGCGTGGCGGGTGAAGTCCACTGCGAGGTTGAGCACCACGCCGACCACGGCTGCGGTGATTCCCGAAAGAGCGCCGGACAGCCATGGCAGGGCCGAGAATTTTTCGACATGCGGCCCGCCCGTCAGGATGAAAAGAAACGACGGCAGAAAAGTGACCCATGTCGTCAGCGCGGCGCACAGAACAGCAGCGGCGGCCGGTGTCAGAGATCCCGGATTTTGCCAACCGCCCACGAAGCCGACGAATTGCAGCACCATGATCAACGGCCCGGGCGTCGTCTCCGCAAGAGCGAGGCCGGACATCATTTGCGCGCTGGTCAACCATCCATGCGTTTCGACGGCTTGCTGGGCGACATACGGCAATACCGCGTAAGCCCCGCCGAATGTCACCACAGCGGCTTGGCTGAAAAACAAACCCATCCGTGCGGGCGTGCTTTCCCAGCCGAGCCATGAAGCCACACTCAGAATCGGCGTCCACCAAAGCACAAGGCAGATGCCCGCCGTCACCAGAGTCCTGCACCACGCCAGTGCCGAAGGTTTTTCGATTGAGGCGGGCGAGTGGGAGCGCTTCGACATCCATCCCGCAAAAGCGGCCACAGCAAGGATTGCGACGAACGGGGTGTTGAAAAACTGGATCGCCAAAAAGGCAGCCCCCGCCAAAACCCAGTGCAGGGAGTTTTTCAGCGCCCGTCGGCCCAATCGCGGGACAGCCTCAAAAACGAGCGCGACCACCGCAGCAGCGAGCCCCCGGAAAATATCGGCCAACCAAGGCAGCTGACCGCCCGCCGTGTAGAGCCAGCTCAAGCCGAGCAGAAGAAACGCCGCTGGCAGCACGAACAGCACCCCCGCTGCCACGCCGCCCTTTGTTCCGTGCAACCGCCAACCAAGCCAAGTCGCAAGCTGTTGCGCCTCGGGTCCCGGCAGGAGCACGCAAAAATCCAGCGCCTTCGAGAAATCCGACTCAGCGATCCACCGACGCCGCTCGACGAGTTCGCGGTGCATGATCGCAATCTGCCCGGCGGGGCCGCCGAATCCAATACACCCGAGCTTCAACCAAAACCTCACCGCCTCGCGGAAAGAGGGCTTGGCGTTGGGCAGCATGGGAACAACGCCTCGTCGTCAGTAGGACTTCGCCCAAACCACGCGTTGGCGGCTGGGTTCCCCGCTGAACGGACAAGCGCCTGGCTCCGGCGATTCATCGAACGGAATGCAGCGGATGGTTACCTTGAGATCGGTTTTGATTTGTTCCTCGACCTTGGTGCTGCCGTTCCAGTGCGTGAGGGCGAAGCCGCCGTGGATTTCGGGTTTCGCAGCATTTTGCGGTGTGAAGAATTTGTAGAAGTCTTCCTTCGTGTCGATCTTCACCATGTTGGAATCGCGGAATTCGGTGGCTCGCTGTAGGAGCGTGCTCTGGATTTCCTCCAGCATGGCCGTGGCGCGCTGCGGGATCTCCGCGAGCGGGAGAAATTCCTTCTCCTTAGGCCCCTTGTCGCGGCGGGCGACGGCAGCTGTTCCCTGCGCGAGGTCGCGCGGGCCGATCTCGATGCGGATTGGCACGCCTTTTTTGATCCACTCCCAGTTTTTGACACCACCACCGAGGTCGCGGGCATCGACCTCCACTCCGAGCGGTGCGCCGTGGAAAGCAACCGAGCTCAGGCTGGTGGCGAGATTTTCAGCGGCTTCGAGGATCGCAGCTTTGCTGTCCTCCTTGGGCGTGATCGGCACGATGACCACATGCGTGGCTGCAATGCGCGGGGGAACGACAAGGCCGTCGTCGTCGGAGTGCATCATGATGAGCGTTCCGATGAGTCGTGTGCTCACACCCCAGCTCGTCGTCCAAGCATGCTCGAGTTGACCCTCGCGCGATTGGAACTGGATGCCGGAGGCTTTGGAAAAATTCTGGCCGAGGAAATGCGAGGTTCCGGCCTGGATGGCCTTGCGATCCTGCACCATCGCCTCGATGCAATAGGTGCGCTCGGCACCTGGAAAGCGCTCCCCCTCGCTCTTCTCGCCGCAGAGGACTGGCACGGCGAGGAAGTCGCGCGCAAAGGTCTCGTAGACGCGGAGCATTTTCATGGTCTCCTCCTCGGCCTCGGCGCGGGTTTCGTGGGCCGTGTGACCTTCCTGCCAAAGAAACTCAGCGGTGCGGAGAAAGAGTCGTGGGCGCATTTCCCAGCGGACGACATTGGCCCACTGGTTGAGAAGAATTGGAAGGTCGCGCCAGGATTTCACCCAGCGGGCGTAGGCGGCACCAATGATAGTCTCAGAGGTCGGGCGCACGACCAGCGGCTCGGTGAGCTCGCCGGCGGGCACGAGTTTGCCGTCGCGGGCCTCAAGCCGGTGGTGCGTCACGACTGCGCATTCCTTGGCGAAGCCCTCCACATGGGCGGCTTCCTTCTCAAGGTAGCTGAGAGGAATGAAGAGCGGGAAATACGCGTTCTTGTGTCCGGTCGCCTTGAACATTCCATCCAGGACAGCCTGCATGCGCTCCCAGAGGGCGTAGCCCCAGGGCTTGATGACCATGCAACCGCGCACTTCGGAGTTCTCGGCCAAATCCGCCGCACGGATGACCTGTTGATACCATTCCGGAAAATCCTCTTCCCGCCTCGGAGTGACGGCTGTTTGTTGTTTCTCGCTCATGAGCGGGAAATCATTGCGGGAGCGCGGGGCGGGTAAAGTTCTTTCTTTCGTTGTCGGCCTGCGCGGCATGGATAAGCTGATGTCTCTTCGATGAACGCCACTGCCGAATCCACTGCACAGCCCTTGTCCGCGCCGGGCTTGTTTTGGAAAGCCATCACAGCATTGCCGCGCGATGGAGCGTTCCGCTTCAGCGTGAAATTCGGCATTGCCGGGATACTCGCGGTTTTTGCTGCTCTCTTTAATAAAAGCCATGAGCCCACTTGGGCGCTTTTCACCGTCTTTGTGCTCATGGTGGCCCAATACATCGGCGCGGTTGAGGAGAAATCGATTCTTCGAATTATTGGCACGGTTATTGGCGGCCTTGTCGGCTACCTCCTCACAGCCGCTTTCGAGCAAGACCCGCTGATCTATCTCAGTCTGCTTGGACTGTTCGTCGCTGCGACGAATGCGATGTTCGGCCAAGCGCGATACCCCTACGCGTTTTTGCTTTGTGGCATGACGGCCGTTGTCGTGTGCAGCAACGGAATGGGAGACCCTGGAATGTCATGGGAGTTCATGATCTGGAGGATTCAGGAGGTCTGCATCGGCGTCCTTGCGGTGCTGCTTGTGCAAAGCCTGCTCTGGCCGAGATATGCAGCCGATGAATTTTTGACCGGCTTGCGTGGCGCATTTCTCGACCTGCATGAGCTTTTCTCCAACACCCGCTCGGGCACCCCCGCGAATGGCGCGGCCATCGAGGCGCGTTTGAATCAACTCCGGCAACTCCTCCGCTTCGGTGGACGCGAGAGCCGCTACTTCCGGGCCAGGATCGAAACCTATGTTGAGCTTCTGGCCGTCATCAGCCGGATTCACGGCGCGATCAGGCCACTCGCCGGAGTGGGTTGGAAAAATTCCTTCTACCTCGAAAATGCGGGCCAACATTTCGTCGTAGTCCACGAGGCTATTGAAGCGCAGCTCGCCCTGCTCGGAGCGCCCAAGCAAGACTCCGCAGAGCTGAGGCAGGGATTGCAGGCCATCAACGCCGCGATGGACGCCCTCAAGCAAGCCATCATTGATCTGCGCCGCGATCCTCGTTCGCGGGATATCGAGTTGGACGACATTCTGGGAATCAGCCTCGACTGTTTGTCGTTGGAGGAAATCCACCAGGAACTTGCACGCGGTCTTGATCTTTTGGACGGGTTGCCGGTGAAAATAAAAAAGCGCTCGGCGCTCGATCTCCGCGGGCTTGTTCCCGGTATGCCTCCCGCCTTCTGGATCACGAACGGCATCCGCTCCACCATCTCATTGATTGCCGCGATGGTGCTCATGAACTGGGTGCAACCGCCGGGCGGAAGTATGATGGTGCTTTGCTCTTGGCTGTTTTGTTTTCTTCTTCCAATCAGCCCCGAGGGTCGCGGAGACCAACGCGCATGGCATGTGGTGGTGGCGGCCATCCCGTGCATTCTGTTTCTGTGCCTCGGACTGATACTGGCCTCGCCACTCCTGTCGAGCTACGCAGTAATGAATATCCTAATTTTTACTTGGATGTTCGTTTATGGCCAGACGGCCTACCGGACTGCGGGCGTCTCCACAGTGATGAATATTTCGATGATGGGGCTTGTTGGCGCTATGGGCCTGAACGCCCAAGAACCCGTCTCATTCCAAGCCATCGCGAATGTTTTCTTCGGCATCTCAACCGGCACCGTCATTGCCGCCGTTTTTCAACGCTCGCTCTGGCCGCTTTTGCCGCAGCGGGAAATGCGCGACCGCTTTCAAGAAATGCTGCGCGTCCAGCGCGAGGCGCTGATGTCAGGCAAACCATCGCTGCAAGGTGTCGCGCGCCTGAGTCAGTTGCCCGGCGAAATCAAGTTGCGCCTTGCGAATCTCGTTCGTCCTGTTTACAGGGAAGCTGAAATCCAAAACCTCTGCACCCTCCTCGATCATCTGGATCGCTTCACCGCGAATCGCATCTGGGAATACGATCCGGGCAAGACGGAGGACGGTCTCGCGCTCACGAAAAAAATCCGCGAACTGTTCGCCGAAATCCTCGAAAAAATCGGCGCCTCTTTTTCAACAGGTCGCCCGTGTTCCGTGGATGTCACCCCGCTACGCGAAGCAATCGCCGAGTTCGACGCATGGGTCGTCGCCGCGCGTCTCAAAATGATGTCTGAGAATGCCGATCTTTCGGTTACAACGAACCTGATCGGACACGCCGCGCGGTATCAGCACGCGGCCACGAATCTCATGGCCGCAGCCGAAGTAACCGCGCAGCTCGATACCTCGCTCTACTCCAAAGACAACGCGCTCTGATCCCAAAGGCCGATAGCCTTTCGAATGCAAGAGGCAACACGCGGCCGCATGATTTGGGAGGGCCATCGTCCCGCATGGCCCAAATTTCAGCCGCAACGCGGCGTTTTCCGAAGATGGATGCGAGGGCGCGTCGTGATGGGAATGGCGCGTTGTGATAGCGAAGGCGGTTCGGTCTTGGGTCAAGCCGGAGGTCGACCCTCCCATTTACAACGCGCTGTCGCGCGGCTGCTTTCGGGAGGGCCGTCGTCCCGCATGGCCCAAATTTCAGCCGCAACGCGGCGTTTTCGGAAGATCGATGCGAGGGCGCGTCGTGATGGAACCGGCGCGTTGTGATGGCGAAGACGGTTTAGTCTTGGGTCAAGCCGGAGGTCGATCCTCCCATTCACAACGCGCTGACGCGCGTCTTCTTAAAACTTAAAACTCTAAAAGTGGATCGCGTGGCCCTGCGAGGCGTGGGCAGCCTCGTGGATCGCTTCGCTCAGCGTCGGATGGGCGTGGATCGTGGCGGTGATTTCCTCGTAGGTTGCCTCCATGTTGATTGCGAGACCGAGCTCGGCGATCATTTCCGTGGCATCGGCGCCAATAATGTGCGCTCCGAGGATCTCGCCGTGCTTCTCGCCGACGAGCAGTTTCACAAAGCCTTCGCTCTCGCCAACAGCCAGAGCCTTGCCGCTGGCCATGAACGGGAACTTGCCGACCTTGAATTTGAGACCCTTCTCGACAGCAGCGCGCTCGGTGAGACCGACACTCGCGACCTGTGGTTGGCAATAGGTGCAACCTGGGAACACGGTGACTTTTTTCGGCTTCTTGCCGGCGAACATGCCTTCGACGCACTGCACGGCTTCGTAGCTGGCCACATGCGCGAGCCATGGTGGCCCGATGATGTCGCCCGCGCCGTAGATGCCTTTGACGCTCGTCTCATAGCTGTCGTTGGTTTTGAGATAACCCTTCGCATCGGTCTCGAGTTTCACGCCTTTCGGCATGAGGGGCGAAACGCCGATCGCGACCAGAGCGATGTCGGCTTCGAGAATTTCCGTGGCCTTGCCGCTCACGGTGAGGCGCACGCCTTTGTTCGTGGTCTCGGCTTTATCGACCTTCGTGCCGGTGAGGAGCTTGATGCCCTGCTTGGCGAGGGATTTTTCGAGAGCTTGGCTGACCTCGGTATCCTCGACGGGCAGGATATTCGGCATCATTTCCACGACAGTCACCTTCGAGCCGAAGGCATTGAAAAAATACGCGAACTCGATGCCAATGGCGCCGGCTCCGATGATGATGATTTCTTTAGGCTGTTTCTCCAAAACCATGGCCTGACGGCTGCCAATCACGCTCTTTCCATTGAACGGGAAGCCTGGCATCTCGCGGCTCACGACACCCGTGGCGATGAGGATTTTCGCCGCCTTGTGCTCGGCTTTTTTGCCATCTTTGTCGATCACCTCCACGACTCCGGCCTTCGGAATCGAGGCCTCGCCACGGATGTAGTCGACTTTGTTTTTCTTAAAGAGCATTTCGATGCCACCAGCGAGGCGGTCGGCGACCTTGCGGCTGCGGCCGATCACTTTGTCCCACTCGTAGGACAGGCCTTCGACTTTCAATCCAAAGTCACCGGCGTGGTTTTTGATCGTCTGATAAACTTCAGCATTCTTGAGAAGCGACTTGGTGGGGATGCATCCCCAGTTCAGACAGGTGCCGCCGGCGCGGTCCATTTCAACCACCGCTACCTTTTTTCCGAGTTGTCCCGCGCGGATCGCACCCACATAACCTGCAGGTCCGCCGCCCACCACGATCAAATCATAATCAGCCATAGTTTTTAAATTGAAGCCCGCATCCTGATGGGATTCCTCTGTCGTTGCAAACCCAATGCGGGGCTTTTTTGCAATTGACTTGCATGACAGCGGCGGGTCAGTTTCGTCCATGATGACCAGACTGCTGATTGCTACCGTTTTTTTGGCATGGACGACCTTTGCGCAGGCCGAACCGCTTCGCGTGGCCTCGCTCAGCACCGTGATGGCCGATCTGGCCCGCGACATCGGTGCTGAGCGCGTTGAGGTCACGGAAATCGTGAAAGCCGGAGTCGACCCCCACATTTACGAACCCACGCCGGGGGATCGAAAAACCATCGCCAAATCCCAAATCCTCCTCGCGAGCGGTCTGGGATTCGAAGGCTATCTCGACAAGATCCGTCCGAGCCTCGAAAAATCAGGCGTCCGCCTGGTGGTCGGCGGGGATGTTGTGAAGCCGATCGAGGGGGCTTGCGACGAACACGAGGGTCACGACCACTCGCACTCTCACAGCCACGGCTCAACCGATCCCCATTGGTGGCACAGCATTTCAAATGTCCAGGCCGTGGCTGCTCAAATCTGTGACGCTTTCGTCGCCGCCGATCCCGCAGGCAAGGCCACCTACGAGGCGAACGCCAAGAATCTCCAAACCCGCCTGACGGCCCTCTCCAAATGGGTCCGTCTCCAACTCGCCGCGCTGCCCAAGGCGAACCGCGTGCTCGTCACCTCCCACGATGCGCTGGGATATTTTGCCAAGGACAACGGCTTTGAGATTTTCGCCGTGCAGGGTATTTCGACGTCCGACCAGCCCTCCTCTCAAAAAGTGAAACGCCTCATCGGAGAAATCAAAGCCCGCAAGGTCAAAGCCATCTTCGCCGAGAATATTGAAAATCCGAAAGTGCTTGAGCAAATTACCAACGAAACCGGCGCAAAACCGGGCGGCGTGCTCTACGCGGATGGCCTCGGCAGCGGCCCGGCGGGGACTTACGAAGGCATGATGAAAAGCAATGTCTCGACCATCGTGGAGGCGTTGAAATAAGCCGTGCGCGGTTTTCCACTCTTGCGTTTGTTTTTGGTTGTTGCCGGCTTGGCGCTTCTTGGCGTGCCGGTTTGGCTCCTCACAAGGCCTGCCCCGTCAGCACCGCCTCCAGCATCTGCACCGATCGAGCCTGAAAAAATGGCTGTTTACGAGGTGTTGCTCACCGCGTCCGCTCCGGCTCGCCTGGCCGTGCGTGTTGCCAATCAGCCCTCCGTCGAATCCGCAGGCCCCGCAACCTCGCTTCCGGCCTCTTTCACGATGAACGCCGCCGAGCCGGAAGACCTCGCCGTTTTTGGAAACTTCGACCCCGCTGCGGGAAATTGCGCCCTGCGTGTCGAAGTGCGAGTCGCCGGAAAAACCCTCGCCGATTCCACCTTCTGGGGAACCGGACTTGTCGAGGATGTGGTCACCATTCCCAAACCATGAGCCACAAACTTCACCTCGAAGATGTGACCGTGAGCTACAACCGCATCCCAGCGGTGCACCACCTCAATGCCACGCTCTCCTGCGGATCCTGCGTCGCGCTGCTCGGCCCCAACGGCGCGGGGAAGACCACGCTTTTGAAGGCCATCGCCGGCCTGCTCCCGCTTGAAACCGGACGGATTGAATTTCGCGGGCATCAACTCGAGAGCACTTCCGGTCGCGAGATCGCCTATGTGCCCCAGCGCGAGGCGGTGGACTGGGATTTCCCCATCACGGTGCGCGGCCTCGTCGAAATGGGACGC
>JBIIUB010000105.1:0-9240 GCA_044340205.1 Terrimicrobiaceae bacterium
AAGAGAACGGAAACGGTGAAGTAGGTCGAAACCGCAAACACGTCCCAGAGGAGCGGCGAGCGGAAGTTTTGCCAGATTGCGTTGGCATTTGGCACAGGGGCGAGGAACCATGCCATCCAGACGCGACCGACGTGGAGTGCAGGATAAATACCGGCGCAGACCACCGCGAATAGTGTCATCGCCTCGGCAGCGCGGTTGATCGAGGTGCGCCACTTTTGGCGGGTCAAGAAGAGAATCGCCGAGATGAGCGTTCCGGCGTGGCCGATACCGATCCAGAACACGAAGTTTGTGATGTCCCATGCCCAGCCGACGGGATGGTTGTTTCCCCAAACACCTACACCCGTGGAAATAAGGTAAGCGAGGAGCGACAAACACACGAGCGTGAGCGGGATGGTGAATGCCATGGAGACATACCACCAAGTGGGAGTTTTCCCTTCGACGATGGAACTGATGTAGGTGCTGATCCAGCCCATGGTGCGCTCATTCAGGACGAGCGGTGGACGGACGAGCTGTTTATCCTCCGCCGTGAGGGGCTCGTTGTGTTCGGCTGTAGCTGTCGGGTTGGACATTGGTCAGGAAGCTGTTAGTGGCCGGCGGGGGCGTGGGTTGCGCCGTGTGGCGGTTGAGCGTTGTGTGAATCGTGCGCTGCACCGTGGGCATCGCCGTGGTGGCCAGAGCCGTTGGCCATTCCGACTTGATCGGCACCTGGCATTTTCGGATTCGGGTTTTTGATGCGGGCCAAGTAGAGGACACGCGGCGTGACATTGAGATACTTGAACATCTCGTAGCGGCGTGGGCTCTTGCGCATTTTGGAGACTTCGCTCTTCGGATTGGCGATGTCGCCAAAGACGAGCGAGTCGTTCGGGCAAGCTTGTTGGCAAGCGACCTTGAAGGAAGCGACTGGCGTTTCGCTGGCGGGAGTCGGTCCGGCTTCCACGAGGCGGGAGATTTTGGCCTCCTCAATACGCTGGATGCAGAAAGTGCACTTCTCCATGACGCCACGCATACGAACCGTGACATTCGGATTCTTGGCCATCTTGAGACTGTCCGCCATGCCTTTCTTGGCAAGCGGGCCCCAGTAGAGTTCGTCGATCGGACGCTGATTGTAGTCGAAATAGTTGAAGCGGCGCACTTTCCACGGGCAGTTGTTCGCGCAGTAACGCGTTCCAATGCAGCGGTTGTAGGCCATGAGATTCAGTCCATCCTCGCTGTGAACTGTGGCGTTCACCGGGCAAACGGTTTCGCAAGGTGCATTTTCGCAATGCTGGCACATGACGGCCTGCGTGAGCATTTCAGGATCTTCGGCATCCCCCGCGAAGTAGCGGTCGAGGCGTATCCAGGCCATGTCGCGGTTTTTGCGGACTTGGTCTTTGCCGACGACTGGGACATTGTTCTCTGCTTGGCAGGCGACGACGCAGGCGTTGCAACCCGTGCAGGTATTGAGATCCACCGTCATGCCCCACTGTTCCTTCGAGGTCAGTTCGGGATGGGTGTAGAGAGAAATATTTGGCGGGATGTGACTATCCATGCCCATCTTTTGGGCGAAGGCGTTGTCTTTAGCGTAGCGGTCAACAGTTCCCTCACGGACGAGATCGCGGCCTTCCATGCTGCGATGCTCTTGGGTTTGAGCCATCGGGTAGTCGCGGTTCGTGACCTTGAGACTCACTCCGCTGAGGAAAAGCATGGAGTCGGAGGTGCGGAGCGGATAGGCATCGAAACCAACGCCATCCATGAGAGCGGAAACGCCCTTGCGTCCATAGCCGAGCGCGATCGAGAGTGAGTCGTCGGCATGGCCGGGAGCGACAATCGCTGCGGCTTCGATGGTTTTTTTGCCATCTGAAATTTCCACAATGTCGGCCACGAGGTCGTAATTGACATCGTTGCCCATCTTCTCGGCGATATCACCGAGGACATTGAAGTTGTTGGCTTTGATGCCGAGCTTTTTCGCTGTGGCGGGACTGACAAGAACAGCGTTGTCCCAGGTCAGTTTCGTAACAAAATCCGGCGTTTCAAGGAGCCAGGAGTTGTTCGCATAGCGTCCGTCGTCCACGCTTGAGCTTTGGAGGAAAACGAGCTCCAAGGCATCGGCTTTGGCGGGCTGGTCTTGTTTTGCCACTGCGGCGGCGGAGGCGGCATTGAAGGAAACCTTGGCGGGAGCGAAAGCCGAATCCGGAAGGAAACCATCGCGGAGGAAGGCATTCCATGAATCATCGCTGGCGCCTTTGGCGACTTTATTAAAGGTCGCACGAACGAGGGCCGGGCCTTCTGGTGCGGCGGAGCCGGAGAGTTTATTGAGCAGTTCGATTTCGGAGACGCCATTCCAGAGCGGAAGGATCATCGGCTGAACCGAGGTGTAGGTGCCGTCAAAGGTGCGGATATCACCCCATGATTCCAAGAAGTGGGCGGCGGGCACATGCCAGCGGGAGGCTTTGGCCGTTTCGTCCTCGAACAGGCCGAGATGCACGGTATTTGGGACCTTGGCCAAAAGCGCGGCGAAATTGAGGTCGGCCGGTGCGTTTTGGACAGGGTTGACGCCGAGAAGGAAAAGATTTTTTACGCTACCTTTGTTGATGGCGGCGGCGAGGTCTGCGATCGAAGCGGCATCCACTGCGTCGGTTTTAACCGGAACCAGCGTGGTGCCGATGTTGCCGAGGGCGTTGTTGATCGCGTTGACGAGAGTCTGGAGCGGTGCCGGGGTGAGCGGACCAGCAAGAACGATGGAGCGGCCTTTGTTGGCTGCCAAGTCTGCGGCGCATTGCTTGACCCATTCCGCATTGAGATCGGCTTTCGACTCAGGGAAAGCCTTGGCCACGGCGGCGAGGTTGGCGTCGTTGGTTTGATTCGCGAGCGCGAGAGCCAGTTGGCGGGTGAATTCGCCAAGTTCGGAAGCCTTGCAGCGCAGGCGGTGGTCAGCCATGCCGCCAGTCACTGTGAAGTGGTTCTCCACGGCGTAGAGGCGGTTCATTTGGGCGCCTTCCTGATCGGGACTGCGGCGTGCAGCGAAGCCTTGGGCGAAACCGATGCCGGTCTCGATAGGATTTAAGAAATCACTACCAATCGCGAGGACGACATCGGCATTTTTGAACTGTGGCACGAGGCGTGTGTTCGGCCCGAAAGAAGCTTCATTGGCCTCCGCAGTTGCTGTGGCGGCGAGAGGATCGTATTCCGCCCAGAGAAGATTCGGGAATTTCGCTTCCAGAGCGGCGCGCAAGCGGTCGCGAGTGGGCGAGCTTTTTGACTCGACCAAAATGGCGAGGCCCTGCTCCTTGGCTTTGACGAGAGATTGAATGAAAGCATCAAACGCGGCGGAGTCCGACGCTTTTCCGTTTTCAGTGATCTGCTTCGAGCGGTGCGGATCGTAAAGATTGAGAATCTCGGCTTGGGCGAAGCTGTCCGTGCCGCCATTGCTGAAGGGATGAAGCGGATTGCCTTCCAGCTTGGTGGGGCGTCCATCGCTCGTCGTGGCGATGAGCGGAACCGCGCCGTAGCGGGCGGGCATGGAAGTGGCGTAGTAGAGGAACTTGCCGGGAATGGCGTATTCCACGCCTTTGGTGAAAGGGACGAGGTAGGACTCTGGACGGCGGCAACCAGCCAAGCCCACACCGGCGAGGGCGATGGATGCGCCCATGAGTTTCATGAACTCACGCTTCGAGAGGCCACTGTCCTGATAGACATCGGCTCCGCGAGGGAATTCTGTCTGCAGGTGTTTCAAGAATTCCGGATCGTTCTCGCGCTCGCGAAGGCTGCGCCAGATGCGCGGGTTGGTCTCCGGGGCCGGGTGGTTCAAATTTTTCTTCATCGGTGGCAACCTCCGCAAGTGACGGGCGGGTTGACTTCCCACTCCTCTTTAAACTTCAGGCCGATTTCGCGCTGGGTGGTATCCTCAGCCGGTTTCCAAGCCATGTTGTAGATTTCCGAGGGCGGACGGAGGTGATTTTCAGGTGCGCGGTGGCAGTCGAGGCACCAAGACATGCTCTGTGGCTCGTGCTGGTAGACGACCTTCATTTCATTCACCGCGCCATGGCAGCTGTAGCAGCTCACGCCACGGTTCACATGGACGGCGTGGTTGAAATAGGTGTAGTCGGGAACTTGGTGGATGCGCACCCAATTGACCGGCTGGCCGGTCTTCCAGCTCTCGCGCACGGCGGCGAGCTTCGGACTGTCGGCCTTGATCTGAGTGTGGCAGGCCATGCAGGTCTGCGTGGTCGGAACATTCGAGTGCGAGGCGACCTCGACGAAGCTATGGCAGTAGCGGCAATCCATGCCGAGCTGCTGCACATGGATCACATGCGAGAAGGGCACGGGCTGGTTCGGCTCGTAGCCGACGCGCGTGTATTTTGGAGTGAAGTAATAGGTGAGCCCGCCCGCAATGGCGGTGACCAGCGCACCGGCGCAAATGACCAGCTTCAGAGGAAGCCAGTTTGTCCATTTTGGAAAAAAATTCGCCATTGATCAGAGCGTCACAATCGAAAGTTTGGGTCCGTGTATCCGTTGGGTTTTTGCAGTCTTTGGAAATACCTCGGCGCGAAAATTGGCGCGATGGGAGTTTGCGTGGAGACTGCGGATGGAATACATGAGTTTTTGAAAGTCCGGTATGTCTCCAAATTCTTTCCATCCTGTCAATCAAATCGGTGAAATTTCTTTCTGGGTCAGGACTCTCCTGATGGCGGTTTTTCTAAACGCCGCCTGCTTGACAAGCCACGCGCAAACGGAGGCCCAGCCTGAATTGCCAATCACGAAGCTCTCGATCGGCGGCAAATCCATCCGCGCGGAAATCGCCGACGAGGAGCACGAGCGCGCAGCTGGGCTCATGTTTCGCAAGGAGCTCGCAGACGATGCCGGCATGCTTTTCATCATGCCTCAAACTGGTCCAGTTGCTTTCTGGATGCGGAACACCGGGCTGCCCCTGAGCATCGCCTACATTGGCCCGAACGGTGCAATCATGGAGCTTCACGACCTCGAGCCTTTCAATGAACGCCCGGTGCCGAGCAGTTTCCCGCACATCGCCTACGCGCTCGAAATGCCGCGCGGATGGTTCACCAAAAATAATATCTGGCCCGGCGAGCGCGTGGTGGGATTGCCGAAGGCGGGGGGGAAGTAGGCGGAGCGAAATTTTGGGAGGGGCGTCCTCCGGCATGCCCCATTTTTCAGCCGCGAAGCGGCGGCGGCGCGCGGTGTGATGGGGACGGGGCGGTGTGGTTGCCTCGCGATACATTCTTGGGACAAGCCGGAGGTTGTCCCTCCCATGGTCGAGGGTGCACGGCGGAGCGTATTCTGGGAGGGGCGTCCTCTGGCATGCCCCATTTTTCAGCTGCGAAGCGGCGGCGGCGCGCGGCGTGGTGGGGATGGGGCGGCGTGGTTGCCTCGCGATACATTCTTGGGACAAGCCGGAGGTTGTCCCTCCCAGGGTTACATGCGTAGTTCGTGAATCTCTCCTTGGTGGGGCCAGTCTTCGGTTTTCTGGCAGAGGCCGTGGCGCACGGGGTTGTTGCGCACATAGTCCCATTTTTGATTGTAGCTTTCGTCGGCGCGCAGTCTTCGGTCCCAGAATTGTCTTTCCCAAAGGGGCCCGGTGTTTTCGGGTGACTCTTTCCATTTGCGGGCGACGGCGTTTTTCCAGAAGGCGACCCAGCGTTCGAGTGGGATATCGCAATCAGCAAGAGGGGAGCAAAAGAGATGCAGGTGGTCCGGCAGGATCATATAGCGACCGACCAGCCAGCGTGATGAATCGGACCATGCCTCGCGGAGATGATTGTGCATTTCGGGGGATGCCAGAAGAGGACGCCGCTCCTTGGTGCAGATAGTTAGAAAAATGATGACCGGCTGGCCTGCGCCGGCAAACGGAGGGAGGTGAATGGGTGAGCTGCGGCCGGCTTCTTGCATGGGGTGACGCAGTCGTTCAAAGGAGTGCTTGTTTCAACAAAAAGTTTCGGGTGCGTTGTGATGGGGACGGGGCAACGTGGTTGCCTCGCGGTTCATTTTTGGGACAAGCCGGAGGTTGTCCCTCCCAGGGTTGGAGGCCCGATTTAACGGGCTGGAGGTTGTTGCTCCAGGATTTCGTCGAAGCGTTTTGTGGCGTTTGCGTAGGAGGGGTATTGGCCTTCGGGGGCGTTGGAGGGTTTGTATCTCCACTGTTTGTAGCTCCAGAGCCAGAGTTCGGGATTTTTGGCGATCATGGGTTCCATGATGTCCCAGCAGGCTTGGGCTATTTGCTGGTGGGTGGCGTCGGGGGGCAGCGTGAGCGGGGGATGGTAGACGAGGCGGAAGCGGCCGTCGGGTTCCGGAAAAATCTGGCTGGGGACGAGGCCTGCGCCGCCGCGCTCGGAGAGGATGCCGGCGATCGGGCTCATGGATGTCCAGAGGCCGAAGCAGCGGACCGGCACGGCGCCGTGTTTTGGATTGATGCTGAGATCGGCGGCGGCTCCTACTTTTCCACCCGCACGCAGGAGCTTGATCATGCGAATGAGAGCGCGCGACGGAGGAATGATGGTGTGGCCGCCTCTGGCCCGCAGGCTGTCGAAAATGGGACCGAGCGATGGATTTTTAAAGGTCTGGGTGATGACCAATCCCGGCGTGACGGCGAAGGAACTGGCGAGGCTGATCCACTCGAAATTGGAGAAGTGGGTGAGGAAATAAACCCCGGGTGCGTTTTTGTCGCGGTGGATCGGGTGGTTGTCGAGTCCCTCAACGCGAATGTAGTTCTGGTAATTTTCAGGGGTCAGATTCGACGACCAGAAAAGACAGAGCATGGTTCGGGCGAAGTTCTGGCACGACTTGCGCGCGATGCGTGAGCGCTCGGCGGGCGTGTGGGCGGAGCCGAATGCAACGCGCAAATTTTCGATAGCCACAGCGCGGCCGCGCGAATCGAGGTGAAAGAAAACGAAGCCGAGCAAATTGGCAAGCGGCTGGAGCGCGGTGTAGGGCAGGCGCGGGATGAGGGCCTCGACGAATTTGAGCCCGAGAAATTCGAGTTGGTAGCGCAGGCGTTTGAAGCCGGAAACGGCGGGCGGCGGAGTTTCGGCTATGGGGTTTTCAGCGCTCACGGTTCTTGAAGAAAAAGGCCAGCCAGCGTGAGATCGCTCGGGAAGGTGATCTTGAAATTCGGTTCACCGTGAAGAACAGGGACGGGGTGAATGCCATTGGCGATGAGGGCGGAGACTTCGTCGGTCGCTCCCGCGTGATGGCCCTCCAGCGCGGCGAGGAGGAGGTCGTGGCGGGCGGCCTGCGGGGTTTGCATCGCAAAGAGATTGGCGCGGGGAATGGTTTCCGCGAGCGCTCCGTCGGCATCCGCACGGTGCAGCGAATCGGTCACGGGATGCGCAGCCGAGGCCGCGCGGTGGGTTTCTGCGGCGGCGAGGACTTTTTCGATGAGTGCGGGAGTGACCAGCGGGCGGGCGGCATCATGGACTGCGACGAAATCCGGCGGATTCGAGGCGAGGGCTTGGAGGCCGTGGAGCACAGAGGCGCTGCGCTCGGCTCCGCCAGCGACGATGTCGCGGAACTTGGGAAACGCAGCAGCGAGTTCTGTAAATTCCGCGATGCGCTGTGGTGCGCACACCAGCACGGCGTGGTCGATGGCGGGACAGTCTTGGAAGGCGCGCAACGACCATTCCAGAACCGGCCTCCCGCAAAGTGGAGCCGTGAGCTTATCGAAACCCATGCGGGCGCTCGAGCCTGCGGCGACAAGGATGGCTGCGGTGGTCATTGCTGATAAAAAGTAACGCTGGCTGGCCCGAAGCGCACGGAGATTTAAAAGTCGAAGAGCCCCTGATCGCTCGACTCGTCTTTTGGCTTGCGGCCTTTGGATTTCGGCGCCTTTCGCCCGCTCATTCCGGCGTC
This sequence comes from Terrimicrobiaceae bacterium, assembly GCA_044340205.1. GTDB lineage: Bacteria > Verrucomicrobiota > Verrucomicrobiia > Chthoniobacterales > Terrimicrobiaceae > UBA967. Next base: position 7,840 of record JBIIUB010000105.1, read on the forward strand.
TTTCTTCCAGAGGTCGATTTCTTTCTCGAGAGTGGCGAGGTGATTTTTTGCATCGCGGATGCGGGCTTCGACTGCGGCTCGCATCTTTGTGCCGACCTTCTGGCGATTGTCCGCATGCCAAAACTGCCAAGCGGGTGAGGAGCGCGCCTCACGGATGCGGTTTTTCAAATCCCGGACCGTGCGTTCCATTTCCTTTGCGACCTTGCGGAGGTGGTAAAGCGTGGAGCGGATCGCACTGCCGCTCTCATGGAGATCCGTTAGGGCGAGCAAAACCTCGAGGCGCTCGACATCCATCGCGGCATAGGCGTTTTGGAGATCATGCCAGAGGCGCTGGGTATTCGGATCGTTGCGTGATTTGCCGGTGTCGGGGTGCAGACGGCGGACGAGCACGCGGTAGAGTTCCTTCACGCGGGCGGGGATATCCTCTTTTTTTCTGGAGACGGAAGCTGCCTGGCCTTCGCGTTTTTGTTTCCACTCCCGGTATTCGTTGAAGAGCTTTTTGTATTGCCGCTTGCCTAAGTAATCCGGGTCTTCACCGATGGCATAGCGGACATAGCTACGGAATTCGCGCTCCTCGTCTGTGAATTCCTTCTGTGCGTCGGGGTCTTCCTCCGGCTCTCGTTCAGGTTCCGGCTGCGATCGATCAGGCTCGCCGCTGGCCTGGCGCTCCTCCCATTCCTGCTGCTCGCGAGCAATGTCGGCATAAATTTCGGAGGGATCACGCCCTGTGAAAAGCGCCTCCAGACCTGCCGTGCTCAGCAAATGCTCGAGGTGGTCGATCTTTGCGTTGAGCTGGCGCTCCTCGGCCAGAAGCGGGCCGAGCGTCTCCGCCTCCCAGCGCGCATAGGCGGGGAGGATGGTTTTTTCAAACTCCTCGATCGAGCTGGCGAGCTTCTCCATCTCGCCGATTTTTTTCCGCGCCGCGCGGCCCGCCTCCTCGCGGAGCGGCTCCTGATCGAGGAGGATGATCCTCCTGTCGCTGGAGAGCTTCACAAATCGAGGCTCTGGAGCGGCGGGTGCTGGTTTGCGGCGCTTTTTCATTTTTGAAACCTCGCGAGCGTATCAGCGGAGACAAAAAAAGACCGCTCCGAATTTGCATCGAAGCGGCCTTTTTGGGTTGAGTTTTTCTTGCTTACCGGACCTGCACCATGGCCGCGTGCTCTTCATCCGAGCACGGGGCGTTGAGCGGGACGCTCGTGGACTTGGAGGCATCGCCGACGATGCTGTTTTGGAGCATGTAGGCTTCGACCTCTTCGCCGCTGATGTCTGCGAGCATGGTGCCGTTGATGACGACGCAGGGTGAGAGCGGTTGGCCGCTCAGTTGCTCCATCTCGAAGCGGTAGTTCGGATTTTGAATGATGTCCTTCTCCGTGAAGGGAAGTTCATATTTTTCAAAAACCG
>JBIIUB010000022.1:0-30680 GCA_044340205.1 Terrimicrobiaceae bacterium
CAAGGCCGGCGAGGTCTTGAAGCGCTTTGAGGACGCCGGCTTCCAGATTCGCGGATGCAAAATGTTCCGTGCCGATGCGAGCCTCCTGCGCGAGCACTATGCTCACATCGCCACGAAGCCATTCTTCCCCGAAGTGGAAGCCTTCATGGGTGCCACACCTCTTATCGCAGTCGCTCTGGCTGCGGACAACGCCGTGGATCGTGTGCGCGAGCTTCTCGGGCCAACCGACTCCACGAAAGCCGCCAAGGGCACGATCCGTGGCGACTTTGGAACGACCATGATGAAAAACATCGCCCATGCTTCGGACAGTGCCGAAAGCGCGGCGGTCGAACTGAAGCGTTTCTTCAAGGACGGTGAGCTTTTTGACTATTCGATGACTCTCTCGGTCTGAGAAAACTGCCGCAAAAGATTCTGCAAAATGCCAGCGTGCGAGCGCTGGCATTTTTTGTGTCTTAATTTTTTCTCGGGACGACAGAAAAATCCTGGCGGAGTTTGGCGATGTGACCCGCCGGGAGGTGTCCCCGCCATTGGCTGCCGGGGTAGATCACGCTATTCCGCCCCACGAGTGACCCAGGGCTGAGAACGCTGTTGCAGCCGATCTCGGCATGGTCGCCGATGAGGGCGCCGAATTTCCGCAGACCGGTGGAGACCGGGCCCTCGGCTGTGTGGATGGTCACAGGCGCCTTGTCTAGGCGCACATTCGAGAGGATGACGCCCGCGCCGAGGTGGGCCTCGTAGCCGAGGATCGAGTCGCCGACATAATTGAAGTGCGGAATCTGGGCCTTGTCGAAGACGAGGCAATTTTTAAATTCCGAGGAATTTCCGGCCACGACTCCGTCGCCGAGGATCACATTTTCGCGGATGTAACACCCATTCCGGATCTCACAGTTCTCGCCGATCCAAGCAGGACCTTTGATCATGGCACCTTGCTCAATCACTGTGCCCTTGCCGACAAAAACGGCGCCGCTTACGAACGGCTTGCCGATGAGGCGGCCATGGAGACCGGGTTTCATGCGGAACTGGAGATAAGTCGCGATCTTCGGCAGCACATCCCAGATATGCTCGGTGTTCTCAAAGAGGGCCTGGTGCTCGCAGTGGCTGAGATCAAAAAATTCGTCGATGGAAAACATGGTGTGATTGGTTTGGTGGTTGGTTTCAGGCGGCGGAGCGCGGTGCCGGTGTGAGTTTTTGGCCTTCCTTGGTGTCCTTCACGATCCATCCTGCGGCGAGAATTTCATCGCGGATTGTGTCGCTGAGTTTCCATTCCTTCGCAGCACGGGCCTCGGCGCGGCGGGCGAGGAGTTCGGCAACGGCGGCAGGAATGGCCCCGACTTCAGCTTCAAAGCCCAGCACCGAATTCACACCCTCGAGCCATTTCAGAAGGCTCATGGCCTCACCCGTTGTGAGCGTGCCTTCGTCCATTCGGCGGTTTGTCGTGCGGATCATGTCAAAAATCACGGCCAAGGCGGCCGAGATGTTCAGGTCGTCATCTAACGCCTCACCGAAGGCATCACCCGTTTCCATGAGGTTTTCGCCCGATGCGCCCTTCGCCAGTTCTTGCAGGCGCGTCACCCATTCATCCAGGCGTTGCAGAGCGCTGCGCGCAGCGGCGAGGCCCTCGAAAGTAAAATTGAGCGGTTCGCGGTATTTGACAGAAATGAGGGCGTAGCGCACCTCGCGTCCGCTCCAGCCTTTCTCCATGAGGTCGCGGAGTGTGAAGAAATTTCCCGCGCTCTTGGCCATCTTTGATCCCTCGACCTGCAGGTGGCGGCAGTGCATCCAGAGGCGCACAAATTTTTCCCCCGTCACGCACTCGCTCTGTGCGATCTCGGCCTCGTGGTGAGGGAAAATGTTGTCCTCGCCGCCGCAGTGGATGTCGAGTTCGGGCCCGAGAATGCCAGTCGCCATGGCGCTGCACTCGATGTGCCAACCTGGCCGCCCGCGTCCCCACGGGCTTTCCCAGCCCACATCGCCATCCGCTTCGTCCCACGCTTTCCAAAGGGCGAAGTCGCCGACATTTTCCTTTTCGTATTCGTCGTTGCGGACTCGAACCCCGTCGCGGAGCTCCTCCAGATCGAAGTGCGCGAGCTTGCCGTAGTCGGCGAACGAGCGGATGCGGAAATACACGGAGCCATCCTCGGCGCGGTAGGCGTGGGCTTTTTCGATGAGTATCGAGATCATCTCGATCATCCGAGTGATGTGCTCGGGTGCCGTGGCCTCGGGAAAATGATCCGCCCGTTTGATGCGCAGCGTGTCGAGATCCTCGAAGAACGCCTTCTTGAATGGCGCAGTGAAGTCCGCCAGCGCCATGCCACAAGCCCTACAACCGCGAATCGTTTTGTCATCCACATCGGTGAGATTCATCACGCGATCAACCTTCAATCCCCGATACTCCAGATGCCGCTGCAGCAAATCCTCGAAAACATAAGCGCGGAAATTTCCGATGTGGGCGAAATTGTAAACAGTCGGCCCGCAAGTGTAGAGCCGCACCTTTCCCTCCTCACGCGGCGTGAAGTCCTCGAGTTGACGGGTCAGCGTATTGAAAAAACGAAGTGGCATGGGTTGCGAAGTAAAGTCGGAACGGGCCAGAAAATCAAACGCTGCCTGCTGGCGCGCCAAGCTTTCAACTTGGGCGTGAAAGCCGTTCGTTCAATCCTCCAGATAGAATAAAATGTCGCTGAGCTTGTCCTGGTGGGTTCGCAGGGATTCCCACTCGGAGTTTGAAATGGCGGTGGAAATCGACTCCAGAAGTTCGCGGATCGAGTTGGCATCGGTCTCCGAGATTTGGCCTTCGAGAGCTTTCGTGGCGCGTTGGCGGAGGTTTTTTGCAACGGCGAGGATTTCCCTCGAGGCCGTGGCAGGTTTGGGGCCGGGCAACTGCAGGGCAGGGGAGTCGGGGTGGGGCTCATCTTCCGCGTCGTTGTCCTCCGGGTCCTCTTCAAAAATGGCAGCTAGGTTGATGCGGGCTGCGTCCAGGTTGATGCGGTGTTGGCCCTTGGTGTCGATGGTCAGGGACTTTGAAAGGCCCGTTATTTTTTCAGTCGCTGTGGCTCGGAGCATGCCGTTAAGGTCGATCTGGAACTCGATAACGACCTCGTTTTCCCTTGGGACTTTGGCGAGTCCCTCCATCCGGAAATCGCCCAGTTTGAGATTGTCTTCGGGCCGTGGATGCTCACCTTGATAAACCTCAACGACGACAGATTCCTGCTCGTCCTCCATGGTGAAGAAGACTTTGGATTTTTTGGTGGGCAGCGGGGTGCCCCGGGGAATGATCGGCGCACATTCGAAGAAGCTCCTGCTATGGATATTATACCGATTAATCGTTTTCGTGCTGTAGGTGTGTGCGGAGATATCTACCAGAATGGCGGGGGAGGGCTTGCCTGCGAGAGCAGCGCCTTGGATGGCAGCTCCCATGGCCACGATGAGGTCGGGGTTGATCTCGTGTTGTGCGCGTTTGTGGAGTTTCTCCTCGAGCAGTTGCTGCACAAGCGGGGTGCGTGTGGCTCCGCCCACCAGCATGACCTTGTCAACCTGCGAAGCGGTGAGCCCGGCATCCGAGAGTGCCCGTTGCATGCACACGAGTGTTTTTTTCAGCCAGGGATCGATGAGTGCCTCGTATTGGTCACGGGTGAATTCCGTGACAAGGTGTGCGGAGGGAGTGAGGTAATCCTCACTCACCTTGGAAAACTCGTGGTCGCTGAGTGTGATTTTGGCGTCCTCCATCACGGCTTTGAGGCGTCGCCGGGTTGCGGCGGAAATCGAATCGGCGCTGGTATTGTCCTGCTTCAGGAATCGTTCCACAGCCGCGTTGGTGAGGGCGTTGTCGAAGTCGTCGCCCCCGAGTTTCGTGTCGCCATGGCTGGCCCGGACTTCGACGACATTGTTCTCCACAGAGACCAGCGAGACATCGAATGTGCCGCCACCGAGGTCGTAAACGAGGATGTTTTCGGGGGCACGCCCCGGCTCGCCGGCGCCATAGGCGAGCGCGGCAGCTGTGGGCTCATTGATGATGCGCATCACTTCCAGTCCGGCCAGGCGGCCGGCGTCCTGCGTGGCTTGGCGTTGGCGCTCGTTGAAAAATGCGGGAACGGTGATGACGGCACGCGTCACAGGCACTCCGAGGTGGGCTTCGGCGGCGAGCTTGAGTTCGCGGAGGATGATGGCGCTGATCTCTTCGGGGCGGTAGGCGCGGTCGCCGAGGGCGGTGGTTTCATCGGTTCCCATGAGGCGCTTGATGGACAGAATGGTATTCTCCGGGGCTGAGACCGCTTGGTTTTTTGCGGCTTTGCCGACGATGATCCTGCCTTGCGGATCAAGCCCCACGGCACTCGGCATGGTCGGGTCGCCCTGCACTGGGATGATTTCGATTTTTGTGTCTGTGACGACGGCCACAGCGCTGTTGGTGGTTCCGAGGTCTATGCCTACGATGGGCTCTGAAATGGTTTGCATGGTGGTGTTTTGATGGATGGTTTTGGAAATCGAATTTCAAGCGGTGCGGGAGACGCGGACTTGCGCGAAACGGATCATTTCTCCGCTGACTGCATCGCGCCAGCCGGGCAGAATCTCCTCCAGCACGGTATGATCCGGGTGTGATGCGTCAGCCACGACCTCAACGGCCGTCATGCAAGACGGGTCAAAAGGTTGGCCTGCACAACGAATCCTGGAGAGGCCGAGGGATTGGAGGATGGAGTTTTTTTGCCCCTCCAAAAGCGAAAACGACTCGGCCAGAAGGCGGCGGTCGTTGCGCCAAGCCTCAAGGGTTTTGCGGTGCGCGGGCCACCATGTTTTTTCCGTAGCAGGTTCCTTTGCCAGTGCTGCCGCGATGCGATCCAATCGGTCGGAGAGTTCGATGAAAGCGGGGGCATGGTTGGAAGCGCGCGGGGTCGCCTCGTCCGCAGGGACCTTTAAATTTCTGACCCCGGCGTGTAGGTCGCCAAGTGATGTGGCCATGGCATCCAAAACAGAGCCGAAGCCCTTGAGGCCCTCCAGTATACGCCGGGCGGTCCGGCGGTTTTCGGCGTCCGAGGCGGCGATCTGACCGGCAAGGTTTTCAAAGAGTGGTGCCAAACCCTCGCTCAGGGATTCCTCAGTGGGTTCGAAAAGGCACTCGCTCAACGATTCTTCCGCAGGTTCGAGAAGGGATTCATCGTCCTGCCGTATGTTTTTGTGTTCTTCGGAGAAGTCGTTCATTTTTTATCTTTTTGGGTCGCTGCGCAGGAGTCGCGCAGAAGGCTCTTGAAAGCTTCAAAGCCAGGCGGGCGCACTCGCTCTGGGAGTTTTTGAAAATTCCGCAGTATCTCCAGCGGAGATTGTGCCTCCTGCATGTCGGGCTCAAACCACATCCTCCATCTGTCGCGTGCGGTGCGCAGCTTGCTGGCAGACTCCTGGATCATTTGAAACTCCTCGGGAAAATGCTCGGGCGGATACTTTCGCAGGAGGCGCGTGTAAGCGGCTCTCACCTGCTCGTCGGTCGAGTCTGGTGTCACATCCAATATCAGGAACGGGTTCATTTAAAGGTCGAATTCCAGTTGTTGGCCTTCATCAATCGGGTCCGGTTGTTTGGACGGGTCCGGTTGCCTTGGAGGTATCACGATGCGCCGGGGCGATCTTTTTTTCGGAATAAAAACCTCCGGCTCGATCTTGAGATGTTTTCTCAAGTTTGTCACCGCCTGCCGCACATCATCGAGTCCGAGCGCCAGCGCCTCGTCGTCGATTTTCCTCAGATCCTCCAGGATTCCGGCTGGCTTTTTGCGGCGCTGAATGGCATCCGCGCAACAGAGGCAAAAATCGACACGCGGCTCGCTTGAAATCAAATTTTCTTTAAGCAACTTGCGGAGTGTGCTGGAAAGCTTGGAGAGGCATTTTCCGATAAACCGTTCCTGTCCTCTTTCCTGATCCCCATACCACTCCAGCAACAAGCCCACGAAGCCAAAAAGGGACCGAGGATCCGCTTCCATGCTCCTTTTCACTTCCGGGGCATTTATTTTTCCGAGAAGTGCGTCCTCCATCTCAGTCTTCTGCCATTTCGGAAAATCCGGATTCATGTCGGCGAGATCATAGATACGAAGCAGGCTGATCCACCCGGCTGCGTTGATGGGTGTTTCGAGCCATTGCTTCCGCCAAGTGTCGCGCAGAATGAAGCTGACCTCGCGGCTGATGAAAAATTCAAAAAACAGGGAACTGCAGTTAGCTGCGGAGTCCACCCTGCCTTCCAAGGCGAGACGCAAAGTATCCATCGCCCACTTCGCCTGCCTGAAATCCCAACAATCCGGCGAGGCGTCCAGTAGAGGCTCCATGCGCTCCCAGAGCGAGACAGTGCTTTGGTTTTTCTTGTGGCGGTGGACGGCATATTTGGCGAGACCTGCGATGAGTTGCGTCTTGCGCTCGGCATCCAGGGGATCGAGTTGATGGGCGGCCTCCAGGTAGTCAATCCCTTTGCCGAAAGCCTTGCGCTCAATGGCAAGGGTTCCGGCTTTGACGAGAATATCTTTGTTTAGGGGAAACCGCACAACGAGCTCGTCAAGAAGTTGGTTGACGCGGGATTTGTTGCCCAACTTTTCATTCAGGATCAAAAGTTTGACCCAGGCGAACTCGTTTTCCGGAGCGGATTCAGTGGCCCGGGTGAAGGCCTTGAGCGCGCGTTCGGCATCGCGGGCCTTGTAGATATTCCTGCCGAGAAATGTCGATTGGAGGGTGGCGGTATTGGCTGCGAAGAGATCCCCCAAATGCTCGTAAATGATACTGTCTCGAAGAGTGTTTGGGCCCAAAAAATCCGATGACATCATCAGCAAGTGGCCAAATTCGCGTTCCAAGTTCGCATCCGGGATGCAATCGGAATCGGCCAGAAGCATTCTATGCCACACCGAAAAATGAATTTCCGAAGTCCTGAGCATATCGCGCTGCTGACAAAAAAAGTCTGCGATTTGATCGAGTCGCTTGGTTTCTGTCGGGGATGCCTCGGAATCGAAGCGGAATAGGTCATCGCTGAACGCTCTCTCGATACCCCGCTGTTTGATGGAAAAACCTTTTCCCAGCACCCTCGCGAGGGCGTCTTTCGCGCCGTTCCAGTTTCCTTTTCTCCAGCACTCGTCGGCCGTGAGGATTTCGCGCGCTTTCGCGGGGGCTTCTCCGACCGTGGCAAGAATCCATGCGGTTTTGCTGACTGCGGGGATTTGCGAGGGATGCGACCTGTTGAGAATTGTGGCAGCTGCCGTGGCGCACGCACCGCCCGGAGGCAAGCGCGAGAAACACTCTTCGGCTTCTTTTTTTGCTCCACGGAAAAAATGCCGCACACCTCGAAGAAAAATCTTCCAGTGCCGGAAAACGGAATTCGCCGGCAGCGGGCGCAAGGCATCCACCGTCTCCTCCATGCGGCCCTCCGAAACGGCTTTGCAGGCGGCATGGACCATGGCCAACTCGGCCGCCAATCGGCTACCTAGTGCGTCCCCGCTTTCATCCGGCGCGGGAGTGAAAGCTGTCACCACCGAATCAACCAGAAGCCAATCCGGGTGGGTGGCATCTGCTCCAGACGCACCCTCGGCCGCAAAGTGTTTCACCCCCTCCCAAAGTAAATTCAGTCCCGCAGCAGGGAGGGCAGCGCCACCAACTGCATGCGCAACTTGACTGGAGACCATCTCCCGCTCGAGGCGCTCGACGACCTCCTTCGGGCAGAGTGTTTTTAAATTCTCCAGCACCGTTTTTGCATCCGTCGATAAATTCCGGGACAGCAAATCGCGAAAAAGCCCGGTATTTGCTGCCACAAGGAGCGGCAGGTATTTGTTCCTGTCTTTCTTGCAAAGCACCTTGGCCTCATCCCTCGCTTGGCGCCACTTGCCTTTGCCCAGCAAAGCAACGACAGCCTGCGCCGGGGCGTCCGATTCAAAGGCAGCCAGTGGATCTGAGCTTTGTGGTGGATGCACGGTTCTTAATCTAATTTCAACGCCGACTAAGGTATCCTAAAATCGGGTTCGCGGAATACCAAAGTCAAAGCGGGAAGAGGCGGAAAATCAATTTCTGCCTCAGGCCACCGTCACTGGCATGAGCGTCATCGTGTCGTTGCCGAAGATGTCGATGACTTTCACGGCGATCGTGTAGCGGCCGGGCTTCGTGTAGGTGTGTGTCGCCGAGAGGAGTTCGAGGTCGCGGTCGCGGCGGGTGCGGAAGCTCTGCCACTCGTTCTCGAAGATGTAGGCCCCGGTCCAGCGCTCTTCGAAGTCGATCAATTCCTCGCCCGCGTTCACCACGCCGGGCAGTTCGCCTTCCACGCCCATGCGTCTCGGCACCTTGATGATTTCCCGGCGGCTCTCGTAGTCGAAATCCACCGCCCAGTAGTCCACCCAATCGGTCCACTTCTTCGTGAGCACCTCGCGGGCTTCGATACCCTGCTTGTCTTTGCTGATCTTGATGAGATTCCCGGCTTCGCACACGACCTCGCTCTTGCCGGCCTTCAACTCGGCGGCGATCGAGTCGGCCATGCCTTGTGAGTAATACACCGAGAAATCGGTGAGTTCCACGGCGAGCACGAGCGGGTTTTTCGCCTCGTAGCGCGGCGTGATCTCGATGTAGGCGATGTCATGGAAGCGCACCTGGCCCTTCTCCACGGCACGGCGGTCGAAGACCTCGGGAGGGATGGTCTTTGGCGCGAGTTCGATGCCCTTTTGCTTCGCATCGTCCAACACGGCGGGAAAGAGACCCATCTCAAATTCAAAGGCCAGCACATCCACCCGCGAGGCCCCGCGCTTGCGGCATTCGGTGATGACTTCCTCGATGAACAAGCGCCCGACGGGCAGGTTGATCGGGCCAACGACGACGAGACGCCCGCCACTCTTGCCGTGGAAGAAGGCGGCATCTGGCAATGGCTCGGCGCGGTAGGCTTTGAGGATGAGGTCGCGGAATTCCTGCTCTTTCTTCGCCAAGGCGGCTTCCTTTTTCTTCCCGCTCAGCCGCCCGGAGACATTCAGATATGCCTGACGCTCGTAGCGGCCGAGGTTCAGGACTTCAAAGGCGCGGAACGCTTTGCCTGCCGTCTTCAGCTCGCGCTGGACGGTGATGAGCCGCTTGCGCGTGGTGTGGATGCCGAATTTGCCGAGGTCGGTGGCGATCCACTTGCGCCCGAGCTTTTCCGCCACAGCGGCGGTTGTGCCGCTGCCGCAGAAGAAGTCGGCCACCAAATCCCCTTCGTTGCTGCTGGCTTTGAGGATGCGCTCCAACAGGGCTTCGGGTTTCTGCGTTTTATAACCCATCGCCTCTTTTGAGCCCCCAGCGAGGTAGGAAATGTCAGCCCAGTTGTCGCTTAACGGAACCCCGGGCATTTCGTCCATGAACATAATTCGGCATCTTCGAGTCGGCTTGCCATCTTCACCTAGTTTGATGCGACCGTGACTATTCGGAACATCTGTCTGCGGCGCATTCCACATCGCTTCTAATTTCTCGGCGCTGGTTCTCCAGCGGGCCTCCGTTCCGTGAAAATCATAGAGTTTCATCGATTTTCGAGGATCTAGCATGTTTTCGCACTTCCAGTATCTACCGGACGGTAGAAGATTCCACTCCGAGTCGATATAGTCTTTGCTGTAAGGGGTGTATAAATCGTTAAGTAAGGCATTTTCGGACTTCGAAAAATAAAGAATACTGTCTTTTACCTTACCGTATTGCCCGCAGGCGTCATTGTGCGAAGCAGCTCTCACCCAGGTGATTTCATTTCGATAATTGGTCTTTCCGAAGACCTCTTCCATTGCCAATCGGATCATTGAGTTCACCCGCCAATCGCAATGTAAATAAATACTTCCCTCCTCATGCATTAAATCCCGCATCAAAATCAGCCGTTCGTAAATCATGGCGATAAACGAATCCGCGCCTCGGCCCCAAGTGTCGCGGTAGGCGATTTGTTCGAGGAGGTTCGGCTCCTTGTGGAAGGTCTCACCGCCGATTTCGATATCCATCGAGAAATCGGCGCCGACATCGAAGGGCGGGTCGATGTAGATGAGTTTGAGGCCGCCGGCGTCCTCGATCTGGCGGCGGAGCGCACCGGATTTGAGGGAGGAGAGGATGAGCTTGTTGTCGCCCCAGATGAGTTTGTTCGTCCAGCCCTTCACCTGCCTGCCGCCGGTGTCGAGGGCGAGTTCGGACTCGGCGGTTTTTTCCTTCCGGGGTTCGTCGATGTGCTCGAGGGTCTGGAAGGGGAGGATGGCGGTGCAGACCTCGCGCGTCTTGCCGTTCCAGACCAGCTCCACCTCGCGTTTGTCCTCGAAGAGGAGGAATCGGTATTTCTCCGGCAGGGGCTTGCCCTGCTCGATGAGCTTGATGAGGTCGCGCTTCTCGGTATCGGTGAGTTCGTAATGGGCTTCGCGTGGCATGGGTGAAATTTGTGTTAGCGGATCGGGTGGCGTATGGTTTGTTTTGTTTAGCGATCAGTGTGGTTCGGACCTTTTCCGTTCCCGGGGCATCATGCCCCTGGCCGCTCCTTTTTTTGTTCGGTTTCCAATCATCATGTCGGAAAACCGTTCATTTGCTGCGTTAAAGAGGCTCGCAGGTTTTTGAAGAATTGTTTTTGAAGATAAATGCCTTGAAGCTACCTGGCGTCTGTGCCAGATTCTTCTCGAACCACTCAACTCCCGCATGGGAGGTAGGTGGTGAAATCCAGAGCGCCGTTTCCTGCAAGGGGAACGGCGTTCTGCGTTATGGAGCGTTGGGAATGAGAACGAGACCATACGGGTGAGTGGCACTGGCTTTCAGGTTGAGGATGGGTTTCAGGATATCCAAGCATCCCGTAATTAAATCATGGTTCAATTCCGGCGGTGAGCGGTGTGGTAAATCGGCAAGGCTGGTTTCATGCGCGGTTTGGGAGTAAAAGAAAAACGCCAGCATGTCCGCCAGCTGGATGAAATAGGACTCCTTGGAATCTTTCGGAAGAGGGTCCTCAATCATGTGTCGGATGTCTCTTTGGTAAGGGGAACTCTCAAACTTGGAGGGCACATAATTGATCTTTTGCATCCGGCGGGTGGTGGATCGCATTTTGGCCAAGCGCCCATCATCGGTGATGATGAGAAAACGGTTTGCATCGGCGTGGCGGAGATCAATTTCGATGCGGTTGACCGAGTAGGAAAGCGCCCGATCCAATACATCAAACTCCGGGCTGCGGATCCAAGGTTTCACGACTGCGGTGGTGATGGCGCGAAGAGAGAGCTGGGCGGCAACTTGGCAGAATCGCCTCACAATCTCAGTCCGCTCGCTACCCGCAAGTCGCAACGGCGAGTAGGGTTTCTTGTTGAGAAGCAGCTCGCGGGTATGAATCTCGAGTTTCAGCGGGAAATTAAAGTCCTTGGCCAGTTGTTTCTTGAAGCCGGCGATGAAGTCAAAATTTTCCCTCCAATCGAGCGCTGGGCAATACACAGCACTGAGCACGAAAAGGGGCGATGCCCAGATAGGATACCCGTCATCACCGGCTTCGTCGTAATAAACGAGGTGCATGGTCAGGCTTTGTATTCGATGAAGCTCGCTGCGAGCGCGGCGAAGGTTTGCGGGCGGGGTGTTTCGAAGCCGTTTTGGTCCACGAGGAGGAACCGGTATTTCTCCAGCAGTGGAGTGCCCTGTTCGATGAGCTTGATGAGGTCGCGCTTCTCGGTATCGGTGAGTTCGTAATGGGCTTCTCGTGGCATGGGAGCGTTATCGGTTTTTAGTCCAGTTTGAGTTTTTTTCGGGCAGGAGATTTTCGCTTCGTTTTGTCGGGTGTGAGGGCGAGGTGGTTCTCGCTGGTGACAACTTTGCGGCCGGTCTTCTTTTCGAGTTCTTTGCGTGCGTGCCCTGCGACAGAGCCGCCTTGCCGTGCGGCGTGTTTGTTTTCTTCAAATCCTTGCGTGTCGCGGCTGCGGGCGATTTCTGTGGTGGAGGCCTCCCCGAGCATGGAGAAGATGAGCTCGAGGTCGGTCATGTGGTCGCGGAGGTTTTGGCGGTCGAGCTTTTTGTGGCGTGCGTATTCTGCGGGGGTGAGACCGAAGGCGGCTTGGGAAATTTCGGCTGTCAGGATGGCATAATCGCGCTGCTCTTTGACGCCGCGTTTTTTCCATTCGTCGGTGAGCTCGTCGCGGATGGCGATGGAGCGCATGCGCTTCTCGATCCATTCGTCCGAATATCCCTTGGCTTTGTAGAGAGCTCGGGTGCGCTTGCTGGCCAGCTCGGGATCTTCGATTTCCTGAATGCGTTCGTAGCCGACCTTGGCAAGCCAGCGTTTGAAAGGTTCGGCCTTCGGGCTGGGAATGGATTGGATGAGGCGGAAAAGGCCTTCTGTGTTTGCACAGTTCAGTTTTTGAGGCCCCCCTGCGGTATCGACTAAAAGGGGGGTGGCAATTTGCCCCCACCCTTTGGCTAATTCTGGATCACGACGGCGCATGTCTTTGATATAGCCTTGGGGGTCAATCGAGTCGGTTAATGCTGCAACGGTATCGGCAATCACAAACCACCATTCGTTGTTGTGAATGGTGCGGCGGACTTGCTTGCGTTGGAACAGGGCAATGCGGTTTTCGGGTGAATCGGCGGAAGGGTTCATGCTTTGTAGTCGATAAAGCTGGCAGTGAGGGCGGCGAAGGTTTGGGGCTGGTGTGTCTCGAATCCGTTTTGGTCCACGAAGACGAAATCATACCTCTGGCCGTTTTCCTCGGCTGCGGTGGCGTCGGCGCACCATTGCTGGAGGCGGGCCATTTTGCGGGGGAGGTCGAGTTCGGCCCGGCCTTTGGTTTCTACGATCCAGATGGTGTGGTCGGCGGTGCGGACGATGAAGTCGGGGTGGTAGTTGGCGAGGTCGCCGTCGGTTTTCACATAGTCGATGCGGAAGCCCACAGCGAGGTAGTTTTTGGCAAAAGCTTGGACATCGGGCGCCTCCTCAAGAAATGCGGCAAAGCGAAGTTCGAATCCGCCGGAATTTGGCTCGCCGACGACTTTGTTGAAGATGCTTTTGGTGGCGGCGAGGTTCTGGCGGTGGTCGGTGCGGAAGGGGCGCATTTCCTTGAGCCGGATGCGGTCTTCGATGCGGGTGGTGCCGGATTCCTGGACGGTGAGGGCGTTGATGGCGGCCTTGAACGCATCGTAGAGGGTTTTCCCGGCATCGGGTTCGGAGAGGTTGCGGAGCACCACGGGGTCCTCCAGATTCACGGGCGAGGGAGCAAACAGACTCTCGCGCAGGAACGCCTTCACCTTGCCATAAAGGACATCGTAGCCGCCGACGAGCCGCAGGTCTTTGAGCAGCTGGCGGGCGAAAAACGCAACGACTGAGCGGTAATCGGCCACGCCGGAGCCATCCAGCGTGATGGTGTGGTGGATTGCCGCGTCGAGCATGGTCTTGAAGACGATCTGGCGTGTTTCGTCTTCGGAAAATGGCTTGAGAGGCAGAACCCTGTTGCCGAGCTTTGCAGGGTCGAGGGCATCGAGATTCTTGAACTCGCGCTGGAAGCGGCGGCTGAGCTTTGGGAGTGGAATGTCGAGGGCGTCGAGGTTTTTGTCTTCGTTCTCGGTGTCGACTTCCACAATGAGCGATTCTTGGCGGGTCGCACCCGCTCCCATTGGGACACGATCAAAGGTGACTCCCTCGCTCTGGATCGACTCGACGAACTCCATGAAGGCGGGTGTGCCCATGACGGAAACGGTCTCGCGCACCGTGTCGTTGCCAGGATACATGCGGCGCAGACCGCGGCCGAGGGTTTGCTCCGGCAGGATGTTGGATTTCGCGGCATAGGCGCGCAGGCCGCAGATCACGGTGACATTGCGCACATCCCAGCCCTCCTTGAGCATGAGCACGGAGACGATCGCTTTGTAAGGGGAATTCCAGGAATCAATCTCGTTCGACTGCTTGCGGAGAAGCTCGAGTTCGTCCTTGTTTTTGCCGGAGGCGGCTTCGGAAATTTCGCCGTTGTTTTTGGTGTGGATGACGAGAACCGCGCCTTGAAGCTCGGGGCAGATTTTTTGGAGGTGTTCGCCGACATCGTCGCAATTCCGGGTGTCGTCCACCATCACGAAGAGGACGGCTTTTTTGCCGAGTTGGCGGTGCTCGGCTTGGCTCTTACGCCACTCCTCGACGCCAAGCGCGAGGTAGTCCGCATATTTTTCCGTGAAGAGGGCGCTCTTCTTTTCGGAGAGCTTCGCTCGGCTGGGAGCGTCGGGCAGCACGGGGTGCTTCACGACATTCTGGTGGATGGCTTCGACGAGCGGATAATCGCAGACGGTCTGGACAAAAATCGAGCCGTTGTCGTGACGCGGCGTGGCGGTCACATCGATTTGCAGAGCCAGCCGCCGGTCCTTTTGAAGCATCTTGTGGTGGATGTCCTGAATCGATTGGAACCATGCCATCCGGGGATCGTGGATGTGGTGGGCCTCGTCGTTGAAGACGGCGAGTTCCTCCACCTCGCGGATGATCTCGCCCAGGTCGGTGCGGCTGTCGGTGGTCTTGCCGACGGGTTTTTCGCCGAAGGCCTCGGAGAGGAAATAATCGCGGAGGTCGTCGTCCTCCAACGAAGGCTCGCGCACATCGCCAAGAAAAACGCGGTGGATGTTTGTGAGGAAAATGTTTCCCGTTTCTCGAACGACGCGCACATCATCCTGGATGTGGAGCGTGATCTGGAAATCGTCGCGCCAGTTGCGGCCGTCGTGGCCATTTGGCGGGAGGATCGGGTCGTTGAAGAAAATTTTCAGACCATCGAAGTCCGAGCGGAGTCGATCGAGGACGATGATGTTTGGAGCGATGACGAGGAGGTTGCGGGCGAGTGAGGAGTCAGGCTCGTAGAGCTTGTGGAAAAAGCTCCAAGCGATCAGGAGCGAAATGACTTTGGTTTTTCCCGCACCCGTGGCGAGCTTCAGCACATAGCGAGGCCACTCCTCAGCAAACATACCGGGGGATACCGCGCCGGACGCATCGAAGCGGATGAGATCGTATTTGTCGCGCGCCTGCCTGACCTCGTGGAGCCAGATGACAGATTCGACCGCCTCGCGTTGGGCGAAATAGTATTGGAACGAAGAGAGCGTGCCGTCGCTGTTCTCGAGTAGGTGCTGCGTATCGAACCAATGGCGCAAGAGGGCGGACGAGGTGGCGGAAGCGCCGGGATAGCCTGCATTTCGCCACGCGAAAACCTCCTTGCGGATTGTCGCGACCATTGGTGGCAGCAGCTTTTCATAGGCCGTGCCGCGCATTTCCTCTGCGGCTGGAAACCAGCGGTGATCAGGGTGGAGCGGCAAAAAAGCTGATACGGGAAATTCTGGATGCAGGGCCATAAAGCAGAAAACTATCAGAATTTCGAACGCAAAAGCGAGCAGACCTTTTGTCGGTCTATTGGTAAACTTTTCGTTCGAAGGAAAAAACTGATCGCACGCAGTCGGCCACCATTTCTGGAGTGAGATGCTGTCGCCAATCGTTTTTTGGAAGATCGCCGGGAGGGAGAAGCCATTTTTGGTGGCCGTTTTTTGAGTAGGGGGCGTAGACGCCGGGGTGCTGACCAGCGGAGACGATCACGGCGGGAGTGTCGAGTGCGCAGGCCATGTGGGCTGCGGCGGTATCCACCGTCAGGACGAGGCGGGCTTCGGCGATGGATTGCAGGAAATCGGGGAGCGGGACAGGCGGGGCGAGGTGGATGTTGGTGATGTCAGCGGATTGGAGTGTGCGGGCGAAGTCTTGGAGACGGTCTGCTTGACTTGGCCCGGCGGCGAGGTGGAGCGGGGCCTCAGCGCGCTCGTTGTCAAGGAGTTTCAAAGCACGAACCCAGGCCTCGGCGGGGTAATCCTTGGATGTCGTCGAGCTGAATGGGCAGAGCAGCCAGTGGTTTTTAGCAGAAACCTCGCGGGGCGGCGTCAGTGTGGGCAGGATTTCTTCATCGGAAACCTTGCGTTGGAGGACTTCCTCGGCGACGAGGCGGTTTGCTTCGACATCAGTGGGAAGTCGCCCTGCCGGAGGGTAGGGCATGAGGGTCGGTTTGAAGGCGGAATGGACGAAGTTCTCGACGGCGGGACGACGCAGGCGAGGGTTTGCTAAGAGGAGATTCTCGCAGGCTATATAGCGCTTTGCCCGTGGGAGATAGAATGTGATTGTGTGTAGATATGCGCGCATGCTGCGCAGGCAGATGGCGGCTTCCACACGCAAGGTCAGCAGACGAAGCCAAGCCGGCAGGCAGTTGATCACATTCACCGTCGCCAAGTTAACGAAACGGCGTTTTTCCTTCAGACGGAGCGGGATGACTTCAGCTTGAGGAAACTGAGCTTTTGCCAGCGGAGCGACATCCTCCCTCACAGCGATGATAAGATTTTTTTCGCTCAATTCCCGAGCCATGAGGCGAATGCACCCCGTTGAGAGGATAAAGTCGCCGATGGCGTCGGGTTTGAGAATAAAAACGCGCAAGCGCGGTCAGACTGTGTAGGTCGTGGAGGCTGTGGTGCCGCCTTGGCCGGTCCAGTTTGTGTGGAAGAACTCGCCACGGGGCTTGTCCACGCGCTCGTAGGTGTGGGCGCCGAAGAAGTCGCGCTGGGCTTGGAGCAGGTTCGCTGGCAGAACCGCCGAGCGGTAACTGTCGAAGAACGAGAGGGCTGTGCTGAATGCGGGAACCGGGATTCCGCGCTTGGCGGCGATCGCCACCACATTGCGCCAAGCTTTCTGGTTTTTCTTCATTTCGCCTTTGAAAAAGTCGTCGAAGAGCAGGTTGGTGAGCTTGGGTTTTTTATCGAAGGCTTCTTTGATCTTGCCGAGGAAGCGGGAGCGGATGATGCATCCACCGCGCCACATGAGGGCAATGCCACCCCAGTTGAGCTTCCAACCATATTCGGCAGCTGCGGCGCGCATGAGCATGTAGCCCTGGGCGTAGCTGATGATTTTCGAAGCATAAAGCGCTTGGCGGACTTCGTCGATGAGCTTGGCGCGTTTTTTGGCATTGCGCGCAGCTGGAATGGACGGGTTTGGACCCTTGAGCTTGCGGGCGGCTTTCACGCGCTCCTCCTTGAGAGCGGAGACGCAACGGGCGTAAACTGCTTCTGCCATAAGGGTAATTGGAACTCCCATTTCGAGCGAGTTGATCACCGTCCACTTGCCTGTGCCTTTCTGGCCAGCCGTGTCGAGGATTTTGCTCAAGAGCGGTGTGCCGTCGGTGTCTTTTTTGGCAAAAATATCGCGGCTGATTTCGACGAGGTAGCTGTCGAGGTCGCCTTTGTTCCACTCGGCGAAAACATCGTGCAGTTCCTGCTCGTTCAGACCGAGGCCGTTTTTCAGGATGTTGTAGGCCTCGCAAATAAGCTGCATGTCACCATATTCGATGCCGTTATGCACCATTTTTACATAATGGCCTGCGCCCTCTTCGCCGACCCAGTCGCAGCACGGTGAGCCGTCTTCGACCTTGGCGGAAATGGATTGGAAAATGTCTTTCACATGAGGCCATGCGGCAGGCGATCCGCCGGGCATGATGCTTGGTCCACGGCGAGCGCCTTCTTCTCCACCCGAAACGCCCGTTCCAATGAAAAGCAAACCCTTGGCTTCGAGTTCGCGCTGGCGGCGGTTTGTGTCGTTATAGAGCGAGTTTCCACCGTCGATGATGATGTCGCCGGGTTCCAGATAAGGGGTGATTTGAGCAATAAAGTCATCCACAGGCTGGCCGGCCTTCACGAGCATCATGACGCGGCGTGGACGCTTGAGTTTGGAAACCAGTTCCTGAATCGAGTGGGCGCCCTGCACTTTTGTGCCTTTTGCCTCATTTGCCAAAAATTCGTCCACTTTTGAGGTGGTGCGGTTGTAAACGACGACCGTGTAGCCGTGGTCGTTCATGTTGAGGACGAGGTTCTGGCCCATCACGGCCAATCCGATGAGACCGATGTCTCCTTGTGGTGTAGTGTTTTCCATTATGTGTTTTTTATGTTTTGGCCGGCGGATGCGAGGTGCACTCCTGTGCCAACTCAGCAACCATGTGAAAAATTTGCGGAAATGTTAAGAAAAAAATCAAATTTTATCGGCTGGAAGGATCCCTCGCAATTGGGAGGGCAGGAAAAAGAAGAATGATGACGCCTGCAGTCAAAAAAAACCTGAAGAAGATTTAAATATCTATTATTTATTTAAATGCGCCATGGTTTTCGCCAAAACCTCTCCGGCGATTTCTTCGATCGAACGCGAGGCGTCGATCAGGTGCACGCGCTTGGGATTTTCGTTCGCAAGGTTTAAGTAACCATGGCGCACGGCTTCGAAAAAATCTGTCGACTCGCGTTCAATGCGGTCGGGTTTGCGATTGGCGGCCCGCATGCGGGAAAGCGAGGTTTGGTGGTCTAGGTCGAGCAGGATGGTCACATCAGGCAAACAGTTCCCGACCGCGAAAGCATTGATGCGCGCGGTGTCATCCGCCGGAATGCGGCGGGCCACGCCTTGATAGACCGTTGTGGAATCCATAAAGCGGTCGCAAATGACAACTCGCCCGGCATCGAGCGCTGGTAGAATTTTTTCCCGAACGAGCTGCGCGCGGCTTGCTGCAAAGAGGAGCAACTCGGCCTCGGGAGTGAGCGCCTCGCCCTCGGGTGCGTGTTGCAAGAGGTGCCGAATCGCCTCGCCAGCGGCCGTGCCTCCGGGTTCGCGAAAGAGCAGGGGATCGAATCCCAAGGAGCGGAGTTTGTCGGCCAGGAGGGTGATCTGGGTGGATTTTCCGCACGCCTCGGAGCCTTCGAATGTGATGAAGAGACCTTTTTTCGACATTTTGAGTGGAAGTCCTTTGATATTCGGTGAAATTCCTTTTAGCAAAGCTCGAATGAACTACTGGCTTGTTAAGCAGGAACCCACAGCCTACGCGTGGGAGGATTTCGTGAAGGACGGAAAAACGGCCTGGACTGGCGTGAGGAATTTCCAAGCGAGGAACCACCTTCGCGCCATGGCGCCGGGCGACCATGTGCTCTACTACCACAGTGTGACCGGTAAATCCGTCGTCGGCATCGCCGAGGTGATCCGGTCGGCCTACCCCGATCCAACAGCTTCCGAAGGCGACTGGTCGTGTGTGGATTTGAAACCCGTGGGCGCTTTGAAGCACCCTGTCTCCCTTGAGCAAATCAAAGCCGAGCCCTCGCTTGCCGAGATCGGCCTCTTGCGTCAATCGCGCCTCAGCGTGATGCCACTCACGAAAACGGCCTTTGAAAAAATCGTGCAGATTTCCCAAAAGTGACCTGACGATCAGGCTCTCGCTCGAACCAATCCATGTCCACTCTCCACTTCGCCGTAGCCTCGACATTCTCACCCCGTTTTCGGGCTGTTCTGGCCGAGGCCGACCGCGCCGCCAGGATGTTCGGCGCTCGATTGAGCGTGCTCCATGCGGGCGAGCGCACGGAGGAAAAAGCGTCGAGCTTCAAAGAGGTTTTTTCGGACTTGGCCAGGGAAAATGTGGAAATTTACTGGTGTGAGGGAGGCACTCCGGCACAGGCATTGGTCACCGCCGCATCGAATGAAAAATTCGATCTCTTCATCGCCGGCACGATTGCCCGTCCCAACGACCCGCGAAACTTCACCGGCACCATCGTGCGTGAGCTTTTTTCGCGCACGCCGTGCGACCTTTTGCTGATTCCGGACCCCAAGGAGGAGGCCCTCGCCGGGCTGAATGCCTGTCTTCTGGTGGAGGCTCATTCGCCTCGCTGGCGGGCTGCCAAGGAAACCCTCAAGACGCTCAAACCTGCAAAAATCTCGATCCTCGCGGCGGACAGTCCCTTCGCGCTGGCGCGTCGCTCGCTCCTCGGTGCCGAGTCGGAAGAGGGGTCGCTTGATGATATTTGCGATGAACTCAGCTGCATCACTCCGGCTGTCGATCTGCGCCGCATCCGATCCAACACCGGTTTCATGATTTGCGAGGTGGTGCAGGAAATGGCTCCCGATTTTCTCTTTGTGGAATCCGGTTGGAAGGCGGGTCAGCGCATCCTGCCGCCGTATCTTGGGTGGCTCGAGCAGGTCATTCCCAGCAGGCTTTTTCTTTTTGGAAAACCTCCCCGCAGCGCGATGGAGGAAGGCGCCATCATCCCGCTGTAAGGCGGTTTCCACGAGACATGGGAAACGCCCAAGCCTCATTGGTTCTCGCCTCTTGGAGTTTCGAGCCCGTGCCCGCGATCGGTTTGATCTTCACGGCAATTCTGTATTGGCGCGGTTGGCGCAAGGTCCGCCGACTGGCTCCCGAGCGTTTTCCGGAGTGGAGAGTGATGTCCTTTCTCGGCGGCTTGATCGTTATCTACATCGCTCTGGCATCGCCTCTCGACGCCTTTGCCTCGTGGTTGCTCAGCGTGCACATGGTGCAGCATCTCCTGCTCACCATGGTTGCGCCTCCGCTGATTCTTCAAGGCGCTCCTTTTTTGCCCATGCTTTCGGGATTGCCTCGAGGCTTCGTGCGCTCGGGCTTGGGGCCTTTTCTCAACGAACCCCGGCTCAAAAAAATCGGCGCTCTTCTTGTGCACCCCTTCTTCGCAGGGCCGCTTTTCATGCTTTCGAATGTGCTTTGGCACATCCCCGCATTTTATGAACTTGCCTTGAGCTCGCCGGCTTGGCATCAGGTCGAGCACCTGTGTTTTCTCACGACGGCGATGCTTTTCTGGTGGCCCGTCGTGCAACCCTGGCCTTCGCGCCCCACTGTGCCGCGTTGGGTGCTCATTCCCTACTTGCTGGTGGTGGACATTCAAAACACAGCGCTTTCAGGTTTTTTCACATTCTACGGTCGTGTCCTCTACCCGACCTATGCCGCTGCGCCTCGCATCACGGGTCTTTCTGCGATTGATGACCAAACCTTCGCCGGAACGATCATGTGGGTGCCTGGTTCGGTGGCCTTTCTGCTGCCTGCAGCGGTCATTGCCATCAAATACCTGTCCGGCTCCAACCTCGTCAGTCGGCGTCCGAAGGGAAAAACAAAGCCGCAGTCCCTCGAGCCGCGCAGGCCGTTTGATCTCCTTCGTGTGCCGGTTCTCGGCGCACTCATTGGGTCGAAGTATTTCCGCGTATCCATGCAGGCTTTGCTGTTTGGCTTGGCCATCCTGGTAGTGATTGACGGCCTTTTCGGTCCGCAGGTCGGGGCAATGAATCTCGCCGGGGTGCTGCCATGGACGCACTGGCGAGGCTTCACTATTCTCGCACTGCTGGTCGCAGGTAATCTTTTTTGCATGGCGTGTCCGTTCACCTTTGCAAGGGATCTCGGACGCAGAATCTTTCCCGCCACACATCGCTGGCCGCGATTCCTGCGCTCCAAGTGGCTCGCCATCGGCCTACTGGTCGTCTTTTTCTGGGCCTACGAGTTTTTCGACCTCTGGGAAACCCCGTGGTGGACGGCATGGATCATCATTTTCTACTTCACCGCCGCCGTGCTTGTGGACGGCTTCTTCAAAGGCGCGAGCTTCTGCAAACATGTTTGCCCGATCGGTCAATTCCACTTCGTTTCCTCCCTTGTCTCTCCGTTGGAAGTCCGGGTGCGGGATTCCAGTGTCTGTGCCACATGCCGCACCCATGATTGCTTGCGCGGAAACGAATCCCAGCGCGGTTGCGAACTCCACCTCTTCCAACCCGCCAAGTCGGGAAACATGGACTGCACCTTCTGCCTTGATTGCGTGAAATCCTGTCCGTCCGACAATGTCGGTATCCTTGCCGTCCCTCCCGGGCGCGACCTCTTGCATGAAGGCAAGCGCTCCGCCGTCGGCGACTATTCCCGCCGCCCCGATATCGCTGCGCTCGTCCTCGTGCTCACCTTCGCCGCATTTGCCAATGCCGCTGGAATGACTACCCCGGCCCTGGAGATGGAGAAAAAACTCGGTCCTGCGAGCGGCCTCGTTTTCGTGGCATTCGTCCTCTTGCTCCCGTTCTTGCTAGCCTCAGCCTGCGTGTGGTTGAGCCTCAAGTTCGGCGCAACCGCCACTCGCTGGCGAGAGCACCTCTGCGGCATGGCAGTCCTCTTCGCCCCACTGGGAATCTCCATGTGGGCTGCGCATTTTCTCTTCCACCTCGTTACCGCCGCCCTCACACCCTGGCCCGTCCTCCAACGCCTCGCCAAAGACGCCGGAATTTCCTCAGCCCTCCCGAATTGGAATATCGCCTCCCTCGGCTTAACCGAA
Source organism: Terrimicrobiaceae bacterium (assembly GCA_044340205.1). Taxonomy (GTDB): domain Bacteria; phylum Verrucomicrobiota; class Verrucomicrobiia; order Chthoniobacterales; family Terrimicrobiaceae; genus UBA967. The sequence continues at coordinate 22,060 of JBIIUB010000022.1, forward strand.
CTCCCCGCCCTCGAAATCCTCCTCCTCAACGCCGGATGCCTCTTCACCCTCTGGCTCCTCTGGAAAAAAACACTCACCACCTCCAAAGCACACCGCCTCCTCGCCTTTCTCCCCTGGGCCCTGCTCGCCTGCGCCCTTTACGCCCTCGGCATCTGGATCGTTTTCCAGCCAATGGAAATGCGCGGAACCATCCAATTTGCGCTCCCAGGCTGATTTGTTCTGCCGCCACTCGGAGATCTCCTGCCGTATCAGGCTTTTCTCTTAGGTATGTGCCTCAAGCCGGAAGCAAGCGAAGATGATTGGGATCAGCGCGACCAGGAGGGCTCGGAGACTTTTCCAAGGCCCGAGATAACTGGGGTGCGGCGGCCTTTGACTGTGTCGAGGAGGATGATGGAGGATCCGTCGCTGTAGATGATGTGGCGGGAGTCGGCGCCCCAGGAGGGGTCTTGGCCTTCGGCGACGATTCGTGCTGCGCCGGTGGCGAGGTCCATCACCGCGATGGCGAACCCGCCTTGGCGGACAGTGAAGGCGATTTTTTTGCCGTCGGGCGACCAGCTGGGTTCGGTGCAATATCCGTATCCGGTGGGAACAAGGCGTCCCACGCCCCCGGCGGCGCTGATGCGGTAGAGTTGGGGGCCTCCGCGTTCGTCGGAGGAGTAAATGATCTCGCTGCCATCGGGCGACCAGGATGGAGAGGACTCGACGCCCCGGGTGCGTGTGAGGCGGCGTCCACCGCTGCCATTTGAGGCGACGATGTAGAGTTCGGGGTTGCCGTCTTTGCTCAGTGTGCAGGCGATGCGACCGCCTTCGGGTGAAAAGCTGGCGCCGGAGTTTGTGCCGGGGAAGCTGAGGATTTTGGAGCGCGCTCCTGACGCGATATCGACATTGTAGATATCCGCATAGCCGCTTTGGTAGCCGGTGTAGGCAAGTTTGGAAGCGTCGGGCGAAATGGCGGGAGCAACGCTGATGGCTTTGTCCTGCGTAATCTGGCGTTGGTTGGCTCCGTCGTAATCTGCGGAGTAGATTTCCTTGGCACCGCTGCGGTTGCTCACGAAGACGAACTTCGAGTTGGCGATGCCTTTTCCACCTATGAGTGTCTCGACGATATCATCTGAAAACTGGTGGGCCGCCGTGCGTGTATTGGCGGAGTAGGTTTTTTGGAGAACGACGCTGCCTCGGTTGTCGGTTACCACTCCTTGAAGCGAACCGCCGGATGCCGTCGCACTCACAATGAAGTTCGCCCGCTCGGGGATTCCGATGGAAAAAAGCCCGGAGAGGTCGAGGTCGTTGGATACCACTTTGCCCGCAATCGCCGCGTCAGGACCGGCGAAGGGTTTGATCGAGATGTTGAGCGTATCGCTCTTCTTAACGGTGATGGTGGCTTCTTCTTGGGCGTGAATGAACGGTGCGCAGAGAGCAAGGGCGAGGAGGAGCGAGAGCGTGCGGATGTGTTTCATAAGGATGGTGTTTTTCTGTCAAAGACGGCGGGTTTTGACAAGTCAGGATCGGAAGCGCTTGCCAAGCGGAAAACTGCCCAGAATTGAGATCGAACGAGCCTGGCGCTTGGCCAGTTCCAAGGCGCGCGCCACGCTGGGATCGCTCTCGGCGCCTTCGACTTCGATGTAGAAGATATAGGTCTGCGGTTGGCCAGGCACTGGACGGGAGACGATACGAGTGAGGCTGACATTTTGCCTGGCAAATGGACCGAGGAACTTATGAAGGCTGCCGCATTGGTTCAGCAGGGTGGCCACGAGTGCCGTGCGCTCAGCGGCGACGCCTGCAGCGGGTTTGCGTGCGATGGTGAAAAAATTCGTCACATTGACCTCTTTTCCGTCTGAAGGCGTGGCGAGGATGTCGAGTTTGTAAATTTCCGCAGCGCCGGGCGAGGCGAGGGCGGCGGCTTTGGGATCCGCTGAGGCCCGCTCAGATGCCGTCGCTGTGCTGGCCACCGGCACCAAGGTCGCTTTGGGATGGTGGATTTTCAGCCACTCGGCGTGGTGCTTGATCTGGGTGAAATGCGAATACACCGTCTTGATTGGCGTCCCCTTGCGCCCGAGGAGGGCGATCCGGATATCAAGGGCGAGTTCCTCCAAAATATAAATCGACCCCGCATGGCGAATGAGCAGATCGATCGTGTCGTAAACCGTGCCGCCGGATGAATTCTCGACCGGCACAAGCCCGAGGGGCGTGGCACCGCTCAGGACGCTCTCGAAAACCCCCTCGATCGCCGCGCTGGCGATGAGGTCGGCTTTTTTTCCGAATCGTTGGCGTGCGAGGATTCCCGAGAAGGTTCCCTCAGGTCCGAGATAGGCGACTTGGCTCATGTCGCACCACTCAATCACAAACTGACTGCGCGGCGCAAACCCAAGACGGGCTGCACGGGATAAAAAAGGCTTTCGCCCGCAGCGCTGGAAGCTTTAGCTCATGCGATGACTTTCTTCTTTTTACGCCAGCTTGGGCGCTTCCTTCCATGCCTGGCCTTGGTTTTTCTGACATCCTGCGCGAGTTTTAATCCCCTCGGTCCGGATTCTAAAGGCCCCATGCCTCGCCCCCCGCGTCCGCTGCCTCATGCCGACACAAAGTTCGCTTGGGGCATTTCCACGGCCAGCTACCAATATGAAGATCCGGCGGTGAAACCCGGCGATGCGGATTATTTTTCCACGGATTGGGACATTATGGTTTCAAAGGGTGGCGCTCCTAAGAAGGGCAACGCTCTTTATTCTTGGACCCACTTTGATAAAGACATTGCAGCCCTTAAAAAGACAGGCGTCACCCATTACCGGTTCAGCCTGGAGTGGGCGCGCATCGAGCCGCGCATGGGCGAGTTCAACGAGGAGGCGCTGGACCGCTATGTCGAGATGGCCCGCCGACTCAAGGCCGCCGGCATCGAGCCGGTCGTGTGTCTCTGGCACTTCACATTCCCGGATTGGCTCTACGATCAAAAAAATCCCAAGGCCTCGAACTGGCTTCACCCGAAAGCCCGCGAGCGCTGGCTCGTGTATCTCGATAAGGTTCTGCCTCGCCTCGCGCCCTACACGAACTACTTCGCCCCGCAGAATGAGCCTAATGGTCAGATCACGACCGCCTACATCGCTGGCCAGTGGCCGCCGGCGATGACGCTTGCCCTTGGCACATATTGGAAGGCGATTGATTCCAGCACCGGCATGTTCCGCGATGCCGCCGCACGGATCAAAAAGGTGAAGCCATCCGCCAAGGTAGTCTCTGTCGAGGCCCTACCATGGTGGAAGCGCTCATTCCTCGATCCGGGCGGACTTTTCTACAACACCATGATCCATGGAAACATCGACCACCTCGATCGCGTCTGGGATGTCTGCGACATCATTGGAATCAATTACTATTACTCCCAAGTCGCCAGCCCGACCTCGTTCATCGCCGAAGCCTGGAGGAGGGGACATAACTACACCATGATGGGATGGCGCATCAACCCGAACGGCCTCTACAACGAGATCCGGCGCGTCGGCGACCGCTACGGCAAGCCCATGATGATTACCGAAAACGGCATCGCCACACCGAACGACTCGAAGCGCATTTGGTATATGAAAAACCATCTCGCAGCTATCGGGCGCGCCATCTGCGACGGCTACGATGTGCGTGGGTATTTCAGTTGGTCCCTCGCCGACAACTACGAGTGGCACTACGGCTACAAGGCGAAGTTCGGCCTCGCGACGATGGATCCAAAAACCTACGACCGCATCCTGAAGCCATCCGCCCTCTACTTCCGCGATACAATCCGCTCCACCAAGACCAGTGGCGATGTGACCAAACTCCAGCCTTCGGATGGCTTTAAAAAACTGCCCCGCTAACCATGAATAAAAGCCGCGCGATTTATCCCGGAAGCTTCGACCCCGTTCACTTCGGCCACATCGATGTGATCAGACGCTCCACGCATTTGTTTTCAAATCTCATCATCGCCGTGGCTGCCAGCAAGTCGAAGGGACCACTCTTTACTGTCGATGAGCGTATCGCGATGCTGCGCGAAGCTCTCGACGATGATCCGGCCATCACCATTTTGCCACTCGAGGGCTTGCTTGTGGATTTCGCCCGCGAGCACGGAGTTTTTACCGTTATTCGCGGACTGCGCGCCGTGTCGGATTTCGAATTCGAATTCCAAATGGCCCTCATGAATCGCAAGCTGGAGCCTCGATTGGAAACGGTCTATCTCACGCCTAAGGAAGACTACACCTACCTCAGCTCCCGCATCATGAAGGAAGTCGCCCGATTTGGTGGTGATGTGAGTCAACTCGCTCCACCATGCGTTGCCGAAAGGCTCGCCCGGATGCGTGTTCGTTGTAAGGACTCGGAGTAGCCCGTCTTTCGCCCAAGTAGCAGTTCATGCCTCGGCTGCATTCAGTGCTATGGGAATCTCTTTTAAAATGGGCTTCGTAGAGGCTTGAATTTTCAGCCCCATTAAACTTTTCTAACACTCATGCGAATCCTCCTCACCACCACTTCTCTTCAAGACACCCCCGGCACTCACCACGAATTGCTGGCAAGCACCGGATTTGAAATCATCCGCGAGCGCGGGCCGCTTACCGAGGCTCGCATGCTCGAGTTGGCGGGGGATTTCGACGCCTTCCTCTGTGGCGACGATGCCATCACTCGCAAAGTTCTCGAGAAGTCCCTGCCTCGCCTCAAGGTCCTCGCAAAATACGGCATCGGCCTTGATAAAATCGACCTCGCAGCGGCAACCGATCTCCGAATCCCTGTCACTTTTTGTCCTGGCGTGAACCACACCACCGTCGCGGAACATACTTTTGCGCTGCTTCTCGCTCTCTGCCGCAATCTTGTGGAGGAGGCGAATTTCGTTCGCTCCGGCAACTGGAAGCGCATCACGGGCCATGAACTCTATGGAAAAACCATGGGTATTGTCGGACTCGGCCGGATCGGTTGCGAGGTGGCCATCCGGGCCAAGGCGTTCGGTATGCAGGTTCTTGGCTTCGGCAACCACTGGGATGCGGAATTTGCTGCCAAACACGGGGTCGAGCGCGTGGCCTCGCTGGATGAAATTTGCTCGCGGTCGGATGTCATCTCGCTCCACACGAAGCTCACCGACCAAACCCGCCACATGCTCGATGCACGCCGACTGGGTTTGACCAAGCCTGGCCTGCTTCTGGTCAATTGCGCCCGTGGCGAACTGGTGGAAACCAACGCGCTGCTTGAGGCTCTACGCTCGGGTTCGCTCGGGGGTTATGCGGCGGATGTCATGGATGAGGAACCGCCGCCGTCAGACCACCCGCTCCTCACCGCACCACGAACGGTCATCACCCCACACATCGGCTCCCGCACCCATGAGAATGTCGTTCGCCAAGCCACGATGGCCGTTCAGAACATGATTAATGTCCTCGCCTGTCGCCCCGCGCTCGCGCAAGCCAACAAAGTTTCCTAATGAACAATCCCAACGAGTATTTTGTCGTTCCAGCCGAGCTCCACGATGACTTGGTGCGCCGCGCCTTCATGAAGCGGGGCTACACAAACGACGAAGCTACTGACGCCTCGCGCTTCTGCCACAGCGCCTCGCGCCATGGCATTCGCACTCACAATGGCCTGAAGGCTCTTCACCTCGATGACCTCTTCGGCAGCAAGGTTGGGGGTTGGGTCCCCGGTGCGGAGATCGAAGTTCTGCCTTCCCGTTTCGCCGCTGCAGAGATTTGGGATGGACACAAAAAACTTGGCCAGGCCGTCGCCTACAAAGCCATGGAGCGCTGCATGCAGTTGGCCGATCAATTCGGCGTCGGCATGGTGAGCGTGGACAATGCCACCCACTACTTGTGGGGTGGGGGATATGTGATCGACGCCGCTCAGAAGGGTTACATCGCTTATACAAATTGCACCTCGGCGACTTCCGAAGTGGTTCCATTCGGCGGAAAGACCCCGACCATGGGCACGAACCCGCACTCTTGGGGATTTCCCACGCAGTCGGCAGTTGGGTTTCCCATCGTCATCGACTGGGCGACATCCACCGTCGCCATGGGCCGCGTCCAGCAATTAGCCCGCGAGGGTAAGGAACTCGCTCCCGGTTGGGCGGTGGATGCCGAAGGCAAGCCAACCACCGATCCCAAAAAAGCGACCGCACTTTTGCCCTTTGGAGCGCACAAAGGCTACGGACTGGGCCTCGTGGATGAACTCTACGCCGCATTCATCGGGGGATCTCTGCCTTCGATTCGTGGAACAACTCGCGGCCATGCCGATGAGAAGCGGGGCTCGACATTTTTCTTCCAGTGCATCCACCCCGAGGCGATGCGTGGTCATGATTACGCCATGGGCCGCACGCAGGAGGAAAATCTCAAGGCCTGCATCGCGGATATCCTCGGCCAGGGCAACGAAGCCTGCATCCTACCTGGCCAAATCGAGGCTCAATCAGCCAAACTCACCGATACCCACGGTGGACTTCTTTTCACCAAAGCCGAGATCGAAGGCTTCGCCCACATCACAGATGAGCTTGGCGAACCCGCTTGGAACATTCAGAATTTCCGCTCCATCACCCTCTAATCCCTAACCCACTATGTCACTCACACTCCGCGATCCATCCACCTGCCTCTACGATCAAATCTCCCTTGGCGAAGTCATGCTGCGCCTCGACCCCGGCGAAGGCCGCATCCGCACGGCCCGCCAATTCACCGCATGGGAAGGCGGCGGCGAATACAACACCTCCCGCGGTCTGCGCAAATGCTTCGGCCTCCGCACGGCCGTCTGCACGGCTCTTGTGGACAACGAAATCGGCCATCTCATCGAAGACTTCATCATGCAGGGTGGAGTGGACACCGAGTTCATCAAATGGCGCGAAGACGACGGCATCGGCCGGTCTGTTAGGAATGGCTTGAACTTCACCGAGCGAGGATTCGGCATCCGTGGAGCCGTCGGCAATCCCGACCGTGGCAACAGCGCCGCCTCGCAGCTCAAACCTGTAGACTACGACTGGGACCACATCTTCGGCCAACTCGGCGCCCGTTGGTTCCACACCGGTGGCATCTTTGCCGCCTTGTCCGAATCCGCCGCGCAGATCACCATCGAAGCGGTCACCGCTGCCAAGAAGCACGGCACGATTGTGAGCTACGACCTCAATTACCGACCCTCGCTCTGGAAATCCATCGGCGGCCAGGCCAAGGCCCGCGAAGTGAATCGCGAGATCGCCAAGTATGTCGATGTCATGATTGGCAACGAAGAGGACTTCACAGCATCACTCGGCTTCGAGGTGGAGGGAGTGGATCACAACCTCAGCACGATTGAGACCGAGGCCTTCAAGCGCATGATCGAAACCGCCGTGAAGGAATATCCAAATTTCAAAGTCGCCGCCACGACCCTCCGCCGGGTCATTACCGCCTCGCGAAACGACTGGAGTGCCATTTGCTGGCACGATGGAGCCTTCTACGAAAGCCGCAAGTATCCCGAACTCGACATCCTCGACCGCGTGGGAGGTGGCGACAGCTTTGCCAGTGGACTCTCCTTCGGATTCCTCTCCCAAAACGATCCACAAGCCGCCGTCGAATACGGCGCCGCCCATGGTGCCTTGGCCTCCACAACGCCCGGCGACACCTCCATGGCCACACGCAAGGAAGTCGAAAAACTCATGAAAGGCGGTGGCGCCCGCGTGGTGCGCTAAGCGCTCCTCGCCCCGCCGCGCGACAACGCTCCGTCGCGGCATGACAACGCTCCGTCGCGGCGTGACAACGCTCTGTCACGGCATGACAACGCTCTGTCACGGCATGACAACGCTCTGTCACGGTGAGAAAACGCTCTGTCGCGGTGAGACAGAGCTCCGTCGCGGCGAGACAACGCTCGGTCACGGAGCGACAACGCTCCGTCGCGGCGCGACAACGCTCCGTCACGGCGAGACAACGCTCCGTCACGGCGTGACAACGCACCGTCACGGCGAGACAACGCTCCGTAGCGCCACAAAGAATCTCTATTCTCCGGAAATTTGGAAAAAAAGCACTTCGTTCAAAAAAGTGCTCATACCAATGGCTGTGGTTTTAAATTTTCGCGAGCCATCTTGACTTGTAGCGGCGTCTCTATGAGCGCCGAATCGTTGACCATCGGCCATCGCAGACCGCCCTCTATCAGCATGCCCCCAAAATTTTGGTATCAAAATAGGGTTGAGCCATTTCTGTCAGCCGTCTGGCGGCGACTCCAGAAAACAACCTTACCGCAACTTCCGGAATTTCGCTTGACCCCGCACCCGCGCTCCGACAGAACAAAGCTAATGAAGACCTCCGATAGCAAGATTGTCGCAGATGGGGTGGGCCGAATTCGTGATTCTGAAGGATTTCGCATCAGAGAAGAAGAAATCAAAAGTCAATTGATTCAGTCCAGACAAGGAGAGATATCTTCTGCTGGATGGTTCCGCCGAAGACTTATCCTATGGAGAATTCATATCCTTGCTTCAAAAATGGCTCAGAAAGAACTATGCCCATCTGAGGCACTTTACCTGAGGACGAAATGAAACAAAAATCCCAATGTTATAGGGCGTAGCGGAGGCGAGGCAGAAGTCACGCCTCGGGCAGACATCGGTGATCGCGGACGTTAGGCGGAAATAATTCATGAAAACAATTTATCCCTCAGCAGTCGACGCATGGATAGTGCTGGCCTTGATCGGCGCCCCT
>JBIIUB010000106.1:0-9196 GCA_044340205.1 Terrimicrobiaceae bacterium
AAACGCCAGAGGATTTCCAAAAATGGGTAGATAATCAAAAACAGCTCCCTGCCGAGCCGAAGGATGCGATTGCCATTCAGGGGAAGAAGGATTTTTACGACCTCTCCTGTGTCTCCTGCCACAAAATCGACTCGACCCCAGCCGAGGGCGTTTTTGGTCCGGACCTCACGAAATTTGCAATCCGCCAAACGCTTGGCGCAGGCGTCGCCGACAACACGCCGGAAAATCTTCACGCTTGGCTCCATGATCCAGACTCCCTTAAGCCCGGTTGCTACATGCCGGATATGAAACTCTCGCCTCAGCAACTCGACTCGCTCGTGGCCTACCTTCAAACTCTCAAGTAGCCACCTACAAGAACCATGTCCCAGGAAACCATCATCGACGAGAACTACCGCATGCCTGAACCCGTGAGGGTAGGGGAGGAGACGGGTTCGCTGACCCGCGTCATCCAGCAACTGGTCTTCACGGTAGACCACAAAAAACTCGGCCTCATGTATATCGGGGCGGGTCTGCTTTTCTTCGTCATCGCCGGCTTCCTTGCGGCGCTCATGCGCATCCAGTTGGCATTTCCCAACAACCAATTCCTCCCGCCGGATGTTTTTAACCAGAGCTTCACCATGCACGGCACGACCATGGTGTTTCTCGTCGGCATGCCGCTCGCATTTGGCTTCGCCAACTACCTCGTTCCACTGATGATCGGTGCGAGGGATATGGCATTCCCTCGCCTGAATGCTTTTGGCTTCTGGGTTTTCTTCTTCAGCGGTTTATTCCTGTATTTCAGCTATGTCGGCGCCCCCGGCCTCTACGCGGCAGGTTCCGCGCCGGATGTCGGTTGGTTTGCCTATTCGCCATTGACTACTAAGGCTTTCTCTCGAGGACATAGCACGGATTACTGGACCCTTTCACTCCTCCTCGGCGGCATCGGCAGTGTGGCAACGGCGCTCAACATCCTCGTCACCGTCTTTTGCATGCGCTGCCCGGGAATGACCCTCGGTCGCTTGCCGATTTTCGTCTGGTGCATGGTCGTGTTGGCATTCCTTGTCATTCTGGCCCTGCCTTGCCTCTCGGCTTGCCAAATCATGATTTCGCTGGACCGCTACCTCGGCGCGAAATTCTTCGACACTCAGGCTGGTGGTGATGCCGTGCTCTGGCAGCATTTCTTTTGGATTTTCGGCCACCCCGAGGTTTACATCCTCATCATGCCGGCGTTTGCGATTACCTCCGAGGTGATTCCGGTTTTCTCCCGCAAACCCATCTTCGGCTATCCGATCATGGTGGCCGCCGTCGTGGCAATCGCATTTATCAGCTTGGGCGTCTGGGCCCACCATATGTTCTGTGTCGGCATGGTCTCCCTCGCCAATGCCTTCTTCGTCACCTCGACGCTGCTCGTCTCAATCCCCACAGGCATCAAAATATTCAACTGGCTTGCAACGATGTATGGCGGCAAGCTTCGCTTTGAGTTGCCGCTCATTTTCTGCATCGGCTTCCTCTTCCAGTTCCTCGTCGCTGGTCTCACAGGCGTGATGCTTGCTGTGGCCCCATTTACTTGGCAACTCAGCGATTCCTACTTTGTCGTGGCCCACTTTCACTATGTGCTCATCGGTGGACTTCTCTTCACGATCTTTGCCGGTATTTATTACTGGTATCCAAAAGCCTTTGGCAAAATGCCCGACCACAAACTCGGTCTCTGGCATTTCTGGCTCTTCACCATTGGGTTCCACATGACCTTCCTGCCACAGCATTTCCTTGGTTTCCTCGGAATGCCCCGTCGCATCTACACCTATCAGGATGACCGTGGTTGGGACACGATGAACCTCATCTCGACCATCGGCGTGGCCTTCCAAGCCGCTGGCATTCTCTTCTTCGTTTTCAACCTCATTTATTCCTACATCTGGGGCAAAAAGTCCGGCGATGATCCGTGGGACGCCTGGACCTTGGAGTGGGCGACCACATCGCCGCCGCCGGAATACAACTTCGCAAAATTACCCGTTGTCAAAAGCCGCCGCCCGCTCTGGGATGCCAAGCATCCAGAAGATCCAGACTGGAAACACGAATGAACTACGCCACCACAGAAAATCCAGCCGACTGGAAATTGCCATCCCCAAGGAAACTCGGCATCCTCACACTCATCCTCGCCGAGTCCGCCCTCTTCACGATCTTCGTCGTGGCCTACCTCTTCTACATGGGAAAAAGCCTCAACGGCCCGTATCCGCATGAGGTGTTGGAATTCCCGCTCCTCGGCACAATCGCCCTCTTCAGTAGCAGCGGCACGATTTTCTTGGCCGAACGCTGCCTCCGCGCCGGCAACAAGCCCGGTTTCTCTCTCTGGTGGGGAGTCACAGCAGCCCTTGGTATTTACTTCCTCTACTTCACTGGCGCGGAGTGGTATCACCTCATCTTTGAAAAAAATCTCACCCTCGCCTCAAATACCTTTGGCACGACATTTTACTCGCTGGTAGGTCTTCATGCCTTCCATGTGATCGTCGGCGTCCTCTTGCTTCTTGGTATCCTCATTTCCGCCCTGCGTGGGCGCCTGCATTCCGACCACACCGAGCATGTTGAAGCCATTTCATACTACTGGCACTTCGTCGATTGCATCTGGATCGTTGTCCTCACCGTCGTTTACATCCTCAGCGTCCGCGTCCCACAATGAAAACTCCTGACTCGGAAGACCCCAAATTTGTCGAAATTCCCGAACCCACCGGTTGGCCCATCATAGCCGCCTTCGGTTTGGTGCTTCTCTTCGCCGGTCTGGTGACCAGTTTCTTCATCACTTTCCTCGGTGTCCTCATCGCTATTGCTGGATTCGCAGGCTGGTTCCTTGATGTTTTTCCTCATCCAAAACACTTTACCGTTGTGCTTGAAGAGGCGCCTCAACCACATACCACAGCCCGTTCCATCAAATACCTCAAGATCGGTCAGCGCGGCCACCGCATGCGCCTCCCCGTGGAAGTTCCGCCACTCATGGCCGGCGTCAAAGGCGGCATCGTGGGCGCAGTGGCCATGGCCATTCTCGCATGTGCTTGGGGATTTTTTAAATACAGCAGCATCTGGTATCCGGTGAATCTCCTCGCAGCTGCAGCCGTTCCATCACTCGCGGAGGCCTCGCAAGCTGCCCTGTCCCAATTCCACCTCGTGGGATTCATCGTGGCTGTCATCAGCCACGGCTCTGTATCGATCATGATCGGACTCCTTTACATCGTCCTCCTTCCCATGCTTCCCGCGAAATTCGAGTGGTTCTGGGGTGGCATCATGACGCCCCTCATTTGGAGCGGATTCCTCTTTGCCACAATCCGTTTCATCAATCCCGCGCTTGCTGTTCATGTCGATTGGCCATGGTTTATCGTTTGCCAAGTCGCGTTCGGCATGGTCTGCGGCTATGTCGTCTTCAAGGAGGAAAAAGTCGAAACCATGCAGTCGCTCTCACTCGCCGCCAAGCTCGGCATCGAAGCTCCGGAGGAAAACTCATGAAACGCAGCCTCCTACTCATTCCGCTCCTCGCTCTCGTTTCCTGCGATCCTCCAGGAAAACCGACTCTCGCGGACAAATGGAAATCACCCGCCGATGTCACAGGCTTTACGCAACTCTACGCGCAAAACTGCGTGGCTTGCCATGGTGATGGAAAATCCATCGCCGGCTCGATCACTCTCAAAAATCCCCTCTATCTTGCCACCGTTCCTGAGGAAAAACTCCGCGATGTCATCGCAAACGGCGTCCCCGGCTACAACATGCCGGCCTTCGCCAGAGAAAATGGCGGATCCCTCTCGGATGAGCAAATCGACACGATTGTGAAAGGCCTCATGGACTGGAAGGATGCCTCGAAACTTCCCGCCGCTCCGCTCCCGCCCTACAGCGCGCCACTCGGCGATGTCGCCGCAGGCAAAGCCGCCTTCGGCCAGTCCTGCGCCTCCTGCCACGGCGCCGATGGCACAGGTGGAAAAGCCGGCTCGGTCGTGGATCGGGACTACCTCAACCTCGTCAGCAACCAATACCTGCGCACCGTGACCATCGCCGGACGCCCCGAACTCGGCTGCCCTGATTTCGCCCACCGCACACCTGGTTCGCCCATGTCGCCCGCCGCCATCTCGGATATCACCGCCTGGCTGGTCTCCCAGCGGGTCAACGAATTCAATAAACCCATCACTCCAGCTCCCGCAAAAAAATGAACCAAGACCCCGCTCAAGATCCTAAAAACCAGGCCCCTTGCGCTTGCTCCGGTTCCTCACCCTGCGAGGATCCTAAGAAAAAGACCCGCCGCGAGTTCATGCTCGCCCTTGGTTTCGGCCTGAATGCCGTCGCCGGTGCAGCCGTGGGTATCCCGCTCCTTGGCTATGTGTTGTCTTCTTTTTTAAAACCCCATCAACTCGATTGGGTGAGCCTCGGACCCGTCGAGAAATTCCCCGAAGGCAAGACCCGCCTCGGCAATTACAAAAATCCCATCCGCCGTTCCTGGGATGGCTCGACTGCCGACATCCCTTGCTGGGTGCGACGCATCAAAGGCGATGAGTTTCAAGTTTTTGCCATTAATTGTGCCCACCTCGGCTGCCCGGTCCGCTGGTTTGAAGAGTCCAAACTTTTCATGTGCCCCTGCCACGGCGGAGCCTACTACGAGGACGGTCAGCACGCTGCCGGTCCCCCGCCTCGCGGCCTTTTCACCTACGAATTCAAGATCGACAACGGCAACCTCATGATCCTCGCAGGAGCCCTGCCGACACTCGCACAGCCCAACGCATGAAGGTTCCGATCCAAAAACTTACCGACCTCGGCCTCGGCGTCTTCAATTGGGTGGACGACCGCCTGCATGTCAAAAAAATCTGGGAATCCACAGCAGGTCATCATGTTCCGCAGAGTGCCGGTAGTTGGTTCTATGTCTTCGGCAGCGCCACGCTCCTCTGCTTCATGCTGCAGCTCGTCACCGGCATCATGCTCGCGCTTGTTTATGTGCCTTCCGCTGACGAAGCCTATGCGACACTGGAGTATCTGACATACCACCAGCAACTTGGTTGGTTCCTGCGCGCCATGCACTACTGGGGCTCCGACTTCATGGTGGGCATCATGCTCTTGCACATGACGCAAGTTTTCCTCTTCGGTGCTTACAAATACCCCCGCGAAATCACTTGGCTCTCGGGACTTGCCCTCCTTGTTTGCACCCTCGGCCTTGCCTTCACCGGCCAAGTCTTGCGCTTCGACGAGGACGCCTACTGGGGGCTCGGCATTGGTGCTGCCATCATGGGACGCGTTCCATTTATCGGCCAGCAGCTTGTGGACTTCATGCTTGGAGGCCAGATCATCGCCTCCGAGACCCTCTCGCGCTTCTTCGCACTCCATGTCTTTGTCCTGCCGGGTGCTGTCATCGCTCTCGTGAGTCTCCACCTCCGCATGGTCCTCACCAAGGGTATCAACGAATACCCCGTTCCCGGAATGGTTGTTCGTCGTGAGACTTACGACAAGGAATATGCCGCCATTCTGAAAAAAGAGGGCGTTCCATTTTTCCCAAAAGCGATTGATAAAGACATCATCACTGCCGCATTCGTCATCGGTGCCATTGTTACCTGTGCGCTCCTTTTCGGTCCGAAAGGCCCAGGCGGTCCTGCCGACCCCCTTCAAATCGACGCAAACCCACGCCCCGATTTCTGGTTCCTCTGGATTTTTTCCGTAGCCGCCCTCATGCCTGCGGAAATCGAGACCTTCGCCCTTCTCGTTGGCCCAGCCGTTATCGGCCTTGTCCTTGTTGCCCTGCCATTTGTTAACGGCACTGGTGAGAAAAGCTGGCGCCGCCGCCCCGTGGCCGTCATCGTCACGATCCTCGTCTGGCTTTCCCTTGGAATGCTCACCTACCTCGGCGTCACATCCCCATGGTCGCCCGTCATGGATGGTTGGTCCGCCGAAACCACGCCCGACGCCAAAATCCTCAACCGCACACCCCTCGAGCTCCAAGGCGCCGTCACACTTCAATACAAACAATGCCGCAACTGCCACGCCATCGACGGCCTCGGCGGTGAGCGCGGCCCCAGCCTCAGCGAAGTCGGCCTCCGCCTCACCAAGCCCCAACTCGTCCGCCAAGTCGTGCAGGGTGGGGGAAACATGCCCGCCTACGGCCAAAACCTCTCACCCAGCGAAGTCGAAGCCCTCGCCCAATACATGATCTCCCTCCGCCCCGAAGGCATCCCCCCCGCCCGCGACACCACCCTGCCACGCAAACCGAATAATTAACCACAGAGGACACGGAGGAAGATAATGTGTAAAAACCCGGTTTAAAATACTCCTTTTTAAATTTTAAAACTAACCGCAAGATTCAAAAAAATCAGATCACCACAAAGACCTTTCCCAAAACCATCTGACACTCCAATCCAAGTCCACCTCTCCTCCTCCGTGTCCTCCGTGGTTAAAAATCCCCACCAACCGCTTCCGCTTCCCAACGACTCCCAAAACACCATCCACTTAAAACTTAATACTTAAACCTTAATACTCCAAAATCCTATGTCCCAACTCGGTATGATCGGCCTCGGCCGCATGGGGGCCAACATGGTCCTCCGTCTCCTTCGCAACGGCCACAAAGCCACTGTCTTCGACCGCTCCCAAACCGCCATTGACTCCCTCGTCAAGGAAGGCGCCACCGGCGCGACATCCCTCGCTGATCTCGTTTCCAAGCTCGAAGCCCCTCGCGCCATTTGGCTTATGGTGCCAGCGGCGGCGGTGGACTCCACCATCGAGGAACTCCTCCCGCTCCTTGAAAAAGGCGACACCATCATCGACGGCGGCAATTCCTACTACATCGACGATATCCGCCGCGCCAAGCACATCGCGCCTAAAGGAATCCATTATGTGGATGTCGGAACCAGCGGCGGCGTGTGGGGCCTGGAGCGCGGATACTGCATGATGATCGGCGGCGAGAAGGAAATCGTCCAACACCTCGACCCGATCTTCCGCACCCTCGCACCCGGCATCGGCGACATTCCTCGCACTGTGGGACGGCCCGAAAACCAAGGCACCGCCGAACTGGGCTACCTTCACTGCGGAGCCAACGGCGCTGGTCATTTCGTCAAAATGGTCCACAACGGCATCGAATACGGCATAATGGCCGCCTACGCCGAAGGCATGAATGTCCTTAAAAATGCAAATATCGGCACCAAAACCCAAACAGTGGATGCCGAAACCACCCCGCTCCGCGACCCCGAGCAATACCAATACGACTTCAACCTCACCGACATCTCCGAAGTCTGGCGCCGTGGCAGCGTCGTAGCCAGCTGGCTTCTCGACCTCACCGCGAACTCCCTCGTCAAAGACCCCACCCTCACCAACTTCGCCGGCCGCGTCAGCGACTCCGGCGAGGGGCGCTGGACCATCAAAGCCGCCATCGACGAAGGCGTCCCCGTCCCAGTCCTCACCACCGCCCTCTACGAACGCTTCAGCTCCCGTGGCGATTCAGAATTCCAAGACAAACTCCTCTCCGCCATGAGATTCCAATTCGGCGGACACCTCGAAAAGAAGGATTGACCACCGAAGACACAGAGCGCGCAGAGGAGGCGTAGGAGGGAATGTTTCTAATGTGTAAAAACGCATCATTAAAACCTTATCATCAGCCTAAAGACGCATAAAATATTAACCACGGAGGGCACGGAGAACACGGAGGAGTATTTTAAGCCAAGACAAAAAATCCCCCTTCTTTCCGCTTCTCAAAATATAATGCAAAACCTCCTCTTCCACTCCGTGCTCTCCGTGTCCTCCGTGGTTAATTCCCAATAAACCGCTTCCGCTTCTCAACGACCCCCAAACTACAACCAACTTAAAACTTAATCCTTAAAACTTAAAACTCTTATGCTCACCTCACACCCCGCCTGGGAAACCCTCTCCATCCAATCCGAATCCCTTCCTCACCTCCGCGAGCTTTTCGCTTCCGATCCGGCCCGCGCCGAGAAGTTCCAAATCGAAGCCGCCGGGCTTTTCTTGGATTATTCTAAAAACCTCATCACCAGCGAGACAGTCGCTTGCCTGATCGATCTTGCCAACGCCGCCGGTCTGCGCGGCAAGATTGACGCCATGTTCCGTGGTGACAAGATAAACATCACCGAGAACCGCGCCGTCCTCCACACCGCCCTCCGCGCCCCGCGCACCGCCTCGATCAAAGTCGATGGCGTTGATGTTGTTCCAGAGGTGCATGCCGTTCTCGACCGCATGTCCGATTTTTCCAATCGCGTCCGCTCCGGCGAGTGGAAAGGCCACACCGGCAAGCGCATCAAAAACATCGTCAATATAGGCATCGGCGGCTCGGACCTCGGTCCCGTGATGGCCTACGAGGCCCTGCGCCACTACACCGACCGCTCGCTCACCTTCCGCTTCGTCTCCAATGTGGACGGCACCGACTTCGCCGAGGCCACCCACGACCTCGACCCCGCCGAGACGCTCTTTATCATTTCCTCAAAGACATTTACCACGCTGGAGACCATGACCAATGCCGCCTCGGCCCGCGAGTGGTCGCTCGCTGGCCTGGGGGGTGACAAAGCCGCCGTCGCCAAGCACTTCGTTGCCGTTTCCACAAACGCCGAGAAGGTCTCCGAGTTCGGCATCGACACCGCCAACATGTTCGGCTTCTGGGATTGGGTAGGGGGCCGCTATTCGATGGATTCCGCCATCGGCCTCTCCAACATGATCGCCCTCGGCCCGGACAACTTCCGCGAAATGCTCGCCGGATTCCATGCGATGGACGAGCACTTCCGCACCGCGCCCTTCGAGCAAAACATCCCCGTTCTCCACGGCCTCTTGGCCCTATGGTATAACGACTTCTACGGCGCGCAAACCGTCGCCGTCCTGCCCTACGACCAATACCTGAAACGCTTCCCAGCCTACCTCCAGCAACTCACCATGGAGAGCAACGGCAAGCATGTGAAACTCGATGGCACCCATGTGGATGCCGAAACGGGTCCAATCTACTGGGGCGAACCCGGCACCAACGGCCAGCACAGCTTCTACCAGCTCATCCACCAAGGCACCCGACTCATCCCCTGCGACTTCATCGCCTTCGCCAAGTCCCTCAACCCGCTCGGCCGTCATCATGACCTCCTCATGTCGAATGTCTTCGCGCAAACCGAGGCCCTCGCGTTCGGCAAAACCCTCGCCCAAGTCGAAGCCGAAGGCACCCCCGCCGCACTCGCCCCGCACCGCGTCTTCGACGGCAACCGCCCGTCCAATGTCATCC
>JBIIUB010000107.1:0-8946 GCA_044340205.1 Terrimicrobiaceae bacterium
TTGAAAGTCCCATACTGCCTGCATAGCTTCAATCACCATGTCACAGCTTTCCTTGGACAAATTTGGCGAAAACCTTCCGGTCTCTGGAATCGTTGGTTTTTCGCAGGTCGCAATCGGTCTCGGTGCGGGTTTTCTCGTTGCCGACAATATTGGGCATAATGCCCGCCGTAATGCCGGTGTGGCCTTGATCACTCTGGGCGCAGCCGCCCTCGTGCCGATTGTCTGGGGCATCGCTTCCAAAATCAGCACCCGTCCCGAGTCCTCCCGCGCCATGCGCAAAAAGCTCGAGGGCATCCGTGGCGCTTATGACACGGACATCGAGCAGCCCTGAGATCTGGGCTTCAAAGTGAAGCCTCTCGTTCTTGCTTCGGCTTCGCCACGCCGCCTCCAACTGCTTAGAGAAGCTGGTTGGTCTGTCGAGGTTGATATTTCAGGAGCTGACGAGATAGAGGATCACTCGCTGACACCCGACGCGCTCGCCCTCGAAAACGCCCGAATGAAGTGGCAGGCAATTTCCGCGCGCCGCCCTGGGGATTTGATTGTGGCTGCGGACACGGTCGTCTGGCTCGAAGGTCGATTTTACGGCAAGCCCGCGGATTTTCCCGAAGCCCGAAAAATGTTGGCATCACTTGTAGGCCGAACACATCAAGTGGTTACCGGAGTGGTTGTGGGTAGTCGCTCGGCTTCCGTGGAGTTTTCTGAACTGTCGATGGTTACTTTTCATGATCTGACGCCCGAATGCATCGAGACCTATCTTTGTTCTATCAATCCCCTGGATAAGGCCGGCGGCTATGCGGCACAAGATGACGGGGGGCGTCTCATAAAAAAAATTGAAGGCTCCTTGAGCAATGTGATCGGCCTTCCTATGGAGCGTCTCGCCGAAGTTCTAAAAGAGATTCAGCGTTTGCAGGAATAAACAAACGCTGGTGGAAAATTGCGCATCACGACACGAGTCCGGCGCACATCGCTGAAGGTGCGGTCGAGATTTTTGCGAAACCTTTGCCCTGCCTTCAATCGGTGGGGCCCATAATACGCAAAAGTAGAAAAGACTCCGCCGTCGGCCAGAGTCGAGTGAACCTCGCTGAGAATCGAATTTTGCAGGTTCTCATCGAATATGGCCCAGGGCAGACCTGACAAGATGGCATTTGGACGGGGAATCTTTTCGCTGCTCAAGTGGTCGCTCAGTTGCGTGGCGCAACCTTGAATAATGCGGGCATCGGGAAATTTGCCCGAAACTTCCTTGGCCAGAATGGGGCATTTTTCGATGGCCGCGAAATGCGCGCCACTCGGCAAGTTCGCGAGAATATGTCCGGTGAACGCCCCGCTGCCGGGCCCAAGCTCAACAACGCTCGAGGCTATGTGCAAATCCGACGCTCGCACCATTTCCTTGGCCAGAAACGGCGATGACGGCCAGATCGCCCCGAGTGTTGAGGGATTGCGTAAAAAAGATCTGAAGAAACCCAATGACATGTATGGCGAAGGTTCGGTGCCAATCCAGTTGGGTGCAACATCAAAAGCGGAACAGTTCCTGCAAAAAGCCAGAACCTTCCGAGTGGCGTTCTACGCAGGCGGAATGCGCTCAAACAATCCTGCCAATTCGATCTCAGCTGTCTGCGGAAACATATCCACCGGTTGGATGCATTGAATCCGATATTCCGCCGAGAGTTTTTTTGTATCCCGGGAAAAGGTGGCCGGATCGCAAGAGACATAGACAATGCGTTGCGGTGGATTTTCCAGAACGGCGCGCATGGCATCTGGCGAGAGGCCCTCGGCCGGGGGATCCAGAAGGAGAGTGGTATTCGCTGAAGTGCCGCCGAGTAGGGCTTGTGAGAGGTGGGCCTCCACCGAACCTGCGACATAGGTTTCTTTGGCTGAGGCTCCCTCCATGGCGCTTCGAACGGCGCCATCGCTCCACTCGATGCCGAGAATACGGTTGAAATGAGGCAGAAGGCGTTTGGAAAAAAATCCCGATCCGCAATACGCGTCGATCAAATACTCCGAGCTGCCGGCCAGTTCGAAAACTGTGTTCGCCAGCAACTCGGCCGCGCCACTGTTCACCTGTGTGAACCCTCGTGTTGACCCTGCCTCGCGAAGAGTCAGGCGACCGGGATGGCGCGGCGGTTTTTTTCGAAGCTCTGCCAAGAGCCCATTCACTTCGTCGCTGGCAATCGGACACTCCGCGACATCGACGAGTTGATGCGACTTCCGATGGTAAAACCCCACATCGCCACTGTCTGTATGAACGGATAAGCGGTTGCGGTAGCCCCATTGCTGAGGCGAGGGAAGCATGGGGCGGACTTCAACATCGCTGATTCCGCCCACGCGGCGTAGCAACTCCGCAACCTGGGAAGTCTTGATCTCGAGCTGGAGTTCATAGTCAGCATGCTGATAGGCGCAGCCACCGCATTCTCCGAAGACAGCGCACTCTGGCGGCACGCGGCGGGGAGAAATCTCCAAAAGCTTAACAGGATCGGCTTCGACGAGGTTCTTCTTCGACTTTGTGACCTGCACGAGCACGCGCTCACCAGGCAGCGTTCCGTGCACAAAACAAACCCTTCCATCCGGCAGGCGGCCGATTCCCGCGCCTCCGTAGGCGATGCGTTCAATCGTGATCGTGGCTTCCGGCAGTGTCATGCCGGTTTGCGCATGAGCCAGTAAATCTCACCTGGCCAGCCTGGGAAGAGTCGGCCCCAAAGAATGTTGAAGCGCATCCAAGCGGCGGAGTTTTCGAGGGAGCTTCCCTTGCTTCGCATCAGAAATGCCCCACTCATGAACTCCACTTTCAGCCCGGCTTGTTCGGCCATGCGGCGGACTCGGGCGGGTGAAAACACGCTCACATGCCCCATGGGTTTTGCCGTGCGACGAACCTGACTCTGGCGGATAGCTGCAAATGGACCCGGCACCACGGGGAAACCTCCAATCAGCGAGCCTCCCGGCCGGATGGCGGATGCGATTTTTTTCAAAACATCCTCTGGTTCGAACAGGTGCTCCAAGACATGAAGCAGGATCGCCGTGTCGTATTGGTGGGGGAGAGCAAATTTCGCATCTTCAAGATTCGCTTCAAAAAAGTCCGTGTAGCCGGCTTTGAGCAGCCGCTCGCGCAGCATGACGGCATCGACCGCCGTCCAACGGTCATATTTCACTCCATTTGGCGCAGAGTTCACAAATTCCAACATCTGTCCCACATGAACGCCGATCTCGGCGACATCCAGTGGACGCTCCATTCGCAGGGATTCCTCGCGGAGCAGTTGGTATCCGAACCAGTAACGAAGCAGGCGGATCGGATACTTCACGCTCTTTGCTTCCTTGGTCATGCCGAAATCTTTCGAACGAACGACCTGATTTTCGGCGAGAAATTGGATGTCCCATTGGGACGAGGAATACATATTCAAGGCAGGCGAATGATGGGTTGCCTATGCAGTTGGGTCAAGCGGAGCGTTTGCGCGTTCTTGATCCCCGCAGGCCGTGCAGGTAGTTTGATCAGCCTTTTATGAAACCGGTCACCATTTACGACACCACGCTGCGCGACGGCACCCAAGGCACGGGGATTTCTTTTTCCATCCTCGACAAGATTCGCGTCGCTCAAAAATTGGATTCGTTCGGGGTCGATTTCATCGAAGGCGGTTGGCCTGGCTCAAACCCTCGCGATGCCGCTTTTTTTGCCGAAGCGGCGAAGCTCACCTGGAAAAATGCCCGCATTGCAGCTTTCGGTAGCACCCGTCGCGGCAGCATTGCTGTTGAGGCAGATGCCCAGGTGCGAGTTCTGCTTGAGGCGCAAACGCCGGTCGTCACAATCGTCGGCAAGACATGGCTCCTGCATGTCACAGAGGTTCTCAATGTCACTGCCGAGGAGAACCTCTCCATGATCGCCGACACGGTGGCTCATCTCAAAAAACACGGCCGCGAAGTCTTCTACGACGCCGAACATTTTTTCGACAGCTACAAGGACAACCCCGAGTATTCCCTGAAAACACTGCGCGCCGCGAGGGATGCCGGAGCCGACCTGCTCGTTCTCTGCGACACAAATGGGGGAACTCTGCCCGGCGAAATTCACCGCATCACCTCTGCCGTGATCGCCGATCTAAAATGCCCGGTTGGTATCCACACCCACAATGACTGCGGACTCGGCGTCGCAAACGCTCTCGCCGCCGTCGAAGCCGGCGCTTGTCAGGTTCAAGGAACCATCAACGGCTACGGCGAACGCGTTGGAAACTGCAACCTCACGACGATCGTTCCAACGCTGCAGGTAAAAATGGGAATCCCCTGTGTGCCTGATCTCACAGCACTCCGTGAAGTTTCCCGCTTCGTCGATGAGTTGGCGAATGTGCCGCAGGACATTCGAGCCCCGTATGTTGGCACGGCAGCCTTCACGCACAAAGGCGGCCTTCATGTTCATGCCGTGCAAAAAATCTCCCGCACCTATGAGCACATGGATCCGACGCTTGTTGGCAACTCCCAGACGATCCTTGTCTCCGACATGTCAGGCCAGAGCAACATCCTCGCAAAAGCTGCGGAGCTTGGGTTTGAATTCCAAAAAGGCGCGCCCGAAGTCTCGACCATCTTGAAAAAAGTGAAGGAGATTGAAGCGCAGGGCTACGAGTTTGAGGCGGCAGACGCCTCCTTCGCGCTCCTCATCCGCCGCACGCTGGGCCGCCACACCCCGCTGTTCGATCTCAAAGAATATCACTGCTCGTTCCGCCAATCGAACCAGCATGAGTTCACAACCTGTGAAGCCACGGTCAAACTCCACGCCTCCGGTCGCCCCGAATATACGGTCGAGGAAGGGGACGGCCCCGTGAACGCCCTCGACGCCGCTCTGCGCAAGGCTCTGCGGCCTTTCTACAGCTGGATCGATCAAGTCCGCCTCACCGACTACAAAGTCCGCATCATCGACGGCACACGCGGCACAGCCGCCAAGACACGCGTGCTCATTGTTTCAACCGATGGCCACACAACCTGGGGCACGGTGGGGGTCTCGGACAATATCATCGAGGCCAGCTGGCTTGCGCTGGTGGATAGCTATGAATTTTACAGTCTGCGGGCGAATCCCTGAGAATTTCAGGCTTCTGGTTGACCGTAAAATTTCACGCCCATCTCGATCTTCTCCCGTCCGTTGGCCAGGCGCCATTTGTTGCTATCGCGAAGAGAGTAAATGCATCCGCAGTATTCCTGTTGATAAAAATTCTCACGCTTTGAGATCTCCAGCATGCGCTGGGCCCCGCCGCCTTTGCGCCAGTTGAATGTCCAATAAGTGATGCCGGGATATTTTGCCGCAGCACGCTCTCCGCATCCATTGATCTGGTCCATGTCCTTCCAACGGGAAATTCCCAGGCAACTTGTGATGACTGGGAAACCATGCTCGTGCGCGTAGAGGGCGGTTCTTTCAAAACGCATGTCGAAGCACATCGTGCAGCGAGCGCCTTTCTCCGGTTCCCACTCCAACCCCTTCGCGCGAGCGAACCAGTTGTCCGTATCATAGTCCGCGTCGATGAAGGGAATGCCTTCCTTCTCCGCAAAGCGGATGTTTTCCGATTTGCGCAGTTCGTATTCCTCCCTTGG
This sequence comes from Terrimicrobiaceae bacterium, assembly GCA_044340205.1. Taxonomy (GTDB): domain Bacteria; phylum Verrucomicrobiota; class Verrucomicrobiia; order Chthoniobacterales; family Terrimicrobiaceae; genus UBA967. Next base: position 5,560 of record JBIIUB010000107.1, read on the forward strand.
ATGGATATTCGGATTGTAAAAATAAATCGTGTAATCAATCCCCGAAGCGGCCATCGCCTCCATCACCTCTCCAGAACAAGGCGCGCAGCAGGAGTGCAGCAGGACTTTCTTTTCTCCGCCTGGCGGTTCGAGGATGGGTCTCGGATTCATAAGGACTCTTTACTCCAAGATTGCAGTAGATTTGACAAGCCGCCAGCGCTCTGGGTTTCTCGAAGTCAAATCCAAATAACGCCCATCAATCGGGAGGCTGGATTTTCCACCCGGAGCGGATAAGCTTCCCACCCATGAAGTATATTTTCGTGACCGGCGGTGTTGTGAGTTCTCTGGGAAAAGGGTTGGCGGCGGCATCACTCGGCACGCTGTTGGAACTGCGGGGTCTCAAAGTCGTTCTCCAAAAACTCGACCCCTACCTCAATGTCGATCCCGGCACGATGAATCCTTTCCAGCATGGTGAGGTCTATGTTTTGGCCGACGGCGCGGAGACCGACCTCGACCTCGGACACTACGAGCGCTTCACAAATTGCGTCCTCACTCGCTCCAATAACCTCACCAGCGGCCAAGTCTACGAGACCGTCCTCGCCAAGGAACGCCGTGGCGACTACCTCGGCAAGACCGTTCAAGTCATTCCGCACATCACCGATGAAATCAAAGCCCGCATTCGCGAGGTGGGTGTGAACTCCGGAGCGGATATCGTCATTACGGAAATCGGCGGCACCACTGGCGACATCGAGGGGCTTCCTTTTCTCGAAGCCATCCGACAATTCATTCTCGAAGCGGGCACAGGCAACGCCATCATCATGCATGTCACGCTCGTGCCATTCATCAAGGCAGCAGGGGAACTCAAAACCAAGCCTACTCAACAAAGTATCGCCAAACTTCGTGAAATCGGCCTCCAACCACAGGTCCTGATTTGTCGCACCGAGATGCCACTGGACGAGGATGTCCGGCAGAAATTGTCTCTCTTCTGCAATGTGCCGCTGGATGCCGTGGTGGAAGCGGGTGATGTCGACCACACGATCTACGAAGCGCCTTTGAACCTTCGCGAAGAAGGGCTTGATTCGACAGTCTGCCGTCTTCTCAATCTCCAAACCAAAGATCCCAACCTTACCGACTGGAAGCGCTTTGTTCAGCGTGTCATCTCTCCGAAAAAGCGCGTCCGCATCGCGATTGTCGGAAAATACATCGAGCTTCAGGATGCCTACAAGAGCATCTACGAATCTCTCACCCACGCTGGAGCCGCAAACGACTGCGGCATCGACATGGTGCTTGTGGACGCCGAGGACATCGAAGTCGAGGGAGCTGAAAAGTATCTGCAAGGCGTCGCCGGTGTTCTCGTTCCCGGCGGCTTTGGCGACCGTGGCGTCGAAGGCAAAATCAAAGCCGCCCGCTATGCCCGCGAGTCCCGCACACCCTTTCTCGGCCTCTGCCTTGGAATGCAGGTGGCTACTATCGAATTCGCCCGCAATGTCTGCGGTCTCGAAGACGCCAATAGCACCGAGTTCGACCCCGATACAAAAAATCCCGTCATCGCCATTCTTGAGGAACAGAAAGATGTCACAGACAAGGGAGGGTCCATGCGGCTCGGAACTTGGCAGACCAAATTCCTGGAGGGCTCCCACGCCCATCAGGTCTATGGAAAACTCGAAGCCTCCGAGCGCCATCGCCACCGCTACGAGTTCAACATGAAATACCGCCAGCTCCTTGAGGAAAAAGGCTTCGTTATTTCCGGAACATCACCCGACGGCAACCTGGTCGAGTTGGTGGAACTTAAGAACCACCCTTGGTATCTGGCCTGCCAATACCATCCCGAGTTCCAATCCAAACCCAACGCGCCACACCCGCTCTTCAAGGCCTTCATCACCGCATCCCTCGCAAACGAGGAGTGACCGCGCCTTGGCTGCCCGGGGTCGCTGAATCGGAGGGTATCGTTTGACCATGGAGTCTCTGAAAATCGCCATCCTGCTCCTCCTCGGGCTCATCTACCTGAAGGTGGCTTCGCGAGCCGCGAGGTCGGCTTTGGCACACGGGGATTTCTTCCCCACGCAAGTTTGGAAATGGCCGGAATCCCTGCTCACAGCAGGCGTCGTGCTTTTTTTTCTTCTGATGGCCATTCCATCCTTCACAGGCCCTCCCGGCCGGATCGACCTGAAGGCCATCGAATCCGCGCTTGGGCTCTACGCATCGATCATTCTCTTCGTCGTGGGATTTCTTGTTTTTCGAAACATGAACCCCATCGACGCATTCGGTCTGCGCTGGATTTCCTGGCGACAGGGACTCGTAGCCGTTGTCTTGTGTCTGGTTCTAGTCCTCCCGCCGATCTACGCAGCCCAGTGGGTCGGGTATTCCTTGTCCGGACCTCAAACCGAACCCCAGCCGATTGTCTCCTTCCTGATCGAACATCAGAGTCTCCGCGATCGCCTTTCTGTTATTTTAATAGCCGTCGTTGCAGCGCCCCTCACCGAGGAACTCATCTTTCGAGGATGCCTTTACGGTTTTCTCAGGCAGACCGGCGGAAGGTTTGTGGCCATAGCCGTCACCTCCATATTGTTTGCTCTCATCCATGGCCACATCCCATCGCTTGCCGGATTGGTGATTCTGGCCATGGGCCTCTCACTTTTGTATGAGAAGACAGGATCGCTCTGGGCTCCCATACTCCTGCACGCCGCCTTCAACGGACTCAGCATCTACGGCACACTCCAATGGCCCGATCTCATGAAATGAAACTCTGCGCCGAGGACAAACTTCTCCATGAACTTCTGCGTCTCGTGCCCGTTCCGCAGGATCAACCGCTCGGCCCGGGTGACGACTGCGCCGCCATCAAGTGCGGAAAACCCGGGACACTCATTCTGCTCAAAACGGATTGCATCGCAGAGGATGTTCATTTTCTCCGTTCACATGATCCTGCCAAAGTCGGTTGGAAGGCGCTCTGCCGTCCTCTGAGCGATATCGCGGCCATGGGAGGCACGCCTGACCAAGCCCTCATCACCTTCTTTTCGCCCCCCGACCTCGATTCCACCTATTGGAAAAAATTCTACCGTGGACTTGGCCGCGCCGCCCGCCGCTTTGGCGTCACCATAGCCGGCGGTGAAATGTCCCGTCAAAAACACGGCATAGCCGTCTCGGTCATGCTCACCGGACACATCGACTCCAAGCATCTCCTCACGCGCTCGGGCGGCAAACCGGGCGATCTACTCTTCGTCACAGGACAACTCGGCGGCTCCATCGCATGCCACCACCTCAACTTCACCCCACGCCTCCAAGAAGGCCAATGGCTCGCAAAAAATATCCGCCCCTCCGCCATGATGGATATCAGTGACGGACTCGGCACCGACCTCCCCCGCCTCGCCAGAGCCAGCGGATGCGGATTTGAAGTCAACCGCGAGTCCA
>JBIIUB010000088.1:0-12195 GCA_044340205.1 Terrimicrobiaceae bacterium
AACGCTTCAGGATTTCCCATTGCTTTTCATATACGAATTGAGAGGTGTCCATCCGCCTCTTCTAATTAGGGTTTTTGGGAAAAACAAGAATTAGGTATATGCTTATGGCCGGCGGCCCCATGTTGCCGTTTGTTGAAAAATTCCCACGAAAGGAAAAAATCTTGCTCAGCATGTCCGATACAAATGGGATTATCTTTCCCAGTGCTGGTTTCCCGAGTCTGATGACTCACGAAAATAGATTTCTCAAACTGGCAGGAAATCGCCTGCCATGGGCTTTTGGCATCTCGGAGGATATCTTGGAAAAGACCAAAAACATTCCTCCTTTTGAAGGCCGGCGTCTTGGAGTCTTGCGAAACTTTCGCCCTTCAAACAACCAAGATGTTCGAAACTTTCTCGATTTTTCCTTTGTTGAAGTTCTTGAAAAATATCTACCCGTTGATCGCACAATCGGATCCGATCATTTTGAGCGATTGATGGGTTTCACGGGCTGTTTGGCATATGGTGGAGCCATTTCGGTGGATCAATCTTCAAATGCATATTTCTCTCAGAACGAAACTTATAAATACATCCTTGAGCGGTCGGAGTATAAAAGTCCGCTTGTCATCTTGCGCTGGGATAGTTGGCGCTTCTGGGAATCCTTAGCGGCCGGCTGCCTGACATTCCATCTGGATTTTGAGAAATACGGCTTTCTCTTGCCGGAAATGCCGACGCCTTGGAAACATTACATCCCAATAGATATGGCCGACCCTGTGGGGTCGGTTGAGCGCTTCATGGACACTCGCGCAAGCTGGGCTGAAATCGCCTATTTAGGCCGCGAATGGGCGCTGGAGCACTATAGTCCTGCTGCTTGTGCGCGTAGATTGCTTCAAATCGCGCTACAGGAGGATAAAACCCTGTAGTTCTGGAGCGCACAGGCTGTGTGCAGCCGAGGCACATCAACTCCCGCTCAGCCAAGTTCAATCATGCTGCGGTAGGCGTTTCCAGTCTTGGTAGAGGCGCCAGAGGAAGAAGAGGGCTATGGCTGACCAGAAAATGCTCCAGACGGGGATGAATCGGTAGGCGTAGTCGCTGCCGTTGTAGAGGTGCTTCATCAAATCCATGAAGAGGCCGCCGACGAAACCGCCCACAATCGTGGCCACGGAGCGCAACAAGGCGTTTGCGGAGCAGAATTGACCATAGCGGTCGAGCGGGAGCACGCGCATATACATTGGCAACATCATTGCTTCCGTGAGCACCGAAAAGGGCAGGTTGACTGCGGTGATGCAAATCGAAACATAAAACGCCGTCATGGGCGCGAAATCAAAGAATAGCCAGATCAGGCCGAGCGGTAGGAAAAACAAATTGATCACCTTCACCCAGAGGAGCACCCGCAGGGGGTGGAAACGGTCGCCCAGCGCGCCGGCCGGGTAGGTGAGCAGCATATTCATGAAACTCACGGCGCCGCTGATCATGCCGATCTGCGCGAGATCGAGGCCGATGGATTTTTGCAGGAAGACATTGAATACGCCGAGCGTTCCGGCTATGGACCAGAACGCCGTGCAGAGGAACAGATTCCAGAAGTAGGGCTTGCTGTAGCACTCGACCATGTAGACTTTCACCTCGGCTATGAGGCCGGTGCGGCCCCCCTCGGCTTCCGGCGGCGGGGGATATTCCCCCTCCTTGACCTTCCAGCACATGAGCCCCATGCCGATGGCATAAACAAGGGCTGCGCCGACATAGATTTCCGTCATGTGGGATTCGGCGTATTTGAAGATGAAAAATCCAAAGATCATCGACTCGAAGCTGGAGACGATGCGGAAGAGTCCCAGGAAACGCCCGAGGAAGTTGTGCGGGACAACATCGTTGAACAAATACCAAAAAACCGAGTTCACAAACATGTCGAAGAACTTGAACCCGACCATGAAAACGCCGATGCAGGTGATGGTCACGGCCGAGACCGACATGCCCCAGGATGCAGGCAGGATGCTGTGGAGGGCGCGTCCGATTTGTTCGGAGAATCCCAGCAACAAGAGGCAGGCGGTGAGGAAAGGCAGCGTATAGAGAATGAAGGGAATTCGGCGTCCCATTGGGCCGCGGTGGCGGTCGCTCTTGAAGCTTACCCACGGGCAAATCGTCATGTTCAAAATGCCCGGCAGCGTGACCATGATCAATGCGATCGCCCAGTTTGGGGCATCCAGTGAGCGGAGCTTGAGGGGAATGATCGCCGGATTGAGCGACTCCATCACTTGAAAACAAAAGTCGCCCCAGAGTAGCCATGCGAAGAGGGAGACGAGGCCCATCTTCGTGTAGGTGAGGGTGCCGACGCTGTAGACGGTCTCTTTACTGGAGGAGTTCGACGGCGGGTTTGAATCTGGTGGGGTGCAGGGCTGGTTCATCAAAAAAGGAGCTCTCGCTTTTTGGCCAGATATTCCTCCCGGTGTCGAGAGGCAAATTGAGATTTCCGTGGCGCGAACCGTCCGCGCCGGGGAATCAAGTGGCGGCGGGTTCCTCCAGCGTTTCGGGTTGGAGGTTTTCGGCGGCTTGGGCGATGGCGGCGGCTTCTTCGCTGGCGAGGTTTTCGGATTTTCCGAGGGCCTTGGCAACGCTTTCGGAGGATTTTGAACTGTCGTCGGTTTTGCCGCTGAATTTCACGCTCACGAGTTTGCTGACGCCGTGTTCTTCCATGGTCACGCCGTAGAGGAGGTCGGCGCGGGAGATGGTGCGTTTGTTGTGGGTGATGGTCACGAACTGGCTCTGGCCAACGAAGCGGTCGAGGATTTTGATGAAGCGGGTGATGTTCGATTCGTCGAGCGGTGCGTCCATTTCATCGAGCACGCAGAACGGGCTGGGCTTGACCATGTAGATAGCGAAGAGGAGTGAGACGGCGGTCATGGTGCGTTCGCCGCCTGAGAGGAGTGTGACGCTCTGGAGCTGCTTGCCAGGCGGCTTGGCGATGATCTCGATGCCGCTCTCGAGCGGGTCGGAGTCGTCGGTGAGCAGGAGGTTCGCGCGTCCACCGCCGAACAGCTCGGTGAACATGAATTGGAAGTTCTCGCGGATTTTTTCGAAGGTCTCGGCGAAGAGGGTCTTCGTGGTGTTGTTGATCTTGGAGATGACTTCGAGCAATTCGGCCTTGGAGGTCACGAGGTCGGCGTTTTGTTTTTCGAGGAAAATGTAACGCTGCTCGAGTTCGTCGTATTCCTGGATGGCGTCCATGTTCACCGGGCCCATGGAGTCGATGCGCTCGGTGAGTTCGGCGACGAGTTCCTCGATGCGGTCCCATGGGATGCCTTCGCCTTCGGCGGGAACGGTTATGGCAGGGGGGGCGGTCTCTTCGGTGGATTCGGCTCCTTCGACAGCGGGCTGCTCGCCCTCTTGCTGCTCGGGTTTGCGCTGGCTGCGCTCGCGGAGGGCGACGATGAGGGCGTAGGTGTCCGGCTCGAAGGCCTCCAGATCGAGCTGGTAGCGTTGGGAGACATGGGTGCGGATGTTTTCCTTTCGCATTTCGGTCTGGGCGGCCTTCACCTCGATGCGGCTGCGCTGCTCCTGGAGTTGGGCGAGTTGCTGGCGTGCGGCGCGGAGGGCGGATTCTATGGCCTCGGCGCTTTCGCTGACTTCGGAGCGCTGGGCCAAAACGGCGCTCAGGCGGGCCTCTTCTGACTCGAGTTCACTGCGCCATTCCCCAATCGAGATTTCGAGGGAGGCATTCTCGGCGGCGAGGGATTCGATGCGGCCTTCGTAGTTCGAAATATCGAGGCGGCGTGCGTCGAGGAGTTCGTTGAGTTCGACGATGCGGGCAGCCATAGGGCCTCGTTGGCGGTGGAGGCCTTCTTGCTGCTGGCGCTCGGTGGCAACGCGGACGCGGATTTCGTTGAGGGCGTCGGAGGCGGAACTTTCCTTCTCCCGGACGACTTGAATAAGGGTCTCGGATTCGCTGCGGGCAGCTCGAAGGGAGTCGATGGCGCAGGTCGCCTCGGCGATGCGGCCTTCGAGTTCGCTGAGCTGCGCGAGGCTGCCGCGGAGTCCCTCCTCAATGCTGGCGGCTTCGCGCTGGAACGAGGCCCGCTTGGCTTCGACATCCGCAAACTGGCGTTCCGCGTGGCGGCGTTCGTTGTCGGTCGAGGCGGTTTCAATCTGTGCGGCCTGCATGGCCTCGCGGGCTTGCTTGAGGCGGTCTGTGGCCTGATCCATCGCTGACGCCGCTGAGGCGCGGGCGGTCGCGAGGGATTCGATGCGCGCCGTGGCCTCGGTCAAAGAGGTCTCAAGCTCTGCGATGCGGATTTTGCGTTGGAGGGTGGATTGACCGCTGTTCTCGCCGGACTGTCCGCCGTGGATGATGCCGCTGTGGCTGATGAAGCCTCCGTCGAGCGAGGCAAACGCGAACGCTGGATTCTCCGAACGCAGGCGGAATGCGGCCTCCAGATTCTCGACAATGAGCACCTCGCGGAGAAGGTGGCGGGCTAGGTTTGAACTGTCGTCATCACCCTTCACGCAATCACTCGCCCTGCCGAAGACGCCGAAGGGTAGGGGTGGTTGCGAATCGGTAGGCTGTTCTCCCCTCCCAGAAATCCATGAGGCAGGGATCACGGCCGCTCGGCCGAGTTTCTTGCCGCTGAGAGTGGCGAGGGCTGCCTCGGCGATGCCGGGGTCCTTAAAAATGACGGCCTGCAGCGCGGATCCCAGCGCGGCTTCGATGGCGGGAATGAGGCGTTCCTCGACTTGGATATGCTGGGCGAGCGTTCCCTTGATGGCGCTTTGGAAAAAGTCGGGATTGTCGAGGCCTTTGAGAACCGCTTGCGTTCCTTCATCCAAGCCTTCGCCTTGCTCTTGCAGTTGGCGCAAGACCTCAAGGCGGGACTCGAGACCGGCGGCTTCCTTGCCGGCAGTATTGAGGATGGCCTCGGTGTTCTGGCGTTCATGCTGGGCGTTCTCGTGGTCCGCCATCGCAGAGGCGGTTTCGGCTTGGGCGTGCTCGAGCGCCAGATGGGCGGCATCCGAGCGGCGTTTCAGATCTTCCAGGTTTGCGGAAATCTCGGCAGCGGATCGCGACGCGGTTTCGATTTCGTTCTGGAGCAAATGGAGACGCGTTTCGCCGGATTCCCTGCGTCCAGTGGCGGCGGAAATCTCCCCGCGCAGCGAGTTCAGGCGCGCCTCGGCGTTTGAGAGTTCGGCCCCCTTGGAAGCGAATTCCCGCTCGGCAGCGATGCGCTCCTCGCGCACGGAGGCGAGGCGGGCGGTGTGCTCATCAAGCGTTTCCTGGTGGGTGCGGAGGCTCTCGATCATTTGCTCGAGAAGGCTGTCCGTCTGCTCGATCTGCTCCTGCTGCGTGCGGATTTTTTCCTCGGCTTGGCTGATGTCCAAGCGGTGGCGGTCGATGAGGGTGGTGGCTTCCGAGCTGCGCTCGTGGTTTGTGCCGATGCGGTTCTCGGCTGAAAAAATGCGGTTCCGCAGGGTCTGCATGCCGTCGCGGATCGTTCCGGCCTCGGCCTCGAGTTCCTGCAGGCGCTGGCGGAAGTCTGTGAGTTCGGACTCTTGCTGGGAGATTTCGACCTCATGGACCTGGCGGGCCTCCTCGCCTTGGTTGAGCTGGTTTTTCAGAGTCTCCAGCTCGTCGGAAAGCTGGCGGTAGTTTTTATGCGAGATGTGGGTATCGAAAATCCGGAGGTCGGAGATGATCGATTGGTAGCGGCGGGCCTTGGCGGCCTGGCGTTGCAGCGAGCCGATCTGGCGTTTGACCTCCTTGATGATGTCCTGCACGCGCACGAGGTTCGACTCGGTGTATTCCAGCTTGCGGAGGGCTTCTTTTTTCTGGGCCTTGAATTTCGTGATGCCGGCGGCCTCCTCGAAAATCGCACGCCGGTCTTCTGGGCGGTTGCTCAAAATCTGGTCGATCTTGCCCTGCTCCATGATCGAGTAGGCGCTGCGGCCCACGCCGGTGTCCATGAAGAGTTGGTGGATGTCGCGTAGGCGGCATGCGGTTTTGTTAATGAAATACTCGCTCTTGCCGTCCCGATAAACCCGGCGGGTTATGCGGACTTCGTTCCACTCGGTGCCGAGTTCCTTTTCGCACTCCGCGAAGGTCATGGAAACCTCGGCCATGCCGAGTGCCGGGCGGCTGTCCGTGCCGCTGAAAATGACATCCGACATCTCGCCGCCGCGTAGGGCTTTTGCCGACTGCTCGCCGAGGACCCAGCGGATGGCGTCGAGGACATTCGACTTGCCGCAACCATTCGGGCCCACGACGGCTGTGACGCCTCGGTGGAAGTTGAGGACGGTTTTTGCGGCGAAGGATTTGAAGCCGATGATTTCCAGAGATTGCAGATACATGGGATACCGGTTAGAAGTGCGATCAGCCTAAAAATGCTGCTTGGCTGCGCAAGGAAAAAATACCACATCCTGTGCGGTCCGCTCCGATAAACCACAATATATAGTTTTTCTATGAATGATCCCCGCGTTGCCGAGTTGCTGGAATTTGTCCGAATTCCCAGTGTTTCAGCCCAATCCGTCCATGCTGCCGATATGGTGCGCTGTGCGGACTGGCTCGTAGCGAAGCTTCGGCAGATCGGTTTGGAAGCTGGCAAGGAGCCCACGCCGGGAAATCCCATCGTGCTGGGAAAAACGCCGCGCGATCCTTCGAAGAAAACCGTCCTCATTTATGGACACTACGATGTCCAACCGCCCGAGCCACTCGAGCTTTGGACATCGCCGCCTTTTGATCCCGAGATTCGCGACGGAAAAATCTACGGACGCGGTGCCTCAGATAACAAAGGGCAAATCCTCGCGCATATTCTCGGAGTCGGCGAGGCGCTGGCGGAGGGGCCGCTGCCAGTGAATGTGATTTTTTTGATCGAGGGCGAGGAGGAGGTTGGGAGCGAGCATCTGGCGGACTTTTTGGAAAAACACCGGGCCGAATTGGTCTGCGACGCCATCGCCATCTCGGATACCGGCATGGCGGCCGATGGGTATCCCACGCTGAGTTACGCCTTGCGAGGCATTGCGGCGATGGAGGTCAGGGTATTCGGTCCATCGCATGACCTACACTCCGGCATCTACGGGGGCGCGGTGGCGAATCCCGCCACGGCGGCGGCGCGGCTCATTGCCAGCCTGCATGACTCGCAGGGCCGCGTGGCGATCGAAGGGTTTTATGATGATGTCCAGCCCATGCAGGCTTGGGAGCGCGAGGCCGCAGCCGAGTCACCTGTGAGTGACCATGCCATCGCCGAGCAGGCGGGCGTGAGCGAACTTTGGGGCGAGGAGGGCTATTCCTCGGTCGAGCGCATCGGGGCTCGTCCTACGGCGGAAATCAACGGCATCGGAAGCGGCTATCAAGGCGAGGGGAGCAAAACTGTGCTTCCCGCAGAGGCTTTCTTCAAGGTCACATTCCGCCTCGTGGCGAATCAAACTCCCGAGACCGTGCTGGAACAGGCGCGGCGTCATTTTGAGAAGCACAAGCCGCCTGGCGTGAGGCTTGAGATCATCGATGGACACGGCGGCGAACCGTTTTTTCTGAATCCCAAAGGCGCGCAGGGCCTCGCCGCCTGCCGTGCGTTGGAGTCTGTCTTCGGAAAAAAACCGGCCCTCACGCGCGAGGGAGGCTCCATTCCCATCCTGGCGGATTTTCAAAAAATCCTTGGACATCCTGCGCTGTTGCTGGCGCTGGCATCGCCCGACTGTCGCGCCCACTCGCCGAATGAGAATTTCCCGGTGGAAAATTTCCTCACCGGCATTCAGCTCAACAAGGCGCTGCTAAAGGAACTCGCCCGTTAGAAATTCCACATCTTGCCCTTGGCGGCATCGGTGAAGACCTGCGGGCTGTGGAGGTAGGATTTCGGGGGATTCGGGAGCGGGCCGTCATCCAGCACAGGAAGATTTTTGCCGATCGTCTCATCCCAAGGCTGGCTCTTGGCGATATTCAACGGAGCACCCTTTGGCACAATCGCGAAGACCTCCTTGGCGGCGATCAGCGGCATACGCACGCAACCGAGGGTCGCAGGTGAAGGCTTCATGAATCCCCAGTGGATGCCGTAGGCTGGCTTGAATTCCATCCAGTAGGTCATCGGATATCCTGCATCGGGTTGGCTCACGCGACGGCGGTGGGCTTGCTTAGAGTATATCTTGAAATCACCCTGTGGCGTTGGGCTTGCCGATTTGCCGACTGTCACAGGTGTGGCGATGAGGACTTCATTTCCTTCGACCACATACAAACGCTGCGCTCCGGTGCTGATTTTGACTTTTATCGCGGAGGGATTCTTCGGGGTTTTGTCCGGCGGGTCGAACTTGAAGGAGTGCGAGTGGGAGGCGGTTTTTGTGGTTTCGCATCCGGTGAGGCCAAGAACGGCTGTGGCGGCAACTGCGGCAATGAGGAGGCGGAAGGTGGATTTGATCATGGGATTTGCTGATGTATGAAGCGGCAAAGAACCCTCCCGTCAAGCCATTGGGGCGTTTTTTTGAAGTTCCAGTCGCGGTCCTGATGCCGGTTGCCAAGGGTTGATGCGAAAGTCGGAGGCAAGAATTTGTTCTCTCCAGCCGGTGCAGAGCGCGCACACGGCTTCGATGTCGAGGTCCATGTGGGTTGGCCCAAACGGGGCGATATTTTTGATTCCCAGCGCAAGCAGTCGTGCTGCGGGATGGAGCCTGCGGCCATCGGTCGGATGCCATGGGCGGGCGTGTTGTTTTTTCAGATGCACAAAGGCTCCTGCGACCTGGATGAGGCCTTTGAAGTAGAGGTGATTTTCGTCGTGGCATTCCAGCCAGAGGTGTTCCAAGACATCATGGGCCTCGTAGTAGTCACCCCGGTTGAAGCACTCGAAGTAGCCCGCATAGCAAGGATGCAAGCCGCCGCTGTGCGAGGATTCGAGGGATTCGACAAAGACTGAGATGCGCTCGTGCTTCGACATGGCGTTACTTTTCAAGAAGGGCGCCGAGTCCGGCCAGCGTGTCTGCGTCGAGCTTGCCTGTTTGGGGTAGGTTTTGGGCTGACTGCCATTCTTTGATCGAAGCGGTGAGCGTCGCATTGGGCAGGCCATTGTGTGGTCCTGCGTAGAAGGCCGATTCCGCCAATAGACGCTGGGCGTTGCGAATCGCCTCGACCTGCGAGGTGGAATCCATCGCAGCGAGCGGTCCTCCCTCGAATAGCGCGCTGATCTTCGTATACTCCGGAGCAGGGGCTGGTGCTTTGACTCCGAGCGCGTCGAGAGTTTGCTGGTTCAGAGAGCCGGTGACCTTGAGATTTTCGGCGAGCTGGAACCTGCGGATCGCCGCGCTTGTTATGCTTCCCGCAGAGCCGTCGACGCGGGCTTTGTAATAACCCAAGCCCGCAAGCCGCGCCTGTGCCGCGCGAACTGTCTCATCCGCCCCCAGTGGGCCGACGGTGAGGATCAGGAGTAAAAAAATCCACCTCACGCAAGAATGCGGTATGGGGGCTTGTTTTTTACTGGAATGAGTTCGCACAGGAGACAACGAATTTGATCCGTTTGTGGCGTTTCGTCGAGCATCTGGAGGGTTCATTTTTCGAGCTGGATTGGAAAAATCGAATTCGGCTCGAGAGCTTTTGCCGTCAGAGCCATTTGGGCATCCCTCGCGCTCTCCGCGCAGGCGATTGGGCCACCCGGGATGGATGCTGCGATTTTGAGAAACGCATCCGCATAGCGCGAGGAAGCTGTGGGCCACGGAGTGGCCTTGAGCGGGGTTTTAAGGAAATCTTCAAGGCGAGGGTTCCAAGTTTTGCACATCTCCCAAGAGGTCGGCGAGGGATGCGAGAGCACTTCCAACTGCGCGCGTCGGCTCAGGCGGCTGAAGGCCACGGGCCCGTCCGCATCGAACTGGAGGGCGGGGAAGATTTCTTGCAAGGCTGGGGGTAGGGCGGCTCTTGCAGATGCGCCGAGCAGAGTTTGCCGTTCAGCCTCGGCCTGCGCATCGAAAAGCCCGGGAGGAATCAGGATTTCTTGGTAGAGTTGCGGAAAATCAAAGCCGAGCGCGGTGAGATCGGGCATGACGGATGGAATGGCCCGCGCAACGAGGGGCTTTCCGCCGGCTGCCGCTTCGACAAACGCCATACCAAAGCCTTCTTGCACGGATGTGTGAATGACCGTTTCGGCGATTTGAAGGAGGTCCATCACGCGAGGGGCACCGCGCTTGTCGAGCAAGCCGAAATGCACGCGCCAATTATGCCGCGTCGCCGCTTCCTTGATGTCGTTGGCATAGCAGCTCTCATCGAGCGAGAATTGTCCTGAGGTTGTCGCCAGAATGGCTTCCGGTCTGAGCCAGCGCGTGAGGAGGACAGCTTCGAGCAGATTCTTTCGCCGAAGAAACCGCGTCGGGTAAATCCAAACGGGAGCATCGGTTTTCAGCTCTTTCGCAACCCACGCGCGGGCGGCTTCGACATCCGCCGTGCTTGATGGAGAGGGCCTCAAGACGGGGTTGGGCAAGTGGAATGCCCTGTTAGGGAAAAATCTCTCGAGCGTCTTGCAATCCTGGAGATTGATGCCTGCATGAACAGCTCGGGCACCGGAGGCGAAGAGCAGTTCCGCCGCGCTGGAAAGGTCGCCGAAGCCGCAGCGTTCCAGTTCCTCCCAGCGTGCCCAGCGGCCGGCGCACCAAAAATCATGGTGGTGCAAAACAAGTGCCGCGCCTGTTTTTCTCGAAAAGTCGAAGATCTCCCGGCAGAGCATGGCATTTCGAGCCAGAGCCGGGTTTTGAAACCAGATCAGCGTGCGTGTGGGGTCGCAGCCCTCCATCGCACGGGAAATGGCTTGCTGGATGCTTTTTGAGATTCTTTCGGGGGTGTCCTGCTGGTTGGAAAAGTAATCGCACGCCGGCTCATGGATGAGGACAGCACGGTCCGCGAGCCCGCCCAAATCGGGCGCTTCGTCAGGCGTCCCTCCGCTCAGCAGGATTACTTTGAGCCTGTCGCCTGCTGCCGCCGCGATGGCAGGCAGGGTCAGCTCCACAACTCGTCGCACGCCGCCGGGACGCCAGTGGTAGTGAACCACCATGAGGTGATCAAACGGAAAGGCTGGCGTGCTCATCGATGCAGATTAGCAGTTCCGCAGACTTGCTCAATGCCGCGCAGCCCTTGAGAGTGTGCCCCGTTTTTATGGCGGATTTCTACCAGCACGGCACGATTGCAACGCTTCATCGGCTCGGGAACCCCGACTACAGGCGCCTTGAGGAGGAGATGGGTATGCTGGCCCAGGACTCGCCGCTTGCACTTGTCCTGCCCTGCCATGCGAGGGATTTGCAATCCCCTGTCCTCGCTTGCATCGTGGCCGAGCTTCGGGAGGCCCGGTTTGTAAGCCATATCACGGTGGGCCTCGATGGGGGAAGCCGAGCTGATTTCGATACGGCCCGCCGCCTTTTTTCGGCCTTGCCGCAGAAGGTCGCGATCCTTTGGAACGACGGCCCCCGCATGGCGGATCTGCTTGATCAAATGGAACGCGCAGGGCTTGATCCCGGACCGATGGGGAAGGGGCGCAATATGCGGCTCTGCATTGGGCAGGTCCTCGCCGGCACAAATGCCTCCGCCGTTGCCATCCATGACTGCGATATCCTTCATTACAGGCGCGAGCTGCTTGTCCGCCTTTGCTTTCCTGTGCTGCATCCCGAGATGGCATTCCATGTCAGCAAGGGCTTCAGTGCCCGATTTTCCACGCAACTGAACGGCCGCGTCATGCGGCTTCTCATCACTCCACTTCTCCAAGCTATGGAGGATATCGAGGGCTTTGCCCAAACGCTCGGCCCGCTCCAGTTTTTTCGCTACCCGATCAGCGGCGAGGTTTGCCTGCACCGCAGCATCGCGGACTCCGTTTGTTTCCCCTCCGATTGGGGCGTGGAAACCGGCATGATGGCGGATGTCTTCCGCACGGCCGCCATGGAGAAAATCTGTCAGGTCGATATCGCTGAAAGCTACGATCACAAACACCAGAGCCTTTCGGAATCCGACCCGTGCGCCGGCCTAAACAAAATGGCATGCGATGTCGCGCTCTGCCTCATGCGCACGGTCTCTGCGGGATTTGCATCCTCTTCTGCGAACCCTTTCGACGGCCTTAAAGAAAAATACCTGCGAGCCGCGCGGGGGTTGCTGCGCTTCTACGCCGCCGATGCCCGCATCAATACTCTGCAATACGATGCCGAACTCGAGCAGCGCACGATCGAGTTGTTTTCAGGCAGCATCGCGCGGGCTGTTCAAACGCACCTTGTCAATCCCTGCATCCCGGC
>JBIIUB010000052.1:0-17998 GCA_044340205.1 Terrimicrobiaceae bacterium
TGGACTCAAATTGAATCGAGGCTGCCGGGCTTTGGCGCAGCCCTGAGTGAAGCCGCCGCGAGGGATGCCTGAATTTGATTTTCAATCTTAAAAAATTTTACCGAAAATCCTCTTGCCAAAATAAGGTAAATCCCTAATTTGCCCCTCCCGCTGATTCGGGGGCTCAAGAAAAATCCTCAATCGCTCTTTATCATCATGGCAGCACAAAACAGTCAAAAAATCCGGATTCGCCTTAAGGCATTCGACTATCGCATTCTCGATGCCTCGGCCTCGGAAATCGTCGAAACAGCCAAGCGCACCGGCTCCAAAGTCACCGGCCCGATCCCGCTCCCCACACGCATCGAGCGCTTCACCGTCAACCGCTCCCCTCACGTTGACAAAAAATCCATGGATCAATTCGAGATCCGCACCCACAAACGCCTCCTCGACATCGTCGAGCCCACTTCCAAGACGGTGGACGAGCTCCGCAAGCTCAACCTTCCCGCCGGCGTCGACATCACAATCAAAATCTAATCTAAAGCCATGAGCATCGGACTTCTCGGAAAAAAACTCGGCATGACCCGCATCTATGATGAAAAGGGCCGTGTTACTCCTGCCACCGTCATCGAAGCCGGCGGCAACCACATTCTTCAGGTCAAAACTCCTGAAAACGACGGCTACTCGGCCGTTCAAATCGGCTACGGCGAACAAAAGCCTCAGCGCGTTGGCAAGGCTATGACAGGCCACTTCGCCAAATCCGCATCGACCCCGAAACGGTTTATTCGTGAGTTCCGCCTTGCGGACGGCGAAACCGCTCCGGAAGCGGCTGCGCTTCCGGTGACCAACTTTGAAATCGGCCAGTTCGTCGACATCATTGGCCAGTCCAAGGGCAAAGGATTCCAAGGCACCATCAAAAGGCACAACTTCGCTGGACAGCCTGCCAGCCACGGTTCTACGATGCATCGTCGTAACGGCGCCATCGGCAACCGCTCGACTCCTGGCCGTGTTTGGAAAAATATGGGCATGCCAGGTCACATGGGCGACGAGCGCATCACTGTTCAAAACCTCCGCATCCTTCAAGTTCGCGGAGAAGAAGGCGTGCTCGTAGTCGCAGGAGCGATTCCCGGAGCCATTGGCTCGTTCGTGGTCGTTCGCCCGTCCAAGAAAAAGTCCGTCAAAAAGTAAAAAAATTTCCCGGAGTTGGTTCGGGGTTTTCATAGCAAGGTGCCCGTGGAGGAAACTTCACGGGCACTCTTGTTTTCAGCGCCCATTCAGGCGCGAGGCCTGTTTGGATGTCCACACGCAGTTCTCTCCGGCGCTCACAGTGACGCCGCCGCAGCACCCCGCGCGGCAGCGCGCAAACCTTGGGAGGGTCGACCTCCGGCTTGACCCAAATATCCCCTCGGAAGCCAGCTAATCACTCCCGGACACCACCGCCTCAAATTGGTCTGAAATCACGATCAAAACGAGTCTCCATGGGGTGGGTTCTACCACTCGCATTCATCTGGCGCGTCCGCTACGGGTTTCATGCGATTCCAGGTCGTGTTTTCGGTTGCGCGCTCACGGTGTGCTGCAGTTCGCAAAATTCCGGCACTTTTTTACTCAAAAACCTCCCTCTCCAGGCTGGATTTTTGACAAAAAACGAAAAAAGTTGGCCCGGATTATGCTCTTGATAAACCACTATATATTGTGGTTAGTAAAAAAAAATCCACAACATAGAGATTTTTTTTGACTTTTTGGGGTTTGAAAAATAAAAAGCACACCCACTTGCCCGCGCATGCCGTAGATTGCATGCGGAAAGACCCGCCAACGCAGTTTCAAACTCAATTATTCATTCAAAAATGCCTACCACCACCATCACACTCGGAGACCGCCAGTTCATACTGGATCGCGACAAGGCCGAAGCCGCATTCGCCGCCAAGCGCGTCATCAATGGACGCCAAACGATGTTCTTCAACATCCTGCCCTTGAAATACACCTGGGCCTACGACCTCTACAAAAAAATGAAGGCGAACCACTGGGAGCCTGAGGATGTGCCGATGCAGAAGGACTGCGAGCATTGGCGCGACACGAGTGGCACGATCTCCGATGTGGACCGCTGGATCATCAAGATGGGCATCGGCTATTTCTCCGCCGCCGAAGGCATCGTTGGTGACAACATTCTTCATGTCATTCGCGAGGCGGTCACAGCTCCCGAACTCAAGCTGGTTCTGGGTCGCCATGCGCAGGAGGAAAACATCCACGCCGACTCGCTGGTTTATATGATCAGCTCACTCGGCATCAATCCGCACGAGTGCGAGGCCATGTTCGAGGATGTGAAGACGATCAAAAACAAAACCGATTTTGTTGTGAGCAACAGCCGTGCGCTCCGCCGCGACATGGACCTGACCGATCACGAGAACAAGCTCGCGCTGGCGAAGAATATTTTTCTTTTTGGCCAGTGCATGGAGGGAACGCAGTTCTACGGCCTGTTCGGCATGGTGCTTGCGCTTTACCGCCAAAACAAATTTCCCGGCATCGGGCAGATGTTCAGCTACACGCTGCGCGACGAGTCGAACCACATCGAGCTTCTGCGCCAGCTCTTCCAGGACCTCGTGGACGAGAATCCCGAAATCTGGACTGAAGAATTCCGTGAGGAGTTGCGCTCGACAATGGCCGAGGCCATCTCGCTGGAAAAGCAATTCATCCGCGACTGCCTGCCGGTCGCAGCCGTGGGTCTCACGGCCGACGAATTCTGCAGCTACATCGACTACATTGGCGACCGCCGCCTCGTCGGTGTGGGCCTCGAGCCGCTCAATAAAAACCTCGAAAACCCGTTTCCGTGGCTCTCTGAAATGATGGAGATCAGAAAAGAGACGAACTTCTTCGAAGGCCGGGTCACCGAATACCGCCGAGGCATTGATCTTGCCGGCGTGAGCGACGACGAACTCTAAAAAAATCCAACCCCAAAAAAGAAACATGCCTCGACACCTCTCTCTCGACGAAGATATCGCGCTGAAGCGCCTCGTCACCATGCCACGCGACCAGAAGCCCGACTTCTCCTGGCGCGAATCCATCGCCACCCCGGCGCACCCGCTCACGGGAATCACAGTGACCCGCACCAACGGCGACGAACAGTCGTTCAACCTCTCTGATGTCGCCGATGAAATCGGAGCCGCTCTCACCGACCTGCTCTTGTCGCGCGAGGAGAAAAATATTTTCAACGAGCAGAACCGCGGCTTCGTTGCGAATGTGGCCCACTCCGTGGCTCTGAGCCTCGCGGAGCAAGCCCAGAAGGGTGGCTCGCTGCGCCTCTCCGAGCATGACCTCTCGCTCCTCATCGAGAAGGCGCTTATCGAAAACGACGCACACGATGTCGCAAAGAGTCTCGTTTTCAAGCGCTCGATCCGCTCCGGAGACGCCTCCGCGCTCGCCATGGAGTCCGAGCCGATGAATGTTCGCCTGATTCGTCGCAATGGTTCGGTGGTTCCTTGGATGGAGTCCAAGATTGAATCTGCCTGCCGCCGTGCCTTCCTTTCCATGAAGGAAAATGCCGAGGCGGCCGCCTCGATTGCCCGTGGCGTCAGCGACCGCGTCCGCGCCCGCGATTCCGCCTTCGTCCACATCGAGGATGTGCAGGATCTCGTGCAAGAGGAACTGATGCGCCAAGGCTACTACAAGGTTGCCGAGAGCTACATCCTCTACCGTGCCCAGCGTTCCAGCCACCGCGAGGAAGTCGTCAAAACCGAAGCCGAGGCCGAGATTAACGACATGCAGGAGTCGCTCATCATGGTCGTTCAACGCGATGGCCAGAGCGTTCTCTGGGATGGATCCGAACTCCGGAAGCGAATTCAGTTTGCAATGATCGGACTCGACCTGAACCTCGACGCGCTCCAGATCGAGCGCGAGCTTCGCCGCTCGCTTGCCACCGAGGTGACCGAGGACATCCTGAAAAACACGGTCATTCTCAACTCCCGCACGCTCATCGAGCGCGATGCGGATTTCGCAAAATTCGCGGCCCGCATCATGCTCTCGTATATCTACGAGGAAGTCCTTGATTGGAAAATCCAGCGCGATGGCATCGAGGGCCTCCGCGATGCGCACCGCAAGGCTTTCAAGAGCTACCTCCGCACGGCCGTTAGCATTGAGCGTCTCACGCCGAAACTTCTCGGATACGATCTCGACGCCCTTGCTGACGCCATCGATCCAACCGCCGATATGGATTTCGATTTCCTCGGCATCCAGACGCTCTACGACCGCTATCTCATCATCGACAAAACCAAAAAAACACTGCGCCGCTTGGAGACTCCGCAATTTTTCTGGATGCGTGTCTCCATGGGGCTTTTTCTGGACGAGCCTTCCA
Organism: Terrimicrobiaceae bacterium; assembly: GCA_044340205.1. Lineage (GTDB taxonomy): Bacteria > Verrucomicrobiota > Verrucomicrobiia > Chthoniobacterales > Terrimicrobiaceae > UBA967. The sequence goes on from JBIIUB010000052.1 coordinate 4,322, forward strand.
AGCGCGAGGAGTGGGTCGTGCGTCTTTACAATCTCTACAAGAGCCGCCGCTTCTGCTCCAGCACGCCGACGCTCTTCAATTCCGGCACCCTGCACAGCCAACTCTCCAGTTGCTACCTCTACAAAGTGGACGACTCGATCGAGTCGATCATGCAGCGCGGCATCGCCGAAAACGCCTACCTCTCGAAATGGGCCGGCGGCCTCGGAGGCTCATGGACAGCGGTTCGCGGCACCGGTAGCTACATCAAGGGCACGAATGGCGAGAGCCAGGGTGTGATTCCCTTCTTGAAGCTCCACAACGATCAACTTGTCGCCGTCAACCAAGGCGGCAAGCGTCGCGGCTCGGGTTGCGCCTACCTCGAGACCTGGCACAACGATGTGGAGGATTTCCTTCAACTTCGCCGCAACACCGGCGACGACCGCCGTCGCACGCACGACCTCAATACCGCCAACTGGGTTCCCGATCTTTTCATGAAGCGCATGGAGGCTCGCGAGAACTGGACACTCTTCCGCACGAACGAGGCTCCCGATCTCCATGACAGCTACGGACGCAAATTCGAGGAGCGCTATCTCCACTACGAGGAACTCGCCCGCCAAGGCAAAATTACGGGCAAGGAGGTGCCGGCCATCGATCTTTGGAAGCAGATGCTCAAGATGCTTCTCGAGACCGGTCACCCGTGGATCACATTCAAAGATCCCTGCAACCTCCGCAGTCCGCAGGACCACATCGGAGTCATCCACTCCTCGAACCTCTGCACCGAGATCACCTTGAACACCAGCGAGGATGAGACTGCCGTCTGCAACCTCGGCTCGGTTGTGCTCAACTCGCATCTCAAGGCCGACGGGTCGCTCGATCACGAAATGCTGCGCGAGACGATCCATGTCGCCATCCGCGCCCTCGATAATGTCATCGACATCAATTTCTACCCGACCGAGGCCGCGAAGCGCTCGAATGTGAGGCACCGTCCGATTGGCCTCGGAGTCATGGGACTCCAAGACGCACTCTTCATGCGCAATGTCAGTTTTGCGAGCCAGGAGGCGGTTGATTTCAACGACGAGTTCATGGAGGCCATCGCCTACCATGCGTATTCGGCATCCAGCGACCTCGCCGCCGAGCGCGGGCCATACAGCAGTTTCCGTGGCTCGAAGTGGGACCGTGGTTTACTCCCGCAGGATACAATCGACATTCTCGAGCGCGAACGCGGTGTCAAAATCGATGTGCCGCGTGGCGGTCGCATGGATTGGTCGCCAGTCCGCGAAAAAATCAAGAAGCAAGGCATGCGCAACTCGAATGTCATCGCGATTGCCCCCACTGCCACTATCTCGAACATCATGGGCACCACGCCTTGCATCGAGCCGAACTACAAAAACCTCTACGCAAAGGAAAATCTCGGTGGCAAGTTCACCATCCTCAGCACGGAGTTGGTCCGCGACCTGAAGAAGATCGGAAAATGGGACACCCGCATGCTTGAACAGATCAAGTATTTCGAGGGCGAGCTTGGCAACATCGACGACATCCCAGCCTCGATCCGCGAGAAGCACCGCACCGTCTTCTCGATTCCGTTCGACTTCGTCATCGATGCAGCCGCGCGCCGCCAGAAGTGGATCGACCAGTCCCAATCCGTGAACCTCTTCATCGGCGAGCCCGATATGAAGATCGCGAGCCACATGTATCGCCGCGCTTGGCATACCGGTCTGAAGACCACCTACTACCTGCGCACACTCGGCGCCTCCAGCATCGAAGGCCCAACCACCAATGTGAAAAAGGAACTCCGCGGAGTCGTTGCCGGGCCCAAGCCTGAATACACCGCCGAGGAAAAGATGGCCTGCTCGATCGAGGCCATGCGCAACGGCGGGGAATGCGAGGCTTGCCAATAACGGCAGGCTTTCATTTTAAACCAAAAACGAACAACTCAAATCCACATCAATGAGCACACCAGAACTTCCACTCGTCGGCATTGTGGCCAACCTTGATCCAGAGGATGTCAAGGCGCTCGCATCCTTCGGCGCTTTTGAAACAGCAACACCGGGAACGGTGGTTATTGAACAGGGGATTTCCCACGGGAAACTTTTCCTGATCACCAATGGCGTGCTCCATGCCCGCCGCAACGACCAAGGCAACGATGTGCTCCTCGGTCAAGTGCTGGAGGGCGAATGGATGGGCGAGGTGGATCTCTTCGACCCCTCCGAGGCTGTGTGCTCCGTTGTGGCTGTCGATGAGTGCCAGTATTGGGTCATCACACGCGACAATTTGGAGGAGTTCATCAACAACCATCCCTCGGCAGGCATTCTCCTGCTGATCGGTCTCTCCACCACCTTGAGCCGCCGCATCCGCGAGGTAACCCGCAAATTGGCCGAGCAGACCGAGCTGAACAAGTTGCGCGCGTAACTCATGTATTGAGTCTTACCCATGGTTAAATCAATAGCACTTGCTATCCTCCTTGCTTCTTCGGCTCTTCACGCCATCGATTCAAAGGGGGCCTTGGCCTGCCTGGAAGCGCTTCCGGAAAAGTATCGCAATGGAGTGCTGAAGCTCTACGCCGACAACGCTGACCCAGATCCCGACACTTGGTATGTCTCCGCCCAAGCCGGGCGTGATGACAAGGGGATGCGTAGCATCCAGGTCGCGTCGGGCCAGATTGTTTCCGACAAGCCTGCACTCGGTTTGCGTGAGATTTTTTCCTCCGCCAAGCCGCTCGACCTCTCCAAGGTCCAACTCGACTCGCGCGAGGCTTTCGATATCGCCCAGCAATACGCCGGCGCGAACGGAAAACAGATCGGCACAGTCAGCTTTGTGCTCAATCAGCAAGGCAGCTCCGCCGTGCCCATCTGGTCCATCTGGTGCTACGGGCCAAATGGAACCTACTTCGGCGAGATGCAGCTTCTCGCCACCGATGGCACCGTGATCTCGAACGACGCCTTCCCTAAGAAGCCCTGAAGCCTTAGCGGCAGTCACTATGGCATCTGGCAAAAAACGGCTCGATGCAGCACTCGTCGAACGCGGCTTTTTCGAGACGCTGGATCAGGCCGCCCGCGCCGTCATGGCCGGGCAGGTTTACATCAAAGGCCAACTCGTCACCAAAGCGGGAACTCCTGTTGCGCCGGATGCGGACATCAGTCTCGCTGCACGAGAAAAGTATGTCGGTCGGGGCGGCTTCAAACTTGAGGCGGCGCTGGATCATTTTGCCATCAATCCCGCCGGTCTTGTTTGTGTCGATATTGGAGCCTCCACTGGCGGATTCACTGATTGTCTTTTGCAACGCGGTGCCGCCTGCGTGCATGCGGTGGATGTCGGGCACTCGCAGCTCCACTGGCGCCTGCGGGCTGATACGCGCGTTCTCTGCCGGGAAGGCTTCAATGCCCGTTTTCTCGAACCCGGCGACCTCTTGCCACCTCCCGTGCTGGCGGTGGGTGATGTGAGTTTCATTTCCCTCACGGCCATTCTACCTGCGGTTTTCAAGATTCTTCCTGAAGGCTCGGACGCCGTCTTTCTCATCAAGCCCCAATTCGAGGCACCCAAAGGATCCCTGCCCCCTGGGGGAGTGGTTCGCGATGAGGCCGTGCGTTTGGCCTGCATCGAAAAAATCCGCAGCTTCGTTGAGCAATCGGGTCAACAATGGCTCGGCCACATTCCGTCACCTATCACGGGGCATGATGGAAATGTCGAGTATCTGGCCCACCTCAGGCGCGCGGGGGATTCTCTTCGGCCAAATTAGAAATTGAAATTGAAGCTCGTGTCGAAGCGGGTTTGGAGCTCCTCGTTGTTCGCCTGTCCGGTAGAAACCTGGAAGGTGTTCTGCCAAGCCAGCCACTCGCGAATGCGCCAGTAGAGAGAGGCATTGGCCAGCCAGTAGGAGGCCGGACCTTCGACCGGATTGGGGAGTTTCTCGCTGGTGAGAGAGACATATTCCGACTGCTCGTAGCCGGCGGACAGAGAGACATTGATGCCCTTGAACAACTGCTGGGCCACTGTGCCCAAGAGGCCGCGAGTGATGTTATACTGATCCGGCGACAGGCTGGAGAAACCTTGGTTCTGGTAGAGCGAGAGCGAGAGGCGGGTTTTTTCCCGCATATCCCATCCTGCCACCAAGCTGAAATTCGGCCGAATATCCGCGCCTTGCATGCCGAACTTGGCTTTGAAGTAGGTCTTCTCGGTGGGCGTATAATTGATTCCTGCTGTGTAAACCGGTCGCACGCCAACGTATTCGGGGTCCGGAATATTTTGGTCCAGCACATAGCCCACACCGCCGCCCGCGTCCACCGAGAGCTTGGGCGCAAGTTGGTAGGTCAGCATGAGCATTGCGTCAAAATAGCGCCTTCCCTCAGTGATGCCTCCGCTGAAATCCTGCAAATCCTGACCCGCACTGAGGATGAATCGAACATTGGTTTTGGGTGTCACCAAATAATCGGCGAACAGGCTCGCGGAGGCCGACAAGCTGTTGCTTTCAGGTTGGGGAGTTTCGCCCGGCGCCACCTGGGCATCCGCCGTGTTCGAGTAGGTCCCAGAAACGGCACCTCCGACACTGAATTCCTCTCGAATGATGTAGCGCACAGAGAGACCGCCGGATGCCGTGCTCTGCCAGTTGTTGGCTCCGGCAACAGGGTCGTAGCCGGTTCCCGAGGAGGCGCTGATATTGAGATTCACCGCGAGGCGGCTTGTGTTGTATCCGATATCGATTCCGGCGGTCATCGAAAGAGGGTTGCGCTGCGCGCCGGTTCCAGCAGCTGTGTAGTCCTGGTTGAAATAGTATCTGTAGCCCGCGGCATATCTGGCTGCGACATTCCAGACGCCCACTTCTCGCTCGTAGGTGACCGCCGCAGTAGGCGCGGCAAAGAAGCTATTGTTATCGTTGAAATCAGTGTCACCTCCCACAGAGTTCTGATTGGTGTATTCCCAGCCTGTGGCCAGCCCGAGTTGAAAATCCAAGGGCCCGAAGCGGAGCCTGCGGCGCAGATTTTCTGCCATGCGATCCATCGATTCGCTAAAGCCTTCTTGCGGCATCTCCTCATCCGGGACGGGTTCTCCCACTTGCTCTCCGGTTTCATCCTCCAGCCCCCCTCCCGTTTCAAAATACTGCGGAGTCACAGCACGGTCTTCCTGCGGACCCTCCCAGCGGGACCGGAATTCGGCCTCGCGAACGGTGAGCACAGTTTGCGCCATGGATGCCTCGGAAGCGCAAAGCAATACCGCAAGCAGGAAGGTGGTGGTCCATGCTTTCAGCGATCGAGCGCAAGACTGGCTCAATGTCTGAATGAGGCTATGCATCAGCAAAGTTATTCACAATCAATCACGACCCGTTCGATGCTTGATTTAGAAGTGTGACAAATCATTTCGGGGAGAATTGTTTTTTAAGGTTTCGTTGAGGTTCAACTTTTGATCGGGCGAATAATATATTTTTTCGGCTTTGAGTCGATTATACTTTGGTAAAAGGCAAAGCGTGACATTGAAGTGGCTTAAACTGACCCGTTTTTCAAGCCTTGTTAAGGGGGGGTAGGGTTTCACTTGAGTCCAAGGCGTTCGGTCATGAGCACGAGTTGCGCGAGGGATTCCGCTCCCATCTTTGTCATGACGCGACCTCGGTGGACTTTGATGGTTTGCTCCACAACTCCGAGGTTGGATGCGATCTGTTTGTTTGGAAGTCCTTTGACAACATGTAATAAAACTTCCTTTTCGCGTGTGCTTAGTTCGGCGTGTCTTTGCCTCCACTCTTTGATTTCCGCCTTCGCTTCCAACATGCTGTGGGATTTTCCGAGGGCCGTTCGGATGACTGCGAGAAGTTCGCTGTCTTTGACGGGTTTGGTCAAGAAATCGACAGCGCCGGCCTTGATGGCACGAACGCTCATGGGGATGTCGCCGTTTCCTGTGATGAAAACAATGGCAAGCGGGGAGTCTGTTTGAACGAGTTGTTGTTGCAATTCCATTCCTGACATGCCGGGCATCGATTGATCGAGAAGAACGCAACCTGCACCATCTTTGTTGGCTGAGGATAAAAATTTCATCGCACTGTCATAAGCCTGCACGGCAAATCCCTCGGCCTTGAGGAGTCTGCCAAGGGCTTTCAGGAGGGCGGGTTCGTCATCGACGAGGAATACAGTCTCGGGTTGCTTCATAGATTTTCAGGAACAATGGGGAGTTGGAAATGGAATGTCGCGCCGTGGCTTTTGTTCGCTTCGGCCCAGAGGTTTCCTCCGTGTGCTCGGATGATGGTTTGGCAGATTGTCAAACCAAGGCCCAGCCCCTTTGGCTTGGTCGTGTGGAATGCCTCGAAGATTTTATCGCTTTGCTCGTCTAGGCCGTGGCCATTGTCCCTTACGGAGAACCGGAGCCATTCCCCTTCGTTGACACAGGTCAGCGATAGGTTTTTCTCTCTGGCGCCGTTGTCCTCCATCGCCTCGCAGGCATTTTTGATGAGGTTCCAGAGAACCTGTTCGATGGGAATCCGGTCCGCCTGAATCAGCGGGAGCTTTTTTGAGTGGCGTCTGAAAACCTGGATGTTCGCGGATTTGAGATCCGGTTGTGCCATGGAAAGCGCCTGGTCGAAGAGTGTGTGCGGGGAGACGGTTTCCAAGGTCGGTTTGCCTTGGCGGAGGATAGACCGCAGGCGCTTGATGACATCCGCCGCCCGGATATCGGCGGTAACGATGTCATCCAAGATTTCACGCAGTTCCTTCAGGTCGGGATTTTCGCGGGAGACCAGGCGTTGCGCGGCTTGCGCATTGCTGAGAATGATGGCGAGCGGTTGGTTGATTTCATGGGCCAGTGAACTGGAAAGCTCGCTCACGGAGGCCACGCGGGCGATGTGTGCCATCTGCTCGCGTTGCCTCTCTGCCTCGGCCGCCAAGGCCCGCTGCGAGCTCACATCGATACCGATGCCTACGAGATGCGGTGCACCGGCGACTTCCACAGGCACCATGCGGAAAAAGTGTCTCGCCGTGCGGCCGTCCCTGCGAACGAGATCGAATTCGACTTCATGCCCGCCCTGTTCCAATGCCGTGCTGCGCGCATCTCTGAGCGTGTCCCTCTCCTCTTCGGCGCAAAAATCCTCGGCCTTCATTCGGGAGGTCTCCTCATTCGAGTATCCGGTGACGCGCTCGTGCTGCGAATTCCACCGCACCATGCTCCCCTCGGCGGATTGCAGATACAGCATGCCTGGAGCGCTTTCAAAGATGGCGTCGGTGATCTTTCGCTCGCTGAGGAGTTCCTGCTCCCGGACCTTGAGATTCTCTGCCAGCTTGGCGGAGCGCAGCATGTCCTCGCTCAGTTCGATGCCCATCACGATCAGGATCCCTGCGAAAAAAAGACTCGCGACAATCGGCATGTCGATGAATCCCCAGAGGGCGAACATCATTTGCAGGGAGAGGGCGAGCACGAAAAAAACCGCGCTCAGGCCCACGCGAATGCCTCCGGGTCGGTGTTGGACCTTCGTGCTGCGCCAGGTCGCATCCACTAAATACGCCGCAAGCACCAGCAAACTGATTTGTCCAATAATCGAAAGCGGGCTGGGAATGCCCTCGACCACGGTGACCTCAGTGCCGAGAAATTTAATGCGAACCAACTCCTCGATGCTCGTGTAGTAGACCATCGGAGAAAAAATAAAATTCACCAGCAGGCTCAAGGTCCGCAGCCCGCAGACCGTCCACTCCAGCCAGGGACGGCCCGAGCCAAGATAGAAGTGGATGAACCCGACGAGCGCCAGAGTGACCAGCCAGCGCATGACATTATACCACTGAAGGGCGTGGGCGTAGGCCGCCATGTCCGTTTGCTGCATGGTCCAAAGCTCGCACCCGGCCATGCCTGCCGTTGCTGCTGCCATGATGCAGAACATGAGGCTCGCCATTTGCTGCCTCCTTCGCAGCCACACAAACCCGTGAATGCCGGCCAGCGTGAGCGAGGCCGCCGCCGTCATGGACCAAATGATCGTTACCCAGTTCACTTGCCGAGTCGGGATTTCACAACGCGCCGTGCCTCGCCGATCAGCAGGCTGCACGCGTCAATGCAAAGGAGGGGAATTTCTTTTTCCTTGATTGGAACAACCGGCGGCGTGGCCTCGACAGGGATTGGCCACTGGATGCAGCGCAGGCAACCGGGACTGCACAGTGAATCCACAATGCCCTGCGCCTCCTCGTCCGTGATCAATCCCGTAACGCGATACATGCCGGTCTGGCGGTTCACCGTCTGCCGCAGTGGCGAGGCGATCCTCTCGCCGCGCAGGAGCGCCCGCCAGTTCGCCAGCGCGGCAGGGTAGAGGAGATCCAACGCTAGGTGCAATTCCGCCAGCGAAGCAACGCGAAGAGCCCAGCCATGCTTCAGGTTCGGCCCGGTTTTGAGCGGACGGTAGGTGCCGGCATCGTCGTAGAGTGCAATGGCGGCCGCATCATGCGGGTTCTGAAAAATTTCCAAATCTCTGCGCCCGGCATCCTCCGCGTGGCAGATGAGAAATCCTTCGCCCTCGGCTTGAAAAACAGCCTGCCCGATTTTGTGATAGCCCTTGCCAATGGCCGCAGCCAGAAGGTCGCGGAGGGTGGATGAGGCGGCGGATGTGAGAGTCGATGAATAATTCACGGGTGCCGACGAGCCTGCCTTGCGGTGGGTTCTTATTCAAGCCGCCATCTTGCGAACGGATCTATGGGTAAAAACAAAACAGCCGGGTTCTTGCGAACCCGGCTGAGTTGTTGAGTTTTGGCTTTGGGCCAGAGTGGCTGGACTTAGTAGTCCATGCCGCCCATTCCACCCATACCGCCGCCCGGAGGCATGGCGGGAGCTTTGTCCTTCTCGGGGAGCTCGGAGATGAGAGCTTCCGTAGTGAGGAGGAGTCCGCTGATGGATGCGGCGTTTTGAAGCGCGCTGCGGGTCACTTTGGCTGGGTCAACGACGCCGGCTTTGATGAGGTCCACGTATTCGCCAGTGGCGACATTGTAGCCTTCTGCGCCGGAGCGTTTCTTGACTTCCTGCACGATGAGTGCGCCTTCCTGGCCGGCATTGTCGGCAAGGGTGCGGAGCGGTTGCTCGATGGCGCGGCGGATGATGCCTGCCCCGATCGCTTCGTCACCGCTGAGTTTGAGTTTGTCGAGGGCTGCCTGAGCGCGGATGAGAGCGACGCCGCCGCCGGGGACGATGCCTTCTTCCACCGCTGCGCGGGTGGCGTGGAGGGCGTCTTCGACACGGGCTTTTTTCTCTTTCATCTCAGTCTCGGTGGCTGCACCGACATTGATCACGGCAACGCCGCCTGCGAGCTTGGCGAGGCGCTCTTGGAGCTTCTCGCGGTCGTAGTCGCTGGTGGTTTCCTCGATCTGGCGGCGGATTTGACCCACGCGGCCTTGGATGTCGGAGCTGGCGCCTTCGCCTTCAATGATAGTGGTGTTTTCTTTGTCCACCACGATGCGCTTGGCGCGGCCGAGGTCCTCAAGTGTGAGGCTCTCGAGCTTGATGCCGAGGTCGTCGGTGATGAGGCGTCCGCCTGTGAGGACGGCGATGTCTTCGAGCATGGCCTTGCGGCGGTCGCCGAAGCCAGGAGCCTTGACGGCGCAGACTTGGAGCGTGCCACGGAGTTTGTTGACCACGAGGGTCGCGAGGGCTTCGCCTTCGACGTCTTCCGCGATGATGAGGAAGGGTTTGCCAGTTTTGGCAATCTTCTCGAGGATCGGGAGCAGGTCCTTGAGGCTGCTGATTTTCTTCTCGTGGATGAGGATGTAGGCACCGTCGAAGGAAACCTCGAGGCTCTCGGCGCTCGTCACGAAGTAGGGCGAGAGGTAGCCTTTGTCGAACTGCATGCCCTCAACGACATCGAGGGTGGTTTCGATCGATTTGGCTTCTTCAACCGTGATCGTGCCGTCTTTGCCGACCTTGTCCATCGCGTCAGCGATGATCTGGCCGATAGTGGTGTCCCAGTTGGCGGAAACAGTGGCGACCTGTGCGATCTCCGAGCTGTCTTTTACCTTCTTCGCGATGTTTTTGATTTCTTCCACGAGCGCTTCGACGGCTTTGTCGATGCCGCGCTTGAGGTTGGTCGGGTTTGCGCCAGCAGTGACATTCTTGAGGCCCTCGCGATAGATCGCTTCGGCGAGAACGGTCGCTGTGGTTGTGCCATCACCAGCGGTATCGCTGGTTTTGCTGGAGACCTCACGAATGAGCTGTGCGCCCATGTTTTCGTATGCGTCTTCGAGCTCGACTTCCTTGGCGACTGTAACGCCGTCCTTGGTGATGGTCGGGCTGCCGAATTTTTTGTCGAGGATGACGTTGCGTCCTGATGGCCCGAGGGTTGCTTTGACGGCGCGTGCGAGTTTCTCGACGCCGCGAAGGAGCGCGTGACGTGCTGCTTCGTCGAATAGGAGTTGTTTAGCTGCCATGTGATTAGTTTTTAAGTTTAAGTATTAAGTTTTAAGTTGTGATTAGCCGATGATGCCGAGGATGTCGTCTTCACGCATGATGGTGTAGGATTCTCCTTCGACTTTGACTTCAGTGCCGCCGTATTTGGAAACGAGGATTTTGTCGCCGACTTTCACGGTGAATTCGACGAGCTTGCCGTCGTCATCACGCTTGCCGGTGCCGAGGGCCACGACTTCAGCTTCCTGTGGTTTCTCTTTTGCGGAGTCGGGAATGATGATCCCGCCTTTGCTGATTTCCTTCTCTTCGAGCGGCTTCACGAGCACGCGGTCTCCGAGAGGTTTGATGTTTGGGTTTGCCATGTGTTTATGTGTCGTTTTGTTGGTTTTGTTTTTAACAGGCTTCGGCTCTGTGCGAACCGGAGCGGGTTGTTAAAGTGGTTGGAATTATTTCTTCTTGTCTTCGTCGAGGACTTCGAATTCGGCGTCGACGACATCGTCCTTCTTGGCCTGTGGTTCAGATGCGGCTTCGCCTTCCTGTTCAGGAGTTGGCCCTGCGGAGGCTGCTGCGGCCTTGTAGGCGGCAGTAGTGACTTCCTGGAACTTGGTTTGCAGGTCGTCGTAGGCGGACTTGATGGCATCGGAGTCGCTGCCTTTGAGGGCTTCGCGGACTTTTTCGATAGCGTCTTCGATATTTTTCTTCGAAGCACCATCCACTTTGTCACCGAGTTCCTTGAGCTGCTTCTCGCACTGGTAGGCGAGATTGTCGGCGTTGTTGCGGATTTCGATGGTCTCCTTGGCCTTGCGGTCGTCCTCGGCGTGCGCTTCGGCTTCCTTCTGCATTTTTTCGACCTCTTCCTTCGAGAGTCCGCTCGAACCGGTGATGGAGATTTTCTGCTCCTTGCCGCTGCCAAGGTCCTTGGCGGAAACATTGAGAATGCCATTCGCGTCGATATCGAAGGTTACTTCGATCTGAGGAACGCCGCGCGGGGCTGGTGGGATGCCATCCAGATGGAAGGTGCCGAGATTCTTGTTGTCGCGGCTCAGCGGGCGCTCGCCTTGGAGAACCTTGATTTCCACGCCAGGCTGGCTGTCGGCATAGGTGGAAAACACATTCGATTTCTTGGTCGGAATCGTCGTGTTGCGCGGGATCATCGGGGTGGCGATGCCGCCGGCTGTTTCGATCGCAAGGGTAAGCGGAGTCACATCCAGGAGGAGGACATCCTTCACATCGCCCTTGAGCACGCCGCCTTGGATAGCTGCACCGATGGCCACGACTTCGTCGGGGTTTACACCCTTGTGAGGCTCTTTGCCGATGAGTTCGCGGGCGGTCTCAATGACCTTCGGCATGCGTGTCATGCCGCCTACGAGCACGAGTTCATTCACATCGTTTTTAGTCCACTTGGTGTCTGCAAGGCAGTCTTTTACTGGCTTGAGCGTGCGCTCGAAGAGGTCGTCTGTGAGTTGCTCGAGCTTAGCGCGGGTGAGCTTTTTCTGAATGTGCTTCGGCCCGCTGGCATCTGCCGTGATGAATGGCAGGTTGATCTCGTATTCCTGCGTGGAAGAGAGGGCGATCTTGGCTTTTTCGCCCTCTTCTTTGATGCGCTGGACGGCGTCGGGTTGCTTGGAGAGATCGATGCCGGAGTCGTTTTTGAACTCGGCAATGATCCAGTCCATGATGCGGTTGTCCCAGTCGTCACCACCGAGGTGGGTGTCGCCATTGGTGGCGCGGACTTCGAAGACGCCGTCACCGATTTCAAGGGCCGAGATGTCGAATGTGCCGCCGCCGAGGTCGTAGACGGCGATTTTCTCGTCCTTCATCTTGTCGAGTCCGTAGGCCAGAGAGGCTGCGGTGGGCTCGTTGATGATGCGCTTCACATCGAGACCGGCGATCTTGCCTGCATCCTTTGTGGCGTTGCGCTGCGAGTCGTTGAAATATGCGGGGACCGTGATGACGGCCTCTGTGATTTTCTCGCCCAGCTTGGCTTCGGCGTCGGCCTTGAGCTTAGCGAGGATCATGGCGGAGATTTCCTGTGGCGAGAAGCTCTTCGGCTTGCCGTCGATCTCTACTTGAATGTGCGCGTCGCCGTTGGCGGCTTTCACAAGTTTGTAAGGCACGCGATGCTCTTCACTGCGGACTTCGTCGAATTTGCGGCCCATGAAACGCTTCACCGAGAAGATCGTGTTCGCGGGGTTCGTGATGGCCTGGCGCTTGGCGGCCTGACCGACAAGGCGCTCGCCGGATTTTGTGAAGGCGACGACGGATGGTGTGGTGCGTGCGCCCTCGGAGTTTTCCAGCACGACGGGCTCACCAGCTTCCATCACCGACATGCAAGAGTTTGTAGTTCCTAAATCAATTCCTAAAATTTTTCCCATAGAGTTGAATGTTGCGATCTAAGTCTAAGCAATTCGCGGGCCTGAAATGCTTGAAGTTTCTAGAATATTGGAAGTAAGATTATTATAAAAATTAGCATCGCATGTGATGACTTTGAAAAGAGACAACATGGCTCAATTATTTCCTGAGTAGTGCCACATGAGACATTTCTATTGGCACACATGCGCCGAAGAATCAGATGGGCTTGAGCGGGAGGTGCTCGTTTTTGCCGCCACATTGAGGACAGCGTTGGATGCGTGCCGACGGTTCCGCCTTGTATTGGAAGGCGCAGATGGGGCATTGCGTCCAAGCGCGGAGTTTGCGGGATTCGCGGCGCCGGCGACCTATCTCGTAGCAGATCCAAGTGAAGAGGATTCCAGCGAGAAAGATGAAGAGGGCCGTGAAAACGAGCCATGGCAGTGGCATGCGAATCATGGCTCGACGGGGCGGGACGAGCTTGCGGCGAAATGGAGGTTCACGAACCCCCAGGCAAGCGGGATGTTTTCGGCGGGGGAGAAGCGCAGGGATTGCAGGACTTGCAGTGTCTGGTGGTCAAGTTTCGTGTCGCCAGAGGATCGGGCGGGCAGGATATGGGCCACGGTGCCATCGGATCGAACGCCTACAAAAAACGACGCAGAATCGAGCGCGTCGGCGGTCGTGCCTTGGGGGAAGGATATTTCTTTGGGAGTTTCCGGCAGGCGCGAGGCCAGTTCCAGTGAGGCGGAGAGGCGGTTTGAGTCAGGGAGGGGGGGCGTGGTCGCGGGCGGGGTCTGGGGTTTTCTGACCAATACAGGATTCGGGTTGGGGGAGGTGCCTGCATCCGGCTTGCTTCGCGGTGGCATGTTGAGGAGGGCGGTTTTGGCTGAGGCGTATTGAGGAACATAGGTGGCGGTGGATTCTCTCTCTGAGGAAGATCCGTGGCGCGGCGCAAAAAGAGCTGGGTCGTTCGAAGCAAGGATGGTCTCGAGTTGGGCGAGTTCG
>JBIIUB010000108.1:0-8690 GCA_044340205.1 Terrimicrobiaceae bacterium
GACGGGGGTGTTTGGGTTTTTTTATAGCCTGCCAAGTGGCAGGTTTCAAACATCCCGTCCATCTCTTCTTGAGGTGCATTTTTTCCTCTATGGGATGCCTGTGGACTCAAACCGCAACTCTTCGCGGCTCGCGATGGCTGAAAAAAACATCGCCATTGGACCGGGGCGGCGCTTATTTTTAGCTCCGATAGTCCAATCCATTTCATGAGCCAGTCATCAACACTTCCTTCCACTTCGGCGGATTCACCTTTTATCAACAGCCTGGGAATGCCCTTTGTGCCTGTGCCGAGATTTTCGACACTATTTTGCATTTGGCCAACTCGGTTTAGGGATTTTGAGGCTTATGCATCTGAAAAAAGCGTGGAGATTCACAATCAGTGTTCAGGCTCCGGTTCAGAGCATCCTGTTGTAAGTGTGACATGGAAGGATGCGGTCGGTTTTTGCGAATGGCTCACTGACAAGGAGCGTGCTGCCGGGCGTCTTCCCGAGGGAATGATCTTCCGACTGCCGAGCGATCTCGAATGGAGCGCGGCGGTAGGCCTGCCACACGAGCAGGGAACCCGCCCTGACCAGCGCAGCGGGGAACTCGATGGTTATCCGTGGGGCGCAACATGGCCGCCACCCAAGGGCGCGGGCAACTACTCGCAGGAACTCGGCATCGACGAATACGAGTTCACCTCGCCGGTTGGCAGCTTTGCTCCGAACGCCTTCGGAATTTATGACCTCGGTGGGAATGTCTGGGAATGGTGCCACGATTTCATCGATCGTTCCCAAGACTGCCGCGTGTTGCGCGGGGCTTCATGGTTCAATGGTTATCAGGACCGCATGAAATCCTCTTTCCGCAACGATCTGGGGCAGCCTGACACCCGTTATTCCAGCTTTGGATTCCGAGTCGTGCTTGGTGCTCCACTGAATCGCTGACCTGTTGGATGGTCGCGCAGGAGCGCCTTCCGCGTCAGGCTACAACAAGCTTTCGCCCGAGCAGAGGATTTCAATAAACTCAGCAGGGTTGGGCGCTGTCAGGAGTTTTTCGACAAGCTCCTGTTTGCTGCAAAGTCTGGCTATGGTCCCCACGACACGGAGATATTCGTTGTTCAGAGCCGAGGGGATGCCGGCCACAAAAACGAGCCGGACATTTTCTTTGGTGTCCTTGGAGGGGAATCCCTCGTTCGAACGGCCGACGGCCATGACCAGTGAGCCAACGGCGTCCGTTCGCCCGTGTGCGATGATGATTCCGCAACTGGTCGCATTGATCGCCGGCGCGTTGCGTTGCAGGATCGCGGCCTTGAGGGCGTTCCATTGAAGGATGCGTATATCCCCGCTGAGCGAGGCCAGGACTTCTCCGACGGCCGTTCCTGTTTCGCTGGAGGAGAGGGCGAGGTTCACATGGCCGGGCTGGAGTATTTGGCGGATGGAGATCATATGTTGCTACCTGTCCATTTGAGTTTGCGGCGGAGGACTTCGGTGAATGGCCTCTCGGGAAGCATTGCCAGAGGGAGGATGCGTTCGCTTTTTTCCAGCCGCAGGGAGTCGCCGCCGGACAACTTGAACCAGCTTTGCGCATCGACGGAAACAAAAGCGACCTGTCCGGGCTTGGCGACCTGAATTTCAACAACCGACTGGTCACTGATCACCACGGAGCGGTTTGTGAGAACATGGGGGCAGATAGGAGTGATCACGAATCCTCCGGAGTCCGGCATGAGAATCGGGCCACCGGCCGAGAGCGAGTAGGCGGTGGAGCCTGTGGGCGTGGCAACGATGAGGCCGTCCGCGTTGTAGTCGGTAAGCGGAATTCCGCTGAGCGAGACGCGCATTTGCACGAGTTGCGAGCGTTCGCCTCGGCTTACCACAACATCGTTCAAGGCGAAGAGCGTGCTGGATTCCCCCGATGCATGGGTGAGGACCGCCTTGAGCAGCGCACGGCTGCTGAGGGCGTAGTCGGCCTTGGCAATGCACTCGACCGCGCGCCGGATTTCGCCGGAACCCAGACAGGTCAGAAACCCTAGCGTGCCGATATTGATCCCGAAAACAATCGGCAACTTGGATTTGATTCTTTGGACAACGCGCAGGATCGTGCCGTCGCCGCCGATGACCACGAGGAGGTCGCATTTTTCAGCCAAGGCGGTCTCGTCCAAGTTCGAGGACAAACCCGCAAGCGGGGCGGTGTTTTTATGAAGAAGGAATGGCAGTGTGTTGCGATCCAGTTCGGCGACCATCTCCCGCACGACCACGGCGGAGTCGTTTTTTTCAGCATGGGCAATGAGGCCGATCATGCGAGGCGGGGCTGCGGATTCCTGTCGCTGGAGGAAAGCGGCATATCGTGATGCGCTGTCATAGTTTGTTAGCCATGAGTTAGCCAAACGCCGCAGGCAAAAGCAACGCCAACCTGCGCGGACTTTTGCAAGGCACATGTTGCGTTCCAACGGGTCGAGGGGGATACTGGTCGGCTATGGTGTTCGAATTGGAGTCGAAATACAGTCCGCAGGGGGATCAGGCGCGGGCGATTGCGGGCCTGACTCGATCTCTTGCCGCAGGCAACCGCCACCAGACGCTTCTGGGCGTGACGGGGTCCGGCAAGACCTTCACCACGGCGAATGTGATTCAGCAGCTGGAGCGTCCAACGATCATCATGTCGCACAACAAGACGCTGGCTGCGCAGCTCTACAGCGAGTTCAAGCAATTCTTCCCGCACAATGCCGTGGAGTATTTCGTCAGCTACTTCGACTACTACCAGCCGGAGGCCTACATTCCCCGTTCGGATACCTACATTGAAAAAGATTCCTCGATTAACGAGGAGATCGAGCGCCTCAGACTCTCGGCCGTGAGTTCGCTGCTGACGCGCCGGGATACGATCATTGTGGCCAGCGTCTCGTGCATCTACGGCCTCGCCTCGCCGGAGGATTTTTTGCAAATGCTCGTCACAATCCATCCCGGACAGCGGCTCACCCGAGAGGAATTCCTCTCTAAAATCGTGGAGATGCTCTACGAGCGGAATGACATCGCCTTCGGGCGTGGAAAATTCCGGGTTCGGGGGGATGTGGTCGAGGTTCATCCGGCGCAGAACGACGACGAGGCGGTGAGGGTGGAATTTTTTGGCGATGAAATCGACAGGATCAGCTTGTTTGACCCGCTGACCGGGCATGCCAGCGCCACGCTCACGACCTTCACTCTTTTTCCAGCGAAGCAATTTGTGACGCCGCATGACAAGCTTCGGACGGCCATGGCAGGAATCCGGGGTGAGTTGGAGGAGCGGGTTGCGGAGTTCGAGCGCCAGAGCAAATTCATCGAGGCCCAGCGCATTCGCATGCGAACCGAGTTTGATCTCGAGATGATGCAGGAAATGGGTTTTTGCAACGGCATCGAGAACTATTCGCGTCACCTTACTGGGCGTCCCCCGGGCTCACGCCCTTACACGCTTTTGGACTTTTTGCCGAAGGATCACCTCTTGGTTATCGACGAGTCGCATGCCACTGTGCCGCAGATCGGCGGCATGTATGCGGGAGACCGCTCGCGCAAGAGTGTTCTTGTGGAATACGGGTTTCGGCTACCTAGCGCTCTGGACAACCGTCCGCTGAATTTCAGTGAGTTCATGGAGACGGCGAACCAGCTTGTCTATGTCAGCGCAACTCCCGGAGGGTTTGAAATCAACAACAGTGTGGTCGGCAACACGGCGTGGATTCCCAATGCCGAAAACAAATTCGGCGAGGGTGGCAAGGCCGCAGGACTGAAGCATGCCGCTCCCTCGGCAAAGGAACTCGATGTCACAACACCCGGGGCGAAGCTTGTGGTCGAGCAGATCATTCGCCCGACCGGCCTGTTGGATCCGAGGATCACAGTCCGTCCACTCAAGGCTCAGATTGATGAAACCATCGAGCTCTGCCGTCGCCGCATCGAGATTGGCGAGAGGATTCTCATTACAACACTCACAAAAAAGACGGCCGAAGACCTCGCTGACTACCTCCGCGAAATCGGCCTTCGCGTGCGCTACCTCCACAGCGATATCGATACCATCGAGCGGGTCGAAATCCTTCGCACCCTGCGCGCAGGTGACTGCGACATTCTTGTCGGCATCAATCTGCTTCGCGAGGGCCTTGATTTGCCTGAAGTTTCGTTGGTGTGCATCCTTGACGCCGACAAGGAGGGCTACTTGCGCAGCCGCACGAGTCTCATCCAGACCGCTGGCCGCGCCGCGCGGCATCTCAATGGCGAGGTCGTTTTGTTTGCGGATACCATCACGGGCAGTATGCGCGATCTTCTGGATATCACCGAATACCGCCGGAGTCGCCAGGAGGCTTTCAACAAGGAAAATGGCATTACCCCACGCAGCGTCATTCGGGCCGTTCAGGAAAGCCTTCATGTCATTGTGAAAGGCCGCGAGGTTGAGCAGGGAATTCTTCGCGAGGATTCCGCCGGTTTTGATGCGGGCGAGCTGATTCGGGAACTGGAGCGCGATATGGCCGATGCCGCAGCGCGTCTCGAGTATGAGAGGGCAGCGCTTCTGCGTGATCAGATCGCGGAACTCAAAAATGGCACCTCCACAACAGGCGCTCCGCCCATTCGCAAGAAGGCCACTTACGCCAAGGCAAGCCGCAAGAAGCGGGGGTAATCAGAATGCTTTTCGGAGGTGGCTCGGGAGGATGCCGAGTTGCTCGCGGTATTTCGCGACAGTGCGCCGCGCCACGCCCAGGCCGCGGTCCGAAAGGAGTTTGACGATGTCCTGGTCGCTGTAGGGATTGCGGTGGTTCTCCTCGCGCACGATCTGTGCGATCGCCTGCCGCACGCTCTCATTGCTCACGCCCTCGCCGTCGCTATTTGTGTAGCCGTGGGTGAAGAAATACTTCATCTCGAAAATCCCCTGCGGGGTGGAAATGAACTTTCCAGCGGCTGCGCGGCTGACTGTGGTCTCGTGAACGCCAACGGCATCCGCCACCTGGCTCATGGTCATGGGTTTTAAGTGCGAGGGGCCGCGCTCCAGAAATTCGCGCTGACGCACGGCGATCTCGCGGCCGATATTCAGAATCGTCTGCTGGCGTTGCTGGATGCTTTTGATGAAAAAATTTCCGCCCCGTATTTTATCGCGCAGGTATTCCCGGACTTCTTTCGAGGAGCCTGCGAGCATGTCCTTGTAGGAATCCGAAATCCTCAATCGGGGTATTTCATCGCTGTTCAGACTCACGGTGTAGTCCTCGCCGTCGTATTCCACGATCACCTCCGGCGTTACAACCTGATTGGTGTCCAACGCATAGGCGCGGCCGGGCATTGGGTCGAGCCGTGCGATCAACTCGGCGGCGTGTTGGATTTCCTTGGGATCAAGATCCAGCGCCTTGGCGATCTCGTTCAGCTTTTTGCGGCCGAGTTCATCCAGATAGTGGCGGACGATACGCGTCTCAGTTGAATATTGGCGCCCCTGTCTCTTGAGTTGAATCAGGAGGCACTCGGCGAGGTTCCGTGCAGCAATCCCCGGGGGATCGAATTCCTGCACTTTTTCGAGGACCCGCTCGACTTCGTCCGGCAGGCAATCCACTTCGGCGGCGATTTCATCCACCGTCGAGCGCAGGTATCCGCCGTCATCCAAGTTGCCGATGATTTCTACGGCGACAACCGCGTCCCCCTTGGGCCATGACGCTGTGTGGAGTTGCTCCAAAAGGTGTTCGGGGAGCGTGGGTGGGCGCACTTGGGAGTCTAGAAAATGCTGCCGCTTGTCGAGCGCCTCGCGCGTCCATGTCTCGCCCGAGGAGCGCTGCGTGTAGTATTCGCCCCACTGCTCCTCAAGCGGGCTGGCCTGCTCCTGCTGGGTTTCAGTGGCTCTTTCGGGAACAAGTTCCTCCAAGGCGGGATTGGCCCGCAGTTCGGTGTCCACAAGCTGCTTCAGCTCGGCCAACGGCGCTTGCAGCAGATGCAGGCTCTGTTGCATCTGCGGCGACAGCGATTGCTGGAGCGCCATCTTTGCGACTTGTTGCATGCCTGCCATATTTCAAGCGAAGACTTGGGCACGGATGCTGCTTCTGCAAGCAAATTTCGCGCCAATCCAAGTGTTCTATTCGAAACGATTGTCATCTATTCATCCAAACCACTTGTCGGACTATATTTACTCGGAAAATTTCTCAAGCCCGTCCTGGGGTGTGCCGATGTTTAAGGGAGGAGAAAATCTCCACCCAGTGAGGCTGAGCACTGAATTAAAGCAGCCCGACGGCGAAACGGACTTCGCACCAGAGAAAGACAAAGGATATGTCAGTAGTCATCAACACCAACTCTGCAGCCACATCGGCAGCCTACAACCTCAGCAATACCAATGTAAACCTCCAACGCAGCCTTAACAGGCTTTCCAGCGGTTCACGCATCAACTCATCTTTCGACGACGCCGGCGGTCTCGCTGTGTCCATGAAGATGAGTGCATCGATCCGCCGGACGGATGCCACATTGGCCAATGTCAACAACTCGCTCTCGTTCCTGCAAACACAGGACGGAGTGCTCAAGACGGCGGATAAAATCCTCAATCGTATGTCCGAGCTATCTACATTGGCTCAAGATGTGACGAAAACAACGACCGACCTTTCGCTCTACAACACGGAATTGAACCAGCTGAAAGGGCAGTTGAATCTCATGGTGGGCGAAAAGTTCAACGGCATCAGCCTGTTCAACTCGGGATCCACTTCAGGTCTCGATGTTGCAAGCACGCTGACTGTTGTGACATCCCATGATGGAGCCCAGACCGTGGGAATTACCCAGGCGGACCTCGACTTCATCAGCACCTCCGTTGGAACAACCACTGGCGCAGGTATGGACATTGGTTCATTTACCGGTGCCCAAGCAGCCGTTGCTACCATCCAAACCGCGATCCAAAACCTCGCAAACATCCGTGCCAACAATGGCGCCGAGCAATCGCGCCTCACATTTGCTTCGGATATGCTCGCGGTGAATAAAACCAACCTCGAGGCTGCCAACAGCCGCATTCTCGATGTGGATGTGGCCGACGAAAGCACGAAGCTCGCCCGCTTCAACATCCTGCAGCAGGCTGGCACGGCGATGCTCGCCCAGGCAAACCAGGCGACCCAGTCGATCCTGCGTTTGATCAGCTAATAAACGCTCAGGGTTGTTCCCGATTAAAAGAGGCTCTTCCGAAAGGGAGAGCCTTTTTTGTTCTCTAAAAAAGCTCGCCTTGGAGTGGCGGCGCTGCCTTCGCAACCTCCCCCTCAATCTCGCTGACGAGGGATTTAAACTCGCAGTCGCGCAGCGCAGCTAGGAGTTCGGGATGGCGTTGGGAGATTTCAAGGGATTCCCAGGAGACCGGTAGCGGCAGGTCGTCATCGAGGCGCACCATTTCTCGGTTTGCGATGATAATGTCCCGGTTTGCGATGATTTTTTCGCGCAACCGTGGATTCTCAATCAGCGAGGGGTTTTCGAGAAGGGATTGAACCGAGCCATATGCTGTCACTAACTGAACGGCTGTCTTGCCCCCGATTCCCGGGACGCCGGGGATGTTGTCCGAGCTATCGCCCGTGAGAGCCAGCACATCGGCGATCCGCGCGGCCGGAACGCCCCACTTTTCGGCGACCTCGGCCGCCCCGAGGAGGGCGAATCCGCCTTCTTTGATGTCCGTTTTATTCGTGGAGTAGATGTGGATGTTGTCATCCACGAGTTGAAGGATGTCCTTGTCGTTGGTTGCGATCACCACCTCGGCGCCGGCATTTCGCGCAGCGATGGCATAGGAGGCGATGAGATCATCGGCTTCGGTATTTGGGAGTTCGACACTTTGTGTGCCGAGAAGGCTGATGTTTTTCTGGAGCCACTCCTCCTGCGGGCGGAGGTCATCCGGCATCTCGGAGCGGTTCTGCTTGTAGGCCGGTTGGAGCTCCACGCGTCGCGCGGGCAGACCGGCATCCCAGACCACGGCAGCACGATCCGGCTTCACATCGGCCAGCATTTTGCGAAGGGCTTTGACGAAACCATATATGGCATTGGTCGGCTCCCCTCGCGAATTTCTCAGTCCCCGGATGGCGAAAAACGAGCGGTAGAGATAATAGTGGCCGTCAACGAGAAGCAGGCGCATCAAAGAGGGCCCTCTTCAGCTGGCGATGGTTCCGATCTCCACCGGCTCAACCTTGATGCCGTTCTCCTCAAGCCAGGCGATGGCTTTTTTGATCTCCTCGCGCTCGCCATCGAGTTCAAGAGAAACCAAGCCGATCTCATCCGTGACGCTGGCCTGCCTGATGTTTGTGACGACTTCAAACTTTCGCGCCAACTCCCAAAGAATGGGGCGGGTGATGAGGCGTGCCGGAAACATGAGCCAAAGGCGTGTCTTTTGCATGCCAGCAGTGTAGCGGCCCCGACCCGAACGCGCCACCATTATGACGCAGACAAAAATCTACGCGTCACATTACTTTTGTTACACTTCAGCGGCCAACCTTCCGAGGCGATGGCCTTCTTTAACATCGCTCCTCACGCAAATCATACAAATCTATAATCCTAAATCCCGCAGTTGGGAAATCAGGGCGGGGATAAAGCCAGCCAATTTTGGGGGCTGAGCGGATTGTGCCAGCAGAGATAGCGTTCGAATGTTTGCTGTGGATCCAACTGCGGCGCAGTTCGGGCCAACCACCGTCCGAGCCTCTCGTAGGCTTGCTGGATAGCTGCCCGCCATTTCGCGCTGACCGCCAGTTTCAGCGTTTTCTGCCGGCCGCGCAAATTTT
>JBIIUB010000109.1:0-8678 GCA_044340205.1 Terrimicrobiaceae bacterium
GATTCCGCATTTTAATGCGATCTAACGCTGCGATCTTCAAATGCGTCACACCTATTTTCGGTTGCAATTGTCTCATCTTGAATTTTTAGTTTACACCGTTTCTTGTCTCAACCGGACACTAGTGAGGGCGTTTGTATCCCCGCCGTCTCAAATCCTCCAAACAATGACGCATCGTCTCATAGCCATGGGACGATACCGTGTGCATCGGCGGGTGTTGCGCAGAAAAACCAATCGCCACAAGCGAGAGGTCCTCCCACGGCAGCGATAGGGTGGGGGAGTTCGGTGGAAAGCGGGAAATGATGACCCCGTGGATGTTTTTTTTGCGCAGTTGGTCCGAGATTTTTTCCAATTCCAGATTCCGGGAACCAACATGCCAGATCTGGATCGAGAACCCCAACTCCTCGGCGCGTTTTTTGGCTCCGTCCCATGTTTTCGAGAGAAGCGGGGTTTCGGCGTAAGCCTTGGAGCTATGCCCAGCCAAGTAGACAATCGGGTGGCGGGTCTGCGAGGCCTGCGGCTTGCGCACACGGGCCATCCAGTGGCTCACCAGCGGATTCAGAGAAAACCCGACCCGCTTCGCCGCAGATTGCACCTTCTCCCGCGTGTCTGCACTCACCAGCGAACTACCCTGCAACGCGCGGTAAACCGTGGCACGGGAGCAACCGGATTCTTTGATAACTCTTTGAAGCAGGTCCGAAGGCATGGCTGCAACAGAATGAACGCGTTTCAACGAAGTTCACCAAAAAAAAGCGACGATTAACAAAAAGATGATCGTTGCTCAGAAAGCGGGATTCCTAACGGTTCAAAAACAATTCACCCGCATGGGGTATTCCGCTGCTTTCATCAAAAACCGGCGGGCCTTGCGCGTCCAATGTCTCGATCCTGCTGCAGCGCACAACGATCCCATTGGCGGGTGAGCTGAGGACGATTCCCTGTCGGGCGCCGGTGACATGGCAATGCTCCACCACGCCCAGAATGATGCCGCCCTTGTCGTGGGTCACATAGTTTTGTTCTGGTGCCTGCCAGTTCTCAAAGCGGGTGTGGAGATAGGCCGCCGTATCCACATCTTCGCCTTGATTATGCCGGCAGATCTCGCCGATCGAATAGGCCACCCGCTCGCGCGGCTCCGGCCAGCGCTGGAAGGCGCGGTAATGGTTCACCCAGCAGGCCGGGGTCAGGCTTGTGTCGCCGCTGTAGCCCTGGATGTGGGCAAAGGTGTTGCGGGTCGTGAGATTCCATGCCGTGGGATTGCGATACCCGTGGTTCCAGATCACTCCGCCGGCGAGGTTCCGGTAATCGTTGTTTGCGACGATATTCTCGATGCTGTTAAACCAAAAAACTGTCCCGTGGCTTTTGTGCTCGTCATCCACGCCGCCGGTATCGACTCGGTTACCGACAACATGGTTCTGATGGTAGCAGACCTGCAAAACGATCCGACTACTTGAATCCGGCGCGATCCGCCATGGGCGATCGAGAAGCAGACGAACCGCATTCCCTTCGCGCTCGATGCCGGTCACGATGCGGAACTGGCCGAGGCCCCGGCCGCCGCACACCAACACCATCCAGTGTTCGTTTTTTCCCACATCCTCGGGCACCTTGCTGCCGAGAGGTGTCGTCACGGAGATGAAAAGTGTGTTGCCATCGAAGTTCTTCGAGGTGACCTCGCCCCGCAGGCTCGGATCGGAAAGATCGAGCGTGACTGAGCCCTCGTTCGCCTCTTTGGTCCGGAAGATCCCGCCATCCGCATAGCGGAAATGAAATAGAATCTGCTCGCCCATGTTCTCGTCGAGCCCTGGGCCGAGGGAGGCATGATGACCCACATCCGTGCCGTGGTTGCCGGAAATGAACAGGTGGCGGTTGGCGCTGTTCACCGAGAGGAACATCCGGTTAAGGGTGCGCCCATGGGGGCGGTCGGCGCCGCGCATCGTGTTGTTTTCGATGATCACGCGCTGGGCCGCCACGGTGACGACGCTGATGCAGCGGAAGCCGCTGTAAAAAATCGGGACCTTGTCTCCCATGCAATACAGCCCCGGGAAATAGCCGCTGAATCGACAACCGCTGATGCGCACATCGTTTGTGAAAACAGGAGCGCCGCTGGCATCGCGACGGCCGATCTGGATGCCGATGCCCAAGTGGTGAAACTCGCAATCCTCGACGACGATGAATGAGGAGTCTGAGGCTTCGAGGTGCAGTGCCGCGCTCTCGACCGAATGCGGCACGCGCATTTCCGGGGCCACTTTGGACATGGCGTCCGGCGTGATGAACATGCAGCGCCTCACCTCCACGCGAGCTGCAGCCACGGTGACGCAACGCTGGCAGGCGCCATCAACACCGTTGATAAAACTGATCCCCTCCAGCCTTGAACCCACAGCCTCGACATGGAGCAATGCCGGCAAGGGCGCCGCATCGGCCGGGCCGGTGAGAATGGTATGGACGCCTTCAATGACATGCCGATCCTCCTCGCGCGTCCAATGATGTGTTCCCGCGCCAGCGCCGAGCAGGTGCACGGGAAAGCCTGATGCAGGAATCCGCAAGGGTCGGCTAATGCGATAAGTTCCCGCTGCCAGTTGGATCGTGGCGCCTCTTTCCGAGGCAGAATCCATGCAGGCTTGGAGAGCGTTCGCACAATCCGTTTTTCCATCCGCCACCGCGCCCCAATCGCCAGGGTTGATGATCTCCGTGGACACCGCTCCATTGGGCTGAGGGATTTTCAAGGTAGCAGGTTCGCTCCATCCCCATTCGGCGCCCGTTCCATTGTGGCATTGAATCTTGTAGTCACCGGGCGGGAGATCCTCCTGCAATCGCGCGGTGAGTTGCCAGTCACTTGCTGTCAGCACATCCACCCATCCTTCAAAAGACACTCCTTCCAACCACACTCGCGAGGGCGCTTCGGATAACGACAGGTTGCGGCCAAAAACGCGGAGGATGGAGCCCTCGATGCGACTCCACCAAACGACCGGTGCATTGATCCGAAAAGGCCTGCCTTTCACACCATCACGAGTCGGCCAGATCAACAGCGCACCGCGCTCAATCTCCGACGGCAGCACCGCCATCAAGCGATCATCCGCAGCATGCTTGGGCTCGACCTCATGATGTTTTTTGCCATCCCAAGTGACGAGGTGTGCATTGGCCAGTCCAAGTCCCGTGGCAACGAGCGTCTCATC
The DNA here is from genome assembly GCA_044340205.1 of Terrimicrobiaceae bacterium. GTDB lineage: Bacteria > Verrucomicrobiota > Verrucomicrobiia > Chthoniobacterales > Terrimicrobiaceae > UBA967. The sequence continues at coordinate 3,165 of JBIIUB010000109.1, forward strand.
GGCAAATGTCGTATCCGAAGCCATTGCGAGGGCGGGCGCATCGGTCGGGGAATCGCTATTTTCTCCAGGCCATAGCGAGGAATTTGCCTCTGGACGCGGCATGCCCGCCGCTTGCGTCATCATGGTTGTTTCGAAGGTTTTTTCTGCCAGACCCGCACCCAATCGACTTCCATGAAGGAGCCGTCTACCGCGCGGGTGGCTTTGCCGCCGCACCAGTCGGCGATGTAGGTGGAGAACCAAACGGAGATCGGGCGGTGGCTGTCGATGTTTGGCAGGCGGCGGATCTCGCGTCCGTCGAAGTAGAAGATGAGTTCCTTCTCGTTCCACTCCATGGCGATCACATGAAAGTCATCAGCCAGATTTTCACCGGCGCGGTAGCCGAGGAGCGTTCCGTCCGCAGTGCCATTGGTGAGGTGCGTGGTTTTTCCGTCCTTCTTGTGGTGGATGTAGAAGTGCGCGTTGATGATGTCGGGATACCAGCCCTCGTTGGGATTGAGTTCCACCTGAGGGTTGTCGGTATTTTTGGAAAAGCCCCAGAAGGCGTTGTTGATGCCGATGGCGCGGGCGTAGCGGTAGGAGGCCTCGAAGTAACCATATTGCCATTCGTTTTTCGTCAGCAGGTTGCCGCTCGACCAGACACAGCCATTTCGGGATTCCACCTTGTTGATCAGGCGAAGATGACCGTCCTTGATCTCCACATTTTCGCGCCAGCGGCCAAGCCTGTTTCGCACGCGCACGGAGTTGTCGATCGTCCAGACCGACTCGTCCACCGCAGGCTTGTCGAAGCGGTCCTCGAAGACCAATTGCCAATCGCCACCGGGCGGGGGGTTGGGGGCCAGCACGAGGTGAAGAAAGCGACGCAGGGCCACGACTGCCTCGGCGCGGGTAAGGCTCTTTGAATGGGCCTCGGTGCCGAAGCCCAAGCTCGTTTTCAAGCGGCTCCAGAATCCAGAATCTTGCGGAGGGGCCTTCGGTAGGATGCCAAGGGATTCGCATATCTGAACCTCGGAGGCATTCGCAGGCGCTCCGTAACTTGCCGCCAATGACCGGCCCTTGGCCTGTGCGATTTGCGCCAGAAGCGTGGCGGCCTGTTTCCCGGTGACTTCTTTGTTTTTCAGCAAGCCCTGAATTTCATTTTGCGAAATTCCAAGCTCCTTGGCTTGGGCAATCGTTTTCTCAGGTGTGCTTGGCTTCTCGCCGGATGCCGTGGCCACCGCCCATGCGAGGAAATCTGCCGAAGCAATCGGCTCATCCGGCGCGAATGTGCCATCCGGCAGAAGGGTGGCAAATCCCTTGCGCACCAGAGTGGTGATCTCCTGGCGAGCAGGATGTTCTTTGATGCCTTCCACATTCAGATAACGCGGCAACCAGGGATCCACCGTGACGATCAACGAGTCCTCAATTTTTCCCGAGGCATCGATCCTGTCAAAGCGCACATCGGAAATGCGGGTATTGATGTTTCCCTTCGCGCTGCCGGAGGGCACATACTCGACGAATTCATCCCGGTCGCCCGAGAAATCATATTCGCCAAGAACAACCCATTCGCTTGTGCCCTGCGTCGAGTCCAACGAGGCAGATGATTTCTTGCCGGAGTGGTTGATCGTAAAAGCCACTGCCGGATCATCCAATTTGCCGCTCACGATTTTGTAGGCCGATACGCGGTATCGACCCGGGGTGTTCAGCACCGGATTCCAGAAAGCGCTTCCGGGTTGGTTGCTCCAGAGCGAGTTTCCAAGCGGGGTTGTAAATGTGGCGGAAGGCGTCCATTTCCCCTCGCTGCTGAAGCCGGGTTTGAGCGTGCGTTTCTGGCTCGCGGGAATGACCGGCGCCTCTTCGCGGCGCGACACAATAAAGGCTGCTTCCGCAGGCTCATCTGGAACCACGCTTGGTGAAGCCCCCTGTGCAAAGGCAGGAAGAGATCCAAGGAAAAAGGCTCCAAGAAGAGCCAGCGAAGCAGTTTTATTCATGGTATTATTGGTATGAAGAGTTCGTGCGGCTGCTTATCGGGCAAATCCCAGGTCATCGAGGCCAAGCAGCGGTGTCGCAGTAAACTTCATGGCCTTCGTTGTTGCTGTGATCTCGACCGTGGCGATCCGTTCCCCTGTCGTCTTATAGCCAAAAAAAGCGGCGCGCGAAGTTTGATCGTTGGGAATCTGGAGGCCGGTGAGTGATTGGGTATCCAGAACTTTACCCGCCGCATCTTTGAAGACAGCCTCAATGGACTCGAACATGAAGGAACGAGCTCCCGGGCTGGTTAATGTGAAGCTCACTGCAGTTGCCGCCTTATCCGAACCAGCGGAGGCGGGGGTGAATGATTTGGAGTCGGAGTTGTAGTCGCCAAACTTCAAAACGGCAGTCAATTTCTGGGGTTCAGCGTCTTCACCAGGTGTTCCTTCGAGGCGGAGTGCGTAAGTATCGGAACTCGCGAAAGAGGCGTTCACAAAAGATTCACCACTCTTGGGAGAGGCGCCAACTCCACCGAAGGTCAATTCCACATCGGGAACCATATCACTACTTTCTGTGAAACTGATGATGTTACTTTTCGCATCAAAGAGCTTCCCGGCTGCTCCAAAAATCTGAACCGTGCGGAATGTGGGAATGGCAATCAATTCCTCCTTGGTTGTCACATTCGTCGGCGTCAACTCCGCTGCGATGACACCCTTCGGGTCGATTGACTCGAAATCTTTGGCGCGTGCTGGATTTTCAAAAACCAAGGCCGAGGCCGAGGTCGCAAGGCCTGCGAAAAGCAAAGCGTGGAGGATGGAGGTTTTTTTGTTCATAATTGAGGAGTTGTTCTTTGGTTGGGTTGAAGTGCTCTGCTTGGGAAAAATGCAGGATGACAAGGAAGATTGCAGCGTCGTCGCCTATCGCACAAATCCCAGGTCATCGAGGCCGAGCAGCGGTGTCGCTGAAAATGTCATGTCTTTGGTTGTCGCTGTGATTTCGACAGTGGCAATTCGCTCCCCGGGGCTTTTGTATCCAAAAAAGGCGGCGCGAACTGTGGCATCGTTTGGAATGTTCAGGTCGTTCAGGGATTGCGTATCCAACACATTTTCCGACGCATCTTTGAAAACAGCGACGATGGATTGAAACATATGGGAGCGATTGCCTGCGCTGGTCAATGTGAAGCAAACCGCTTTTGGTGCTTTCGCCGAGTCAGGGGTGGCGGGAGTAAATGCCTGTGCGCCGGTGTTGTAGTCCCCAAACTTCAGGGTTGCCGTTATGACTTTGACTTTCGCGGCCGAGTTTCCGGTGGACTCCAAGCGGACCGCAGACTGGCCTGAACTTGCGAAATTCGCATTGTCCACTGTCGCGCCACTTTCAGGCGTTGCCCCAGCTCCCTCAAATGTGAGCTCCACAGCAGGCATCTCGCTCTCTGCGGAGAAGGTGATGAAGTTTTGCTTTGGTTCAAAAACCTGCCCCTCTTTTTGAAAAGTCTGAATCGTTCGGAACTTCGGAAGCGCGATGAGCTCCTCCTTGGTTGTCACATTCGCGGGCACCAGATCCGGCGATATCACACCCTTGGGGTCAATCGATTTTGGACCTGTCGAGAGTGGTGGATTTTCAAGAAGCGCCGCCGAGGCCGAGGCTGCGAAGCCTGCGAAAAGCATAGCGTGGAGGATGGAGGATTTTTTGTTCATATTGAGGAGGTTTTTTGAGGTTGTTTGAAGTGCCCTAGCAAGGCGCTTCACCATGCAATACAGGGGAGGGGGGGCAAATGAGAAAATTATGTTAATCGTCGCAAAAAAGCAGGCAGCCTACTTTCAGACCGCCAGCGCACTGGGAGGGTCAACTTTTGCACACTGCTCGTGCCACTCCGGGTTGTATCGCTCTCCGAGCCGGAGGGCGGCTGAAAATGGGACATGCGAGGACGATGTCCCTCCCGAACTCACGACCCGCGCGGTAGCGCGCAACCCCTTGGAGGGTCAACCTCCGGCTTGACCCAAGACTGAGCCGCGTTATCCCGCCACCGCCTCGTTCCCATCACGCCGCGCCCATCCTGCCCGGATGTCATTGAACCACGAATAAGGCGAATCAACACGAATAAAACCAGCAAGCACAATCTCCAGCAAAGCCTCAAGCAGTGCAGCCGCCGTCTGCGGGCTACAAAGGCGGCTTCGCCGCGAAAATGGGACATGCGAGGACGATGTCCCTCCCGAACTCACGACCCGCGCCGTAGCGCACAACCCCTTGGAGGGTCAACCTCCGGCTTGACCCAAGACTGAGCCGCGTCATCCCGCCACCGCCTCGTTCCCATCACGCCGCGCCCATCCTGCCCGGATGTCCTTGAACCACGAATAAGGCGAATCAACACGAATAAAACCAGCAAGCACAATCTCCAGCAAAGCCTCAGGCAGCGCAGCCGCCGTCTGCTGGATACAAAGGCGGCTTCGCCGCGAAAATGGGACATGCGAGGACGATGTCCCTCCCGAACTCACGACCCGCGCGGTAGCGCACCACCCTCCCCAAAAAAAATTCATTCTGCCATTCCTCCTTTCGCACTCCGCAATAAAGAAGGAGCCTTTCGCTGTGGCGGAAAGAAGGGACAACGGCAAATTCTCCACACCCGGATCCAAAGGTTTCCGCATTGCGACGATTAACATAACAAAGCATTTGTGCGCCGCGCCGAATGTGTGATTTTGGGCCAGTAGTTTACCTCAATCTCCTTTAACCATGAACTCTTCTCCCTACAGAAAAACCCCTCCGCGTCTCGGAATATTCTGGATTGGTATCGCGCTGGCTTTTTACGGCGCGGGTGTGGCCAGTGCGCAGATTAACGGCACTTGGACTGGCGCGGACGGTGCCACCTGGGATACCACAGCAACCAATTGGTCTGGCGTCACCGGCACTCCGTGGGATTCGACCAATGGCACAACCGCCAATGCCACCTTCAATGCGACCAGTGGGTCCGCCTCTGTCAGCGGCACGGTTTTTGCAAATACCATCACCTACAGCCCCGTGGGTGGAAATTTCTCGATCGCCAATGGCACCATCACGCTCGCGGGCACCACACCCACGTTCAACAATTACGATCCCGCAGGCACTTTGACACTTTCCAGCACGGTGGCTGGCAGCACCGGACTCATCTCGAGGGGCGCCGGCACGCTCGTCCTCGCCGGAAACAATACCTACACCGGCACGACCACGATCAGAGGCGGTCCGCTCGTGCTTGACTACAGCGGCCTCTCAAACACGGCCGACCCGCTTAGCACGGGTGGGGTCATACTCGATATGGGCACGCTCACTCTCAAAGGGAAAACCAGCGGAGCCACTGCGGAAACCATTAGCTCGCTGACCATGGGATCGACCACCAATGGTGGTGGTGCCCAAACCCTCACGCTGGATAGTAATGGCGGTTCGGGAATTGCGCTCACCGTTTCAAGTTTTAACCTCAGACATCCTGACCTCTGGGCGGCGTGAACCGCTGTTGAGGAACCTCAATGAACCGGGTTGAAGGACTTCCTCTGGTTTGGCGATACTTCGGTATGCCGCAAATCCAGCTCCCGATTTTTC